>DASXVK010000214.1:0-5479 GCA_036504295.1 Polyangia bacterium
CAGCGCGGCGAGCTCGACCTCGCCGAGCTCGCCGCGCACGATGCGGGCGAAGAGGCGCGCGCTCTCGTCGCGCGCGAGGTCGCGCCGGGCGCTCACCTTCTCGAGCACCTCGCGCGCCACCCCGCCCTGGCGCTCCTCGGCCCCGGCCCACGCGATGACGTTGTCGAGCAGCCGCCCGCCGAGCGGCGTCAGGATGCTCTCGGGGTGGAACTGCACGCCGGCCACCCGGGCGGCGCGGTGCTCGACCGCCATCACCACCTCGCCGTGGCGCGCGCGCACCTCGAGCTCGCGCGGCACGTCGATGGCGGCGAGCGAGTGGTAGCGCCCGGCCATGAGCGGCGACGGCAGGCCGGCGAAGAGGCCGCGGCCGTCGTGCTCGACGCTCGAGGCCTTGCCGTGCACGATGGTGCCCGCGCCGCCGACGCTGCCGCCGAGCGCCTCGACGATCGCCTGGTGGCCGAGGCAGACGCCGAAGAGCGGCACGCGGCCGCAGGCGAGCCGGACGAGCTCGACGCAGCAGCCGGCCTCGGCCGGCGCGCCCGGCCCCGGCGAGAGCACGATGAGGCGCGGCGCGGGCAGCCCGAGGGCGAGGCCGAGCGCGCGGCCGGCGTCGAGGTCGTTGCGCCACACCTCGACGGTGCAACCCCGCCGCCGCAGCTCGTCGACGAGGTTGAAGCTGAAGGAGTCGAAGTTGTCGATGAAGAGGACGTTGAGATTCGTCACGCGTCCTCCCGCGCGGCGCCGAGCGCCTCGAGCACGACCTGGGCCTTGCGCCGGGTCTCCTGGGCCTCCGCCTGCGGGTCCGAGTCGTAGACGACGCCGGCCCCGGCGCGCACGTGGGCGACCCCGTCCTTGACCACCGCCGAGCGGATGATGATGGCGGTGTCCATGCGGCCGTCGGCCGCGACGTAGCCGACGGCGCCGCCGTAGGGCCCGCGCCGGGTCGCCTCGGCGCGGCGCAGCAGCTCCGCCGCCTTGAGCTTCGGCGCGCCGACGAGCGTGCCCATGTTCATGCTGGCGGCGTAGGCGTGCAGCGCGTCGAGGCCGCCGCGCAGGGTCCCCGTCACGTGCGAGACGAGGTGCATGACGTGCGAGTAGCGGTCGACGGCGAGCAGGCGCGAGACGTGGCGCGTGCCGGCCTCGCTCACGCGGGCGACGTCGTTGCGCGCGAGGTCGATCAGCATCATGTGCTCGGCCAGCTCCTTGCCCGAGAGGCGCAGCTCGGCCTCGAGCCGGCCGTCGAGGTCGAGGTCGATGCTGCCGTCCGGGCGGCGGGCGCGCCGCGCGGTGCCCGCGATGGGGCAGATCTCGACCTGGCGCGGCGTGCCGGCGACGCGCACCGCCGTCTCGGGCGAGGCGCCGAGCAGCGTGTGCGCGGGCCCGCGCACGTAGAACATGTACTGGCTGGGGTTGAGCACGCAGAGGCGGCCGTAGGCGGCGAGCGGGTCGTCGCAGGGCACGCTGAAGGTGCGCGAGGGCACGATCTGGAACACGTCGCCGGCGACGATGCGCCGCTTGAGCGCGACCACGAGCCGGGCGTAGTCCTCGTCGGAGAGGTCGACGCGGGGGCGCGCGGCGGCGCGGGGCGGCACCAGCCGGTGCTCGAGCGGCGCGGCCGCGGCCGCGCAGAGCGCGGGATCCTGCGCCGCGCGGCCGAGCTCCTCGACCAGCGCCTGGGCGTCGTGGTAGCTCGCCTGCGCGTTGGGCCCGCCGAAGACCGGCGCGAGGATCGTCGTCGCCTGCTGCTGGTGGTTGATGACGACGAGCGCCTCGGGCAGCCAGAAGACGAGCTCGGGGAAGCCGAGCGGGTCCGCCTCCTGCGCCGGCAGCGCCTCGAAGCACTCGAGGAGGTCGTAGGAGAAGACGCCCGCGGCGAGCAGCGACGTGGCGGCCGGCTCCGAGAGCAGGCGCCAGCCGAGGGCGATCGCGCGCAGGGCGTCGAAGGGCGAGGGGGCCGTGAGGCGGGCCTCCTCGCTGCCGCCGGCGGCGGGCGCCGGGTAGGTGGCGGTGAGGCCCGCCGCCGTGCGCGCCACCGCGGCCCGCGCGGCGAGGGCCGGGGCGAGCGCCGCGAGCGCGCTCTCGCCGTTCGGCGTGAGCGCCGTCAGCGTGACGGTCCGGCCGCGGCACTCGACGCGCAGCGCCGCCCGCGGCATGAGGAAGCTCTGCTCCGCTCGCCGCGTCGCGACGTCGACGGACTCGAGGAGCAGCGTGTCCGGCCGCCGGCCGCCGTCGCAGAGCCGGGCGTAGAGCGCGAGCGGGTCGGGGCAGCCGGGGAGGCGGCGCGCGAGCGGCAGCACCTCGCCCGCGGCCGGCAGGCCACCCGCCATCACAGCACCTTCCCGACGGCCTGCACGACGCCGCGCAGGGCGCGCATGAGGCCCTCGAACTGCGCCGGGTAGAGCGACTGCCGCCCGTCGGAGAGCGCCCGCGCCGGGTCCTCGTGGACCTCGAGGAGGAGCCCGTCGGCGCCGCAGGCCGCGGCGGCGAGCGCCATGGGCGTGACCAGCTCGCGCACCCCGGTCCCGTGGGACGGGTCGACGATGACGGGCAGGTGGCTGCGCTGCTTGATGAGGGGCACGGCGCTGAGGTCGAGGGTGTTGCGGGTCCCGGTCTCGAACGTTGTGATGCCGCGCTCGCACAGGACGACGTTCGGATTCCCCTGCGCCAGGATGTACTCGGCGGCGTTGAGCAGGTCGTCCACGCGGGCGCCGGGGCCGCGCTTGAGGACGACCGGCGCCTGGCCGCGGCCGATGGCCTCGAGGAGGCGGAAGTTCTGCATGTTGCGGGCGCCCACCTGGCACGCGGCCGCGTGGGCCGCCACCACCTCGACGTCGCCCCCGTCCACCACCTCGGTCACGGCCGGCAGCCCGACCGCGGCGGCGACGTCGCGCAGGATCGCGAGCCCGGGCACGCCGAGCCCCTGGAAGCTGTAGGGGCTGGTCCGCGGCTTGAAGCAGCCCCCGCGCAGGAGCGTCGCCCCGGCCCGCTTCACCGCCGTGGCCGTGGCCCGCAGCTGGGCCTCGCTCTCGACGGAGCACGGCCCGGCGATCACCGCGAACCGCTCGCCGCCGAGGGGCACCCCGCCCACGTCGACGATGGTGTCGTGCGGGTGCAGCTCCCGGCTCACGAGCTTGTAGGGCGCGAGGATCGGCTTGACGCTCTCGACCTGGGGGTAACCCTCGAGGTTCAGCCTGCCGAGGACCCGCTCGTCGCCGAGCGCGCCGAGCACGATCCGCTCGCTGCCCGGCATGTAGAGCGGCTTGAGCCCCTCGGCCGCGATCGCCGCCAGGATCTCATCCGCCTCCGCCTTGGTCGCACCCGCCCGCAGTACGATGATCACACAGACTCCTTCCGCCGATGCTGGATCACTAATGGTAGCATCGGCGGGGTGGGCGCGCCGCTCCGGGGGGTGCGCGGGCGCCGAGGCGACAGGGCGGCAACCGTGGTGGGCGCGGCGGTATCCGGGAATGGCGGCGAACGGGACGACCGCGGCCGCTCTTGTCGCGGTCGTCCCGGCCCTGACCCCGTCAGCGCCGCCGCCTCCTCACGGCGAGTGCGAGCACGGCGAGGCCGAGCAGCCACGGCGGCGCGGCCGGCGCGGCCGCGGCGCGGCAGCCGCACCCGCCGCCGGCGGGCGGCTGGGCGCGGGCGTCGGCGGCCGCGCCGTCGGGGCCGGGGACGCCGCCGTCCACGGCGCCGTCGCCGCCGGGCGCGGCGTCGGCTCCGCCGTCCGCGCCGGGGCCGCCGGCGTCGTGGATCGGCCCGCCCTCGCCGCCGCCCGCGTCGGCCAGCCCGCCGTCGGGGATGGCCACGCAGCGCGCCTCGGCGAGGCAGACGCCGCCCGGGCACGGCGTCCCGTAGGGCGCGGCCGGATTGCTGCACGCCCCGGTCGCCGGATCGCAGCTCCCGGCCACGTGACAGGCGTCGAGCGGCCCGCAGGTCACCGTCGCCGCCGGCGCGCCGCACGCGCCCGCGTGACAGCTCTCGCCCGTCGTGCACGCGTCGGCGTCGTCGCAGGCCGTACCGTCCGGGCGCGGCGCGTACTCGCACGTCCCCGTCGCCGCCTGGCACGTCCCCGCCGCGAAGCACTGCCCCAGCGGCGGGCAGTCGGCGTCCCGCGTGCACGGGCACGCGCTCACCCCCGGCGTGCACACGCCCGCCTGGCAGCCGTCGCCGCTCGTGCACGCCCGCCCGTCGTCGCACGGCGCCCCGTCCGCCTTCTTCGGCTGCGAGCACGTGCCGGTGCCCGGGTCGCACACCCCGGCGAGGTGGCACTGGTCGAGCGCCGTGCAGGTCACTCTCGCGGTCGGCGCCCCGCACACCCCCGCCTGGCAGGTCTCGCCGGTGGTGCAGGCGTCCTGGTCGTCGCACCCCGTCCCGTCGGGCTGCCGCGGGTTGCTGCACGCACCCGTCGCGGCGTCGCAGCTGCCCGCGAGGTGGCACTGGTCGAGCGGCGCGCAGTCGGCGTCGGTCGCGCAGGCGCAGGTGCTCGCCGCCGGCGTGCACCGGCCCGCCTGGCAGCTGTCCCCGCCCGTGCAGGCGCGGCCGTCGTCGCACGCCGCCCCGTCCGGCTTCTTCGGGTCGGAGCACACCCCGGTCGCCGGATCGCACACTCCGGCGAGGTGGCACTGGTCGAGCGCCACGCAGGTCGCGGTCGCGGTCGGCGCGCCGCACACGCCGCCCTGGCAGGTCTCGCCCGTGGTGCAGGCGTCCTGGTCGTCGCACGCCGTGCCGTCGGGCTGCCTGGGGTTGCTGCACACGCCGGTCACCGGGTTGCAGCTGCCCCTCACGTGGCACTGATCGAGCGGCTGGCAGTCGGCGTCGCTCGCGCAGGCGCACGCGTTGGCGGTCGGGGTGCAGACGGCGTCCTGGCAGTGGTCGCCCGTCGTACACACCTTGCCGTCGTCGCACTGGGCGCCGTCCGGCTTCTTGGGGCTCGAGCACAGGCCGCTCGCCGGATCGCAGCTGCCCGCGAGGTGGCACTGGTCGCTCGCGGCGCACACGACCGGGCTCGCGCCGGTGCACGCGCCGCCCTGGCACGCGTAGCTCTGGAAGCACTTGTCGGCGCCGGTGCACGCCGTGCCGTTCGCGACCGGCGTCACGGCGCAGGTCGCCGTGCCGTTGCAGCTACGGGCGGCGCACTGGTCGCTCGTGCACGTGATGGAGGTCCCGGCGCACGCGCCCGCGCTGTCGCACACGTCGTTGTAGGTGCAGGCGTTGCCGTCGTTGCAGCTCGCGCCGGTGTTGATCGTCACCCCGCAGCTCGCCGTCCCGTTGCACGTGCGCGTGTGGCACGCGTCGCTCGTGCACGTGAGCGCCGTCCCGGCGCACGCACCCGCGCCATCGCACACGTCGTTGTAGGTGCAGGCGTTGCCGTCGTTGCAGCTCGCGCCGGTGTTGATCGTCACCCCGCAGCTCGCCGTCCCGTTGCACGTGCGCGTGTGGCACGCGTCGCTCGTGCACGTGAGCGCCGTCCCGG
>DASXVK010000215.1:0-5887 GCA_036504295.1 Polyangia bacterium
AGGGACAACTCTCGCAGTGCCCGACGCCCATCTACCGCAATGCGCTGGAGTACCACCGAGATCGCCCCCCAGGCCTCAGCGCGCGAAGGCGCCCGCTCGAAGCGCCACCTGGGGGGGTGACGATCTGTCGGCGCGTCCACCTGCAGTGCGGCGCGCCGGCGTTGACCCCTGGCCGGGCCGGGTGTTAGCTTCCTCGGCAACGAGGTTGCCCATGCGTGACGTCCAGCACGTTCGCGTCGCCTTCCGGCTGAGCGAGATCGAGCACCGCTACGGCGACGAGGTCCACATCCTCGCCGACCCGCTGTCCCTGATGCTGCTGGGCAAGCTGTGCGCCCGGGACACCATCCAGCCCGAGATCAATCGACTGCTGGTCGAGCTGTACCGGATGCTCATGCACGAGGTGATCGCCGCGGAGTTCCCGCGGCGCCAGGTGACCATCACCACGCGCATGATCGAGCACACCGAGCGCGGGGTGTGGACCGGCGAGGCCATCGACCCGAACGCGCGGGCCGTGGTGGTCGCGCTGGCTCGCGCCGGGCTCGTACCCTCGCAGATCGCGTTCGACTACCTCAACCAGTTCCTCGAGCCCAAGGGCGTGCGCCAGGACCACCTCGTGCTCGGCCGCCAGGTCGACCGCGACGGCCACGTCACCGGCGCCGCGATGCACGGCGCGAAGATCGGCGGCGGCGTGGACGGGGCGGTGCTGCTCATCCCGGACCCGATGGGCGCCACGGGATCGACCATCACGCGGGTGCTCGAGCACTACCGCGCCGAGGTCCGCGGACAGCCGCTCAAGACCATCGCCGTCCACTGCATCGTCACCCCCGAGTACCTGCGCCACGTGCGTACGGCGCACCCGGAGGTGGTCGTGTACGCGCTGCGCCTCGACCGCGGCCTCTCCGACCCGGAGATCCTCGACACCGTGCCCGGCACGCGCTGGGCCGAGGAGCGGGGCCTCAACGAGCACCACTACATCGTGCCGGGCGGCGGCGGCTTCGGCGAGATCATCAACAACTCGTTCGTGTAGGCGGGGTCCCGAGGAGTCATCAGATGGCAATGACCGGCCGGCATCGCTTCCGTACGCTCATCTCGACCGAGCAGCTCGCCGCGCGCGTCGCCGAGCTCGGCGCCCAGCTCACCCGCGACTACGCGGGCCGCGACCTCTGCATCGTCTCCATCCTCAAGGGCAGCTTCATGTTCATGGCGGACCTGAGCCGCACGATCGACCTGCCCCTCGCCTGCGAGTTCCTGGGCGTGCAGAGCTACGGCGACGCGACCACGACCTCGGGCGTGGTGCGCATCACCAGCGATCTCACCCGCCCGGTCGAGGGCAAGGACGTCCTCATCGTCGAGGACATCGTCGACACCGGCCTCACGATGGCGTACCTCACCGAGTTCCTGGCGACGCGCAACCCGCGCAGCGTGAAGCTGTGCGCGCTGCTGCACAAGCCCTCGCGCCAGGTGAAGAAGGTGCACATCGACTACCTCGGCTTCACCATCGCCGACGAGTTCGTGGTCGGCTACGGCCTCGACTTCGAGCAGCTCTACCGCAACCTGCCGTACATCGGGGTGGTGGAGGGCGTGGCCGGGGAGTGAGATGAAGGACGACGATCAGGCGAAGGGCGAGGGCGGGGACGAAGCCGAGCACGAGACCCCGGAGCGGGTCGAGGACACGATCAGCGAGGCGACCGGGCGCAAGCGCAAGGACGACGCCAAGCCCCCCGCGAAGGACGCCAAGCCCGCCGCCAAGCACGAGGCGAAGGACGACGACGATCCCGCGGATGACCCCAAGGACGACAAGGACGCCCCCAAGGACGACCAGGACGAGCGCGCGCGCCAGCGGCGCGAGGCCATCGCGAAGGTCGTCGAGGACGAGCCGCGGCGCGCGCGGCGGGCGCGGCGCGAGGAACGCGAGCCGGACCTCGCGCTCGAGGACGAGCGCAAGCCGGGCAAGTGGCGCCGGCGGCTGATCGCGCTGGTCGTGCTCGCGCTCGGGAGCGCGATCGTCTGGGGGCTCGGGGTGCGCAACCACGAGCGCTACTACCTCGTGTGCTTCCCCGACCGCGTCGAGCCGCAGCGCGGGACGCAGTGGCCGGCGGGCCGCGAGCCGATGGAGGGCACGGCGTTCGCCGCGGTGAAGGTCCCGGCCGAGGTCGACTGCACGACCCGCGAGCTCGACTCGCGCGACGCCCTCGAGGTGGCGGTCGTCGACCTCATCATCGCGCGCGCCGAGGCCGAGATCGCCGGCGCCGCGCCCAAGCTCGACGAGGTCAACGCGCGGCTCGCGCAGGCGCAGCACCTCGTGCGCGGCCGGCCCGAGCGGCGGGCGAAGCTCGCCAAGCTCAGCGCGGACGTCGCCTACCTGCGCGGGCAGAAGGGCATCGAGCAGGCGACGGCGGCGGTGAAGGCGGCCATCGCCGCGTTCCGCGAGGCCCGCGCCGGCGGCAGCACGCTCGCCAAGGACGGCGAGGCGTGGATCCAGCACCTCGAGCGCGTGCTGCTCCAGCTCGCCGCGCCGCGCCCGGCCGACGCGGCCCCGCCGGCCGCGCCGCTGCCCGCGAGCCGCCCGAGCGCGCCCCCGCCGCTGCCGCGCCCCGACGGCGGCGCCGCCCCGCTCCCGCCTCCCGGCGGGGTGCTGCTGTGACGGGCGGCTACGGCGCGAACGGCGCGGTGTAGCCGCCGCCGTCGACGTCCACGAAGATCGGGTTCGTGATCGCGAGGGCGAAGGGGCCGCGGCCGCGCAGCGCCGCGCGCACCTCGTCGTCGCTGCCGCCGGCGAGCGCCGCGATGACCTCGGGCGCGACCACGTCCCCGGTGAAGACCAGCGGGAAGATGCCGGAGGAGCCGTAGGCCCGCACCACGAGCCACAGGTCCTGGCCGCGGCCGCCCTCGCGCCGCGGCACGTCGGCCACGGGGAGGTCGAGCGTCACGCGGGCGACCCAGCGCGTGCCGCCGTCGGCCGTCTCGGTCGCGACGACGAGCGGCCGCGCGCCGCCGAGCGGCGCGGCGTCGCAGGTGTCGTTCGCCGCGCGGCCCGTGCGGGCGGTGAAGCACACCGTGGGCGTGAGGGCGCCGAGCACGTTGCCGCCACCGTCGAAGCTCGCGCCGGCGAAGAGCTCGAGCGTGTCGACCGGGGCCCACGGCGGGGCGCTGACCTCGATGGCGAGGCTGACGACGCCCGCCGCCGGGGTCACGGTGGCGCCGATGCCCGTGGCCGCGTCGCCGCCCACCGCGACCTTGATCATCGGCCCGTTGCTCATGACCACGTCGCCGGGGAAGGGCCCCTGCCGCCGGAGCGTCGCGACCACGGCGGGCGTGAGGCCGCCCGCGATCGCGGCCGGGCCGTCGGCCGGGACGCGCACGAAGGTGCGCGGCAGCGCGCGATCGCGCAGGGTCTTGTGCGTGTCGGAGTTCGCCACGCCCACGGGGGCGAAGCCGAACGACAGGAAGTTGAACCAGTCCTTGAGCACCCGGTCCGTCGCCGGGTCCTCGCGCACGCCGTCGTCGTTCGTGTCCTGGGCGCCCAGGCCGTTCCACACCTCGAGCACGTTGAAGAGGTCGCCCGGGAAGACCGACTGGTCCTCGGGCAGGCGCAGGGTGGCGTTGTCGATGGGCTGCTTGCGCGCCACGCCGCCGAAGCTGCGGCCGGCGAAGTCGAAGTCGAGGTGCGCGCGGTCGAAGTTCGCCTGGAACCCGCCGGTGGCGCTGCGGCTGCGCGGGTGGTTGACCTGCAGCACGGCGGCGTCGCGCTGGTCGCGGTAGGCCTGCATGAGCTGCCCCGGCGCCAGGCCGGGGCCGTCGCCGCCGCCCCAGTCGATGGCGCCGCGGTTGCGCGCGGCGGGGTCGGGGGTGAGCGGGTAGAAGTTGAAGTGGCCGTAGTCGAAGGGCGTCGCCTCGACGCCGATCACGGAGCCGATGAGCTCCGTCGCGCCGAGGCGCTCGATGACGGGCGTGTAGTCGGTGATGAAGTCGTGATCCGTCGCGGCCATGAGCTCGAGCCCGTCGGCGACGTTCATCGTGACGCGGGCCGCGAGCGCGACCGGGCTGTCGGGGCTGTTGATCGCGTGCTGGTGGAAGTCGCAGCCGACGTAGCCGGTCGTGTCGACGACGTGGTGGAGCGTGAGCGTGTAGGGGCCGTTGGCGCCGGCGACCGGCTGGATGACCTGCGTCGCCGCGTCCCACTCGGGGCCGCGGGTCGCGATGAGCCGGTACGGGCCGCCCGGCGCCACCTCGAGGACGCGGGCCGGGGCCGTCGCGTCCTCGCTCGAGCCGGTCAGGGTGTCCACCTGATCGACGACGCCGTCGGCGGTGTCCTCGGTGTCGCCGAGGCGCGCGTCCGCGGGCGTCGGGTCCGCGCCGACGACGGCGAGCCGCGCGGGGACCGCCGCGCCGCCCGCGTCGACGACGGTGTAGTGGATGCGGGCGACGGGGCTCAGGGTGACGTCCTGCGCCGCGCCGCCGGCGGCGCTCAGCGTGACGGGACGGGGGGCGCTGCGCGAGGCCCGGCTCGTCTGCGCGACGACGACGTAGCTGCCCGGCTCGGCGGTGAGGGTGTAGGCGCCGGCGGCGTCGCTCACGGCGTAGGCCACGTCCACGGCCGCGGCGTCGAGGGCGCCGGTCGCCGTCTTGAAGAGGAAGACCCGCGCGCCGGGCGCGGGCGTCGCGCCGTCGGCCTCGAGGACGCGCCCGCTCACGGTGCCCGCGGGCAACGCGCGCCGCGTGCGGATCAAGGCCTCGACGGCGGCGGCGTCGCGCCCGACGTAGAGCTCGACCTCGAACGTCACCGCCTGGCCCGGCGGCAGGTCGAGCGCGTACTTCGTGTCGTCGAAGAGGTCCGTCAGCTCGGTGCTGTTGAAGAGCAGGATCACGACGCCCTCGACGCTGAAGGCGCCGTGCACGGGCGCGAGCGCGTCGCCGAGCCGGGGCACCATGCCGTAGGCGACGCCGGGGCCGGTGAGCACGGCGTAGGGCGCGGGCCCCTTGAGGTTCGCGAGGTTCGAGGTCGAGACGCCGCCGAACTGCCCGCCGGGCACGTACAGCTCCACCTCGCTGCCGCTGTCGGCGAGCAGGCCGAAGGGCTGCTTGATCGGCGTCGCGCCGGTGTTGTGCACCGTGTAGAGCACGCGCACGGCGTCGCTGCCCGGCTCGAGGACGTAGGTGACCGCGGCGTCGACCGCGACCGGCGTATCGGCGACGAGGGCCGGCGGGATGGGGACCAGGCCCATGCCGTTGAGGTTGATGAAGTCGTTGAGCGCGTCCTTGCCCCGGAAGCGGATCGCGGCGACGCCGCCGCCGGCGCCGTCGGCGAGGACCTCGGGGTCGGTGAAGTCGAACGTGCGGCCGGTGACGTAGACCACGCCGATCTCGCCCAGCCGGTCGTTGCCCGGGCGCGTCGAGTCGGGGTGCTGGTAGTACGGGTCGCCGGGCGCGCGGACGAGGTCGGCGTCGAGGATGTTGCCGCCGTACGGCTGCGGCGCGATCTCGCGGCCGGGGCGGCCGATGACGACGCGGATGCGGTCGTTGCGCAGAAAGTAGTCGCCGCCCTGCCCCTGCGCCGCGGTCCCGCCGAGCAGCTCCTGCGCGGCGTTCGCGTCCGTGATCACCCCGGCGAAGGCCTGCTGCGCCTCGCCGGTGGGCGGCGGGATGGCCGGCAGGAACGCGTCGAGCCCGGGCTTCGTGGCGCTGTCCCCGCAGGCAGACGCGAGGAGAGCGACGAGGGCCAGGGCAAGCAGCAGGGCGGCGCGGCGAGCGAGCATGGGACCCTCCGAGCAGGAGTATAGGGGGACACGCAGCCCCCAGTCAACCCAACGGAATAACTGCGGTTCTGGACACAAGTGCGTGTTTTGCTTCGACGCGTTGCGTCATAGCAAAACACGCACTTACCCCA
>DASXVK010000216.1:0-32967 GCA_036504295.1 Polyangia bacterium
GGTCTGGCCCGCGAGGGTCTCGTCGACCTGGGTCAGGCGCCCGAAGGCGTCGCGCCAGGCCGTCTTGGACTGCAGGAGCGGATTCGTCGTCCTCGTCGAGCGGTTGCCGTAGACGTAGGTCGTGGTGCCCCCCTCGGCGGCGGTCGCGGCGGTGACCCGCCCGAGCGCGTCGAAGAGGTTCACGTCGTAGCGCGGCGTCTCGCCCACGAGGTGCGGCACCGCCTGCTTCCACACGCGGCCCGCCCCGTCGTAGAGCGTCTCGCCGATCACGCCGTTCGAGCTGACCTTCTTGTACACGCGGCCGAGCCCGTCGAAGTAGTCGTCCTCCCACACCCAGGCGTTGAGCGCCGGATCCCAGAACTGCTGGCGGGTGCGCTGGTTGTTGGGATCGCCGAGGGCGAGGTAGGTCCACTGGGTCGTCGTGCCGTCGGGGTTCGCGGTCTGCGTGCGCCGGCCGAAGGCGTCGTACGAGAAGGTGGTCGAGTGGCCGTTGAGATCGGTCTGGGTCAGCGGGTTGCTGCTCACGTAGTCGTAGGCGACCTGGGTGGTCCCGCCGAGCGCGTCGGTGTTGACGGTGTTGTAGGTGTGACTGTACGAGTCGTAGGTCTTGGTCATGGGCCGCCCGTCGGCGTCCTGGGTCCACGTGAGGTTGCCGTAGGCGTCGTACTGGAACAGGGTGTCGACGGTGCCGCCGGTCTGGTCGAGCCACTCGGACTTGCGCGTGAGGGCGCCCCGCGTGGGGGGGGTGGTGGTGGCGACCGCATCGTCGTAGTAGTAGGTCTGCCGCGCCATGAGGGTCGCCGTGCCGCTCGCCGCGCACGCGGGCGTCGCGAGGCCCGCGTAGGTCTCCTGGAAGGCGAGCCGGACGACGAAGCCGGCGTCGCCCACGACGAAGCCGCGGACGTAGGAGCGCTCGTCGCCGGCGGTATCGTAGTCGCCCCACTGGCACTCGGACGTGATGTTGCCGTAGACGTCGTAGCCGTAGCCGACGTAGACGCGCAGGCAGCCGCTCACGTAGCTCGGGGTCTTGCCGGTGGGGCACTCCTGGCCGTGGCCGCCCGCGTCGGTGATCGGGGCGGTCGGGTTGGCGCCGTTCGCGTCGACGCAGGTGATGACCGCGAGCCCGTTGCACTCGAAGGACCAGCCCTCGGTCGCCACCGAGGTGTAGGGCGGCGCGTCGTTCTCGGAGAAGACGAAGCGGTCGAAGCTCATGATGGCGCCGGTGTTCGCGCGCCGGTAGATCGCCTCGGGCTTGCCGATCGACCCTTGCCGCTGCCAGTAGTAGGTCTCCGAGTAGCCGCCGGTCGCGTCCTGGGTGGTCACGGCCTTGCGGAAGCCGAAGTACTCGCCGTGCCAGAGGCAGTCGCTCCCGGCGCAGCCGCTCGGCGGCGCGAGCCACCCCCACCGGGAGCCGGAGTAGGTGTAGGTCGCGGTGCTCCGGCCGCCGCGCCCGTCGGTGATCGCCACCGAGGAGACGGTCGGGAAGATGAACCCGGCGGGCAAGGACGCGCCCGGCCACACGGTCGACGGCGTGTAGGCCACCGTCGTCGTCGCCCCGAGCCCGTTCGCGATCCCCGTCAGCAGGGGCGCGAGGACGCCGGTCGGGGCGTCCTTCTTCATGGTCTTCGTCCCGCTGGCGTTGTAGACGAACATCGAGCGCCCCTCGCCCTTGACGTCCATCATCCACTTCCAGCTCGTGTCCTTGGGGGCGGCGGTCGAGGTGGCCCAGACCTGCTCCCACGCGAACCCGCCGCCGCGCAGCCCGAGCAGGACGTTGATCTGCTTCGTCCCCGTCGGGCGGTAGACGAGATCCGGCAGGCCGTCGCCGTTCATGTCCACGACCCACACGTAGCCCCCGAGCGCGGTGCCGCTGAAATCCTGCGGTCCGGCGGTGGGGCTGGCGGTGTATTCTGTGGGGTTGACCCAGTGGATGCCCCAGTTCGGATCGGGGTACGGGGTCATCACGCTCTTCCCGCTGAGGTGATTCCCGTCGGAGAGCGTCACGTGCACGGTAAACGGGGACGAGGTGCCGTTCCCCCAGAACTGCACGAGGTCGGGATACCCGTCCCCGTTCATGTCGATGAAGCGATCACCGCTCCCGGAGGCGGTGCGCTCCCAGAAGCCCTGGTGGACGAACCCCGTGCCCGTGTTGATCCCGACGTACATGCCGTATCGCGTCGGGCCGGCGCCGTTGTTGAGGAGCCCGCCGGTGAAGAAGACCGGCCCGGTGTAACCGGAGGACCAGGTGGCGTCCCCGCCGTACTCGTAGACGAGGTCCGGCAGGCCGTCGCCGTTGACGTCGGTGAGCCAGCTGCTGACGACCCGGCAGTTGGTGTCGGTGGGTGACGTGTTCTGGCCGCAGGGGCGGAAGTAGGTCAGGAACGAGGGGATGGTCCCCCAGACCTGGGCCGCCCCGAAGCCCGCGCCGTTCGACAGCAGCACCTGGATGTTCGACGCCGCGTCCACCCAGACGAAGTCCGCCTTGCCGTCGCGGTTCATGTCGGCCATCCACACCATGTCCGACACCGTCTGGCCGCGGTAGTCGATACGCGCCGCGGGCAGCGCGCTGGCGTCGCTGCCCTGCGCCCCCCACACGCTGTCGGCGACGAAGCCCGTGCCCGTCGACTTGAGCACGTGGATGTTCGTGCTGTTGTTCTCGCGGTAGACGTAGTCGTCCTTGCCGTCGCCGTCGACGTCCGCCCAGAAGCTGTACTCCATGCTGTTGTGGATGTAGGCCGTCTTGCTGCGCGTGCCCCACGACTGGTTGGACGCGAGCGTGTCCCCGGTCGAGAGCTGGACCTGGAGGGGGCCGCTGCCGCTCGTCCCCGTCATGTAGACGAAGTCCATCCGGCCGTCGCCGTTGACGTCGGCCCACCACTTCCACGCCGCCGCCCCCGGGTCCGAGGAGCGCGTGCCGAGCGTGGCGTCGGCGGCGAGGCTCTCGGGCGGCAAGCTCGTGGTGAGCACCATGTCGGGCACGTACGACCCGCCCGTCACGACGCCGCCGGCGTCGACGACGGCGTCGCCGCCGTACTGGCGCACCGTCGCGAGCACCGACTGGGGCGAGGAGCCCGTGCTGTCGTAGGTGAAGGCGTAGGCGCGCGCGAGCTTGGTCGCGTTGGTCGGATCTGTGACCGAGACCGCGATGGTCTTGAGGCGGTAGCGGATCGCGGTCAGGCAGGCGCCGTTGCCCCGGTAGCTCGTGTCGGGGCGCCCCTCGTAGTAGAACTGGACGGACTTCGGGCCCTGCGCGACGACCGACGGATAGACGGCGCCGCAGGTGACGCCGGTGTCGGTCCAGTAGCTGTAGTCGACGGAGTTGCCGCTCGTGTCCGTCACGCGGTCGAGGTACCAGGCGGAGACGCCCGCGGCCGTCGTCAGGCGCGAGGCGGCCGCCGCGCCGTAGCGCGACTGGACCCCATCCCGGGTGGTGACGACCCACGTGGTCCCGTCGAACCGGATGCGCTGGAACGACTCGATCTTGGTGCAGTAGTACTGCGCCGGGTCGCCCCCGGCGGGCATGAACTTGATGCAGCCGGGGATGAGCTCCATCCCGTCGAGGGAGTAGCGGTCGGTGGCGTCGTAGGCCGGCGCCCCGCGCGTCGCGCTCATCCGCGCGATGCTCGAGAAGCCGCTCAGGCCCCAGCCCACACCGACGACGCCGTTGAGCTGGGTCGACGAGTACCGGACGCTGATCTGCGGCTCCAGCCCGAACATGGGCGGCACCCCGATGGGCACCGCCGTGGTGAACTGGCCCGAGGAGGCGTTGACCTGGGTGCTGGACTCACCCGCGGCGGGGCCCGCGGCGGCGAGGAGGACCAGGAGGACGAGGCACTTGATGTCGGCGCGAAGGTTCACGGTCATCCTCCTCGCTAGTTGGCGCACGGATCGGAGTCGCAGTCGGGATCGTCGGCGTTGGCGAAGCGCGCGTCGGCCGGGCAGGTGGGGTGCACCCCGTCGCAGACCTCCTGCGCGTCGCAGGCCGACATGGCCGCGCGGCACACCGTGCCGGCGGGGAGGAGCACCTCGGGCTGACACTCGTCGCCGCCGTGGCACACCTGCCCGTAGGAGCACGGGCTCGGGGGGATGCAGTAGTGCCACCAGTCGTACTTCGCGTCCGCCGGGCAGGTGATGGTGGTGCCGTTGCAGTACTCGGGCCGGTCGCAGGGGCCCGCCGCCGGGCGGCACACGACGCCCGTCGCCGCCTTGAGGTCGGGCGGGCAGGTCCCGCTCGACCCGGTGCAGGTCTCGGCCACGTCGCAGGGGCCCGCCGCCGCCCGGCACACCACCGTCGTGGGCTGGAAGGCCGCCGTCTGGCTGCAGTTGCCGGCCTGACACGTCGCCTTGTAGCAGTCGCTCGGCGTCGTGTCGGTGCAGGCCGTGCCGTCGGCCCCCTTCGCGTCGGCCGGGCAGGCCGCGTTGATGCCGTCGCATCGCTCGGGCGTGTCGCACTCGCCGGCGGCCGCGCGGCACACGACGAACGTCGCCACCTTGACGTCGGCCGGGCAGGCCGCGCTCGCGCCCGTGCAGGTCTCCGCCACGTCGCAGACGCCGGCGGCCGCGCGGCACACCGTGCCCCCGGCGACGAAGGCGTCCGCGGGGCACGCCGCGCTCGTCCCGCGGCACGTCTCGGCCACGTCGCACGGGCCGGCGGCCGCGCGGCACACGGTGCCGGCCGCGACGAGGGTACAGGACGCGGAGCAGCAGCTGCCGGGCGCGCCGTTCTGCGCGCCCAGGTCGCACTGCTCCGACGGATCGACGCCCCCGTCACCGCAGGCGCCCAGGTGGACCGTGACCGCCACGGGCCCGGTCAGGGTGAACCAGCCATAGGTGTAGTTGCTGTCCTGGTAGACCTGGAGCGCCGGCGGCGCGGGGTTGAACGCCACGACCGGGGCGCGCCCGGCGCCGTCGTAGGTCTCGAAGTAGACGGACTCGCCGCTGTAGCCGTACCCGACCTGCGTCGCGTCCGGGCCGCTGGCCGAGACCAGACCGGTGCCGTACCAGTCATCGTAGAGCGTGGCATAGCCGCTGGAGAGGGCGCCCCGGGTGAAGCTCAGGGTCACGGCGAGGTCGCGCGGCGCGCAGTCGACCGCACACCCGGTGAGCTGCTCGTACTCCTCACACGCGCCGTCGCCGCACCAGCCCCAATAGGGGGTCAGGTCGACGACCACGCCGCCGGGGCCGCCCCAGTTCTCGGCCCGGATGGCGAGGACGTTGTTGCCATGGCCATGGAGCCCCACCGGGAACTTGCCCGCGGTCGGCCAGTCGTCGCCGCGGCCGACGAGCGCCCCGTTCAGGTACGCGTCGTACGCGTTGTCGGCCGTGACGTGGAGCACGCCCGCGGAGAAGCGCGGCGTGAACTTCCGGCGGAACCACCCCGTGTAGTAGTCGTCCGCGGCCGTGGAGTCGTACAGCCAGACCCAGCGCGCCGGGGTGTTGTCGGGCATGCCGCCGACCCAGCCCCACGGGCCGCCGTCCACCCCCCCTTCGTCGGTGGCGCTGGACCACCCGCCATCGTCGTAGGCCGGGTCGGTCCAGGACGGCTCCTCCCGGTCGATCGCGCGCCAGGAGCTGTCCGTGTAGACGCGGTCCACCTGACACTGGCCGCCGCCGCAGGTGCCGCCCATGCTGCACCCCTGCCCGTCCGGCACGGTGGTGTCCGGGCACGCGGCCGACACGCCGTCGCAGTGGTCCGGGATGTCGCACTCGCTCGCGGCGGGGCGACACACCGTGCCGGGGAGGCCGCAGTCCCCGGCGATCACGTAGCTCCAGCTGGCGTCGGCGCCCCCGTAGGACGAGGCACAGATGGTGGCCGTCCCGCTCGCGGCGGCCACGCAGGTGCACGCCGAGCCGAGCCCACAGGTGTCGTCGTTCTCGCACTCGCAGGCGCCCGTCACCTTGAGGTAGGTGTCACCGCTGTTGCTCCCGCAGGTCGAGATGGTGTACGAGCGCCCGGCCACCACCGGGAAATCGTAGGTCGCGAGACAGACGGCGCCGCTGCCGCCGCCCGCGCCGCTGCCCACGAACGGCCCCGGGCATCCCGGCCCGGCGGCGAGCGCGTCGGCGGGGCACGCGGCGCTCGTCCCGGTGCAGGTCTCGGCGACGTCGCACAGGCCCGCCGCCGGCCGGCACACGGTGCCCGCGGCCGCGAAGCCGGTGCACGTCGTGCTGCAGCACACGTCGTCGCAGGCCTCGCCCGGCTCGACGGTGCCGTTGCCGCACAGCGCGCCGATGCAGCTCGACAGGCCGTCGCACGACGCGCCGAGCTTGCCCGCGCGGTCCCACGTCGCGCGCCCGCCGGAGAGCGTGAACGCCATGCCGTTGAGGGTGTGGCCCTCGAGCCCCACGAGGCTCGCCGGCACCCGGAGCCGGACCCACTGCCCGGGGGCCGGCAGCGGCCCCATGTACCGCCGCGCGCTGGTGCCGTCGGCGCCCCAGCCGATGCTGTTCGCACCCCAGTAGGCGCGGTGCTCCCACGAGCCGTCGTTGAACTGCAGCATCACCTCCTGCGGCACGTTGGCCGGATCGAGGTAGACCCACGCGAAGAGCGCATCGCCCGTCGCGATCGGCAGCCGCGCCTGCGCCCCGTCGAAGTGGTGCTGGTGCAGGCCCGCGACGATGGCCGACTGGTGCGCCACCGTCCCCGCGAACGGCGCGGGGTTGCCGCTCACCCAGCTCCACCCTTCCGCGTCACCGTGGAGCGCGGCCCCGCGCGGCGTCGTGTCGTCGACCCACACCGTCTCGACCTGACCGCCGAGCGGGGCCGGGCGCGTCCCGGCGCCGCCGTTGTAGAGGAGGTCCAGCTCGGCGGCGCTGAGGGCGCGGCTCCACTTGGCCGCCTCGTCGGTCGTGCCCTGCCAGCGGTAGCCGCCCCCGTTGCTCGCGAAGTAGAAGCGGCCCTGATCCCCGACCGCCCCGCTGAGCTCCGCGGTCGTCTCCTGACCGTTCACCCGGACGCCGATGGTGGTGCCGCGCCGGAAGCCCACCACGTGGATCCAGGTGTTCGTGCCCGCCGCGCTGCGGAAGTCGAGCGCCGTCGTCTGCACGCTGCCGAGCTGGGTGCCGTGGTTCGAGACGTGGAGCGTCAGGTACGCCGGCGTCGGGTACGCGCCCCAGCTATCCACGTTGAGGTTGACCTGATCGTTGGAGAAGATGCCGTAGTTCCACCACACGTCATCGGCCGCGGGGTTCGGCGCGCGGTAGACCCAGGCCGAGAACGTGAAGTCGCCGGAGAAATCGAGCTCCGGGCGCGGCGCGCTCTCGAGCTGGCCGATGCTCGGGTCGGCGAACCACCCGACGAACCCGGCGGAGTAGCCCTGGCCGAGCTTGCCGGCCGGGAAGCTCCCCGGCGTCGTCCCCGCCCGCTGCGTGAGGTGCACGCCGTTGCCCGCGGAGTCCGAGCCGTCCGCGTCGAGCTTCCAGTAGGCGGCGAGGCCGCTGCCGAGGTCGGCCGCCGTGACCGCGCGCCGCTGGACCCCGGGGGCGCCCGGCAGCTCCGCGGCGGAGTGCGTGCACCCGACCGCGCTGATCGCCGTCACCCCACTCAACAAGGCGAGTGCTCTCCACATGCGAGTTCCTCCAGTCCCGATGGACGTGGGCGCCCGGGCTTCACGCAACCGCCCTTACAAGGAGGATCCCGGGAGATGCGGGAGCGTCGCACTTTTCTACCGTAACCACCCGATCTCGCGGCGATCGAATGGCCCGGCGACGCGGCGCGGGGGACTAGCTCTGGGACGCCAGCCGGAGGCTGAGATCCAGGTTCGTGCGCAGGAAGCGCAGCACGCTCGAGAGCTCGCCGCGATCGATCCCCAGCCGCCGCATGAGGACCCGGCGGGTCGCGGTGACGAGGCGCTCGGTCGCGTCCGCCACCCAGCGCGCCGCGGTCGCGCGGTGCACCCCGTAGAAGGCGCCGAGCTCCGTCACTCCCAGCCCATCGAGCGCGTGCTGGCGGAGCAGGGTCCGCTGGCGGTGTGACAGCGAACGGAGCGCCTCGTGGACCGCCGCCTGGAACGCGGCGCCGTAGCGGGCGCGCAGCAGGGCGAGCTCGGGTGAGTCGCTCAGGCCGACGAGCGCCTCGTCCCCGAGGGGGAGCTCGCGGGTCGTGCGCTGCCGCAGCTTGAGCGCGATGCGCGTGGCGAGCACGCGCAGCCAGCGGGTGAGATCGCCCGTCCCCGAGTAGGCGGCGATCTTCGGTGCCCGGCCGCCCGCGGACGTGAAGAGCTCGACCCGCAGGCGCTGCATCGCCTCGTCGACGAGCGTCCCGGTGGTGTCGAGGCGCGCGAGCACCGCCGTGAGGCCCCCGAAGCAGGTCGCCTCGAGGACCGCGATGGCGTGGACGTCACCGGCGGCGCAGGCGCAGGCGAGGTACAGCGCCTCGACGTGCAGCCGCGCCGCCTCGTCCTCCGACGGGGCCCGCGACTTGACATGCGCGGCGAACGCGTCGAAGCTGACGTCGATTCCGGGCCAGGCTCGTTGCGAGCGGCGGTAGAGTTCGCGGAGACTCGCCGGGCCCATGGCACGAGGGTATCTCAACGGGTGAGCGCGTTTCAATGAGCCTCGGATCGTCCGAGGTCGTCCCGGGCGCCTGCCTCGACGAGGAGACCGTCCTCGCGCTCGTCGGCGATCAGCTCGCGGGAGCGGCGCGCGCGGCGGCCGAGCGGCACCTCGACGAATGCCCGGAGTGCCGGACCCTGGTCTCCGAGCTGCTCCGTCCGGTCGCGGCGGCGCCCGCGGCGCCGGTGGCGCCGCCGGGCGGCCCAGCGATCGGACCGTATCGGCTCGACCATGTCCTCGGCGAGGGAGGCATGGGGACCGTGTGGGCGGCCCACCACGCGGCGACCGGACGCGCCGTCGCCCTGAAGGTGCTCAAGGGCGACTCGCCGGAGCTCGCCGAGAGGCTGCTGCGCGAGGCCCGCGTCGCCGGGGCGCTCACCCACCCCAACATCGTGCGGGTCGAGGAGGTCATCGAGCTCGGCGCCGGCTCCCCCGTCCTCGTCATGGAGCTGCTCGAGGGCGAGACCCTGGCCCGCCGGCTCGCGCGCGCGGGAGCGCTCCCCTTCGCCGAGGTCGCCGCGCTGATGATGCCCGTCATCTCGGCGCTCGGCCACGCGCACGGAGCCGGCGTCGTGCACCGGGATCTGACGCCGGCGAACATCTACCTCGCGGCCGGCGCGGGGGCGCCGCCGGCGGTCAAGGTGCTCGACTTCGGCATCGCCAAGGTGACCTCCAGCGAGCAGACGGTGCGCCGCCTCTCGGTGACGGGCGCGATGCTCGGGACGCCCTTCTACATGTCCCCGGAGCAGATCTTCGGCCGCGCCACGATCGATCACCGCGCGGACATCTGGGCCCTCGGCGTGATCGTCCACGAGGCCCTCGCGGGGCGGCGGCCTTTCGTCGGGGAGAACCTCGGCCAGCTGGTCTACGCCATCACCGCCGGTCACGTGCCGACGCTCCACGCGGCCCCGCGACCGATCGCGCGCCTCGTCCACCGCATGCTCGCGCGCGATCCCGCGAGGCGGCCCAGGGATCTCCGCGAGGTCGCGGCGCTCTTCGCGCGGTACGCCCGCACGGAGGCGCCGCCGGTGCCGGCGCCGAGCCCCGCCCTGCTCGCCGCGGCCGTCGCACGGCCCCGACGGCCGCGGCGCTGGCTGGCCCTGGGCGCCGTCGCCCTCCTCGCGGCCGGCGTGGCCGCCGCGGTGCTGGCTGCCGGCCCCTGGGGCAGGGCGCCCCGCGGCGCCGCACCCGGCCCGCGCGCGCTGCCGGTGACCGAGCTGCCGCTGCCCGCCTCGGCCAGCGCCGCGGCGCGCGACGCGCTCGCGGCCGCGCGCCAGGCGGAGCGCGACGGCGAGGCCACGGCGTCGGTAGCGACGGCGTACGAGCGCGTCACGAAGCTCGACCCCGGGCTCGCCATCGCCTGGATCCAGGTCGCCGAGTTCCGGCACTGGACGCTGCAGGACGACACGCGTCAGGCGGTGAAACAGGCGCGGCTCCACCGCGCGGGGCTCAGCCCGCGGGACGAGCTCCTGCTGCTCGCGGTGGAGCCCTACCTCAAGTTCCCGTACGACCTCGCGGGGCGCGCCCGGGTGCTCGAGCGCGCGACGAGCGCGCACCCGCTCGACGCCCAGCTGTGGGACTGGCTCGGCCGGACCCGCATGGACACGGGGGAGATGGACCAGGCCGTGGCGGCCTTCGATCGCGCGGTGGCGCTCGATCCCCGGTACGGCGGCGCGATCGCGCACCGCGCCGAGGCGCTCCTCTACCTCGGCCGGTTCGCCGAGGCGCTCGCCGAGGCGGCCCGCGTCCTGGCGGTCTCGGCGACGGTCGAGCAGGCGTGGCTCACCCGGATGACGTTGTTCGAGGGGCTCGGCGAGTGCGGCCAGCTGGAGGAGGATGCCCGCCGCTGGATCGCGACCGGCTCGACGACCGCCGCGCCGCACGTCTTCCACGCCCGGGCGCTCGTCGCCCGCGGGGCCAGCGACGCCAGCGTGGCAGCCGTGTTGACCCAGCAGCAGGCGCGGCTGGCGGCCTCGCTGCAGCCCCGACGCGGGCTGCTCGACGCCGCGCGCCTCGCCCTGCTCCGCGGGGATTTCGCGGGCGCGCGGGAGCGGCTGCAGGAGCTGAGCCGCCTGGTGCAGCGCGACGCCACCGAGCGGTGGCACGCGCACGTCGCGCGCCACCTGGTCGAGCTTCACGAGGAGATCGGGGACTCGCGCGCGGCGGTCGCCGTCGCCGAGGAGCACCTGCAGCGGCGGGAGGCCTGGCTGCGCCTCGGGAGCAGCGACGATCACGCGGCCGGCGAGGACATCACGCTCCGCCTGCACGCCGCGCTCCACCGTGCGCGGCGCATCGATGACGCCGAGTTCACCCGTCGCCGCGAGGCGTGGCTGGCCGCCTGGACCCGCCGCACGCCCTCGCGCTTCTACCGGTCGTATCTCTGGTTCTGGGGCTGGGCCGAGCCCGCGCGCACCCCGGTGGAGGCGCGGGCGGCGCTCGCCGCGCTGCCCGCCTTCGCGCCGCTGCCGCCGTTTCGCCCCGGCACCCTCGCCGACGGCGCCGAGGGCCGAGCTTACCTCCTCGGCGGCCGGGTGAAGGAGGGGATCAGCCGGCTCACGAGCGCCTCCCGGAGCTGCCTCGCCCTGGCCGACCCCGTCGGCCACACCCAGGCGTACTACTGGCTGGGTCAGGCGCGCGAGGCCGCCGGCGACCCGCGCGGGGCATGCGACGCGTACGCGACCGTCCTCGCCCGCTGGGGCCACGCGCAGCCCCCCTCGGTCACGGCGGCCCGGGCCCGCGCGCGGGCGCGCACTCTGGGCTGCGCGCCGTAGCGCCCCGCACGCGCGGCGGCCCGAGCGCGCCCCGGTTCATCGCCTGGTGCGCTACAATGACGTCAACTCGCCCTGACGGGAGATGGACATGCCGATCGATCTGGCGAAGATTCAAGAGGTCGCCCGCGCGTCACTGATGCCGGACTTCTTTGCCGTGCGCATCGACGAGGAGGGACTCTTCGGCGGGCTGAAGCAGCTCATCTCGCGGATCAGGCTCCCCGACCCCCAGATGGATCGGATCAAGCAGCTGAGCGCCGCGGCCGCGACCGCGACCGACTTCATCGAGGCGGTCAAGCGCGAGAATCTGTTCACGCCGATGCGGGCGATCCTCATCAAGCTCCCGGTGGCGTAGGCGGAGCGGCGCGCGGCGGATCCCCTTCAGGGGTTGGGGTCGTCGCGGGCGTCCAGCCGCGTCCGCGACAGCGCGTCGAGCCACGCCCCGAGCGCCTCGCCGCGACCCGGCAGCCGCGCGCCGAGGCTGGCCGCCCACACGCGGGCGGTGCGGTCGGCGCTCGTCGTGACCAGGTGGTGGCCGTCGGGGGTGAAGTCGAGCGACGCGATGGCGTCGGTGTGACCGCCGTGGACGCGGCTCGCGCCGGTCACGAGGTCCCACACGCGCACCGAGCGCTCGGCGCTCGAGGACGACGCCAGCCGCGTGCCGTCGGGCGCGAAGGCGAGGCGGTGGATGGTGGCGCGGTGACCCTCGAGGACGCGGGCGCGGCCGGTCGCGAGGTCCCACACCCGCACCGTCTTGTCGTAGCCCGCCGAGGCCAGCAGCGCGCCGTCGGGCGCGAAGACCACGTCGCGGACCCCGCTCGTGTGGCCGCGCAGGACCCGGCTCGCGCCGGTAGCGAGGTCCCACACGCGCACCGTCTGGTCGTTCGAGGCGGTGGCCAGGCGCGTGCCGTCGGGCGAGAAGCTCAGGCCCGGCGCGACCCAGCCGGCGTGGCCCGCGAGGATGGTGCGGACGCCGGTCGTGAGGTCCCACACCCAGGCCTCCGTACCGCTCGTCGAGGCCACCCGGCGCCCGTCGGGCGAGAAGGCGACGGCCCCGACGCCCTCCGGGTAGCCGCCGAGCACCCTCCGCGCCCCGGTCGCCGGGGTCCACAGCTCCAGGTCCGGGCCGTCGCGGTTGAGCAGCACGCGCTCGCCGTCCGGGGAGAAGGCGAGGTCCACCGTCCGGCGGCCCTCGGGCTCGCGCGCCCAGCGCGCGCCGGTGGCGAGGTCCCACACCCGCGGCACGCGGTCGTGCCCGACGAGGCCCAGGCGGCGGCCGTCGCGCGACAGCACGAGGTAGTCGGTGACGACGCGGCCGACCTCGCGCGCGGCGCCGGTCGCGACCTCGACCACGACCACCGCGCCGTCGCGCGCCGAGAACGCGGCGGTGTGGCCGTCGGCGGCGACGGCGACCGCGCGCGCCTCCGCCGGCGCGAAGCCGCGCAGCACCCGGCTCTCGACCGGGGGCACGCGCCACAACCGGATGCGCTTGTCGAAGCCGGCCGAGGCGAGGTACGCCCCGTCGGGCGAGAAGGCGACCGTGGAGACGAGGCCCTCGTGGCCACGCAGCACCCGGCTCTCACCGCCGCCCGAGAGGTCCCACAGCCGCACGGTCTCGTCCTCCGACGCGGTGGCGAGCCGGGTGCCGTCGGGCGAGAAGACCGCCTGGTACACGCGGCCCTCGTGGCCGGCCAGCACCCGCGCCATCCCGGTCGCCACGTCCCACAGGCGCACGGTCCGGTCGTGGCTCGCGGTGGCCACGGTGCGGCCGTCGGGCGAGAAGGCGACGCTGCGGACGATGTCGCCGTGACCGGTGAGCGCCCGCGCCGCGCCCGTCGCCGCATCAACGAGGTGCAGGCTCCAGTCGCGCCCCGCGGCGGCGAACGTGCGGCCGTCGGGCGCGACGGCGACGTCGTTGAGCTCGCCGGCGTCGCCGAGGCTCGCGAGCACGCGATCACGGCCGGTCTGCAGGTCCCAGAGGCGGATCGTGCGGTCGTAGGCCCCGGTCACGAGCCGGCCGTCGCCGAGCGGGATCGCCTGCACCACCGAGCCGCCATGGCCGGCGAAGGCGCGGCTCGTGCCGGTCGCGAGGTCCCAGACGCGCACGGAGCGATCGTCGCTGCCGGTGAAGAGGCGCCGCCCGTCGGCGGAGAAGCGGACGCAGTCGACCTCGCTCGTATGGCCGGTGAGCACGCGCGCGGTGTCCGCGCCGAGGTCCCAGACCCGCGCCGTGCCGTCGGCGCTCGCCGACGCGAGCCGCCGGCCGTCGGGCGAGAACGCGAGCTTCCAGAGCATGCCCTGGTGACCGCTCAGCACGCGCTCGGCCACGCCGCGGCTGGCCGCGTCCACGCCGAGGCCGATCACGGTCCCGTCGGGCACCACGCCGGCGGGGAGCTGCTTGAGCCACGCCACGGCCGCCGTCGGGTCCTTCTCGAGGGCGCCGCGGGCCTGGAGCAGCACCAGGGCGTGCGCCCGCGCCTCGGCCTCGCCGCGCTGGCGCTCGAGGCGGTGCACGGCCGTCACGCCGACGACCGCGAGGACGAGCAGGGCCGCGACCGCGACCCGGACCGCCGCGCGGTAGCGCACGAGCCCGCGCCGCAGCAACTCGGTCACCGAGTAGCGGTGCGAGGCCACGAGCTGGCCGCGCTGGAACCGCTTCAGGTCCTCGCTCAGCTCGGCGGCGCTCGGGTAGCGCGCCGCGGGGTCGCGCGCCATGGCCCGGGCGACGATGCTCGTCAGGTCGTGCGGCACCTCGGGCACGACCTCCTCGACCGGGGGCGGCAGCCCGGCGAGCACCTGGGCGACGACCTCCCGCGACACGGTCCCGACGAAGGGCGGCCGCCCGGCGAGCAGCTCGTAGAGGATGGCGCCGAGGGCGTAGACGTCGGCCCGCTCGTCCACCGTCTCGCCGCGCGCCTGCTCGGGCGGCATGTACGCGGGCGTGCCGAGGATGGCGCCCGCGAGCGTCGCGCCGGGGCCGGCGCTGACGACCGGCGGCATCGACTGCTCCGCCGGCTCGCCCGCGGCGGCCGCCGCGCCGGCGCGGCCGAGGTCCTTCGCGAGGCCCCAGTCGATGACCACCGTCTCGCCGAACGGCCCGACGACCAGGTTGGCGGGCTTGAGGTCGCGGTGGATGACGCGGCGGCTGTGGGCGTAGGCGATGGCGTCGGTGACGGCGACGAGGCGCGGCAGCAGCGCGAGCCGCTCGTCCAGGGCCGGCGTGCGGGCGATGACCTCGCCGAGGGTGGGACCCGACACCTCCTTCATGGTGTAGAACGGCGTGCCCGACGGCCAGCGGCCCACGTCGTGGACGGCGACGATCGAGGGGTGCTGCAGCCCGGCCGTGATGCGCGCCTCGCGCAGGAAGCGGGCGGCGCCGGCGGCCGTGCCGGCGAGCAGCTCCTTGACCACCACGTCGCGGTCGAGGCGCTCGTCATGGGCCCGCACCACGCGGCCGATGCCGCCGCGGGCGATCTCGGCCTGCAGGCGGTAGCGCCGGCGCTCGCCGAGGATCGGCAGGCGCGCGGCGTCGAACGCGTTCGGCGGGTCCGCCCCCGACGGCGCCGGGGTCGTCGGCGCCGCGCCGGGGCCCGCGGCGGGCAGCGTCGCGCTCGCCGCGAGCTCCACGGCACCCGGGCCGAGACCGGCCATGTCGGGGGTGGTGGCCACGCCGCCCCAGGATACCACCGCGGGCCGGCGCGCCGGGGCCTTGGTCGCGGCCCGCACCTCTGGTAGTCTCCCGGCGGCAACCATGGCGGCCTCCACCCACCGGCCCCTCAGCTTCCGGGGCTCGACCAAGACCCCCGAGGCCGAGGAGGACATCGACCTCTACTTCCACCGGCCGCTCGCGTACCTCGTGGCCCGGGCGTTCGTGCACACCCCGGTCACGCCGAACCAGATCACCTTCATCTCCGCGGTCCTGGGGGTCGCGGCCGGCGTGTTCCTCGCGATCGCGCAGCCGTGGTCGCTCGCCACCGGCGCCGCGCTGATCGTCGCGTCGACGGTCCTCGACTGCGCCGACGGCCAGCTCGCGCGCATGAAGGGGACCTCGTCGCTGTGGGGCCGGCTCTACGACGCCGTCGCCGACAACGTGGTCGGCTTCGTGACCTTCCTCGGGGCCGCGATCTGCATCCTGCGGATGCACGGCTTCTCGATCCCGCTCATCCTCTACATCCTCGTCGCCCTCGTGTGCGGCAACTATCACACGATGCTCTTCGACTACTACAAGCAGGCGTGGCTCCTCATGGTGCTCCCCGACAAGGGCGAGTTCGAGGACGTCCCCACCGTCGAGGCCAAGCTGGCCCGCCTGCGGCGCGAGAAGGCGCACTGGTTCCAGCGCCTGGCGGTGTGGCTGCAGCTCAGCCACCACCTGTCGCAGGCCTCGATCGCACGGCGGCTCAACCCGGCGAACATCCTGCACCGCGAGGAGTTCCCCTACTCGCCCGAGGGCGCCGCCGAGTACCGCGCCCGCAACACGCGGCTGCTGCGCGCGTGGTCGTTCTTCGGGCCCGGCTGGCACTTCTTCCTGGTGGCGCTCGCCGCGGCGCTCGGCGGGCAGTTCCTCTGGTACTGCTTCGTCCGCGTCGTCGTCCTCAACGTGGTGCTGGCGATCATCCTGCCGCTGCAGCGGCGGGCGACCCGCGAGACCGTGCGCCGGATCAGTCCGGCTAGGCCCGCCGGCGGAGAGAGCGCGACATGAAGGCCGTCATCCTCGCCGCCGGCGTCGGCTCGCGCCTCCGGCCCCTGACCGACACCGTGCCGAAGGCGCTCGTGCCCGTGGGCGGCGCCACCATCCTCGCCCGGGAGCTCGCGGCCTTCGCGCGCGCCGGCGTGGCCGAGGCGATCGTCGTCGCCGGCTATCGCGCGGCCGCGCTGCGGGCCGCGGTGCGGGGGGCGCCGCTCCCGGTCACCGTGGTCGAGAACCCGCGCTACGAGACCACGCAGAACATCGCGTCGCTCATGTGCGCCCGCGACGCCCTCGACGGCGCGGGCTTCTTCCAGATCGACGGCGACGTCCTCTTCGACGACGCCGTGCTCGCGCGCCTCGGCGCGACCGACGCGCCGGTCGCCCTCGCGGTCGACTCGCTCCGCGCGCTCGACGACGAGGCGATGAAGGCGGTCTTCGCCCCGGGGCCGGGCCGCCGGGTCGCCCGCCTCGGCAAGGAGCTGCCCCCGGGCGCCGGCGCCGCCGCCGGCCTGGGCGAGTCCATCGGCCTCGCGCGCATCGGCGCGGCCGCCGCGCCGCGCCTCTTCACCGCCATGGCCGAGCTGCTCGCCGAGGGCGGCGATCAGCTCTACTACGAGTCGGCCTACCAGCGCCTCATCGACGCGGGCCTGCCGTTCGACGCGGTCGAGGTCGGCGACCTCCGGTGGATGGAGATCGACGACCACGACGACCTGCGGCGCGCCGCCGCGCTCTTCGCGTGATGCCCGCCGCCGGTCCGACGCTCGTGGTGGTGTGCCGGGACGGCGACGCCGCCGCCCTGCGCGGCGACATCGCGGGGCTGCCGGCGCTCGTGCGCACGGTCCTCGACCTGCAGGCGGGCGGCGTGGGCCGCGTCCGGCTCTGCGGCGACCCGGCCGCCTGCGCCGACGCCGCGGCGCTGCTCGAGGGCGAGCCGCGCGTCCGCGTGCCCGTGGGCACGGCGGGCGACGGCGCCGCCGCCGCCCCCACGGATGGCGCGGCCGTGGTCGTGCTGCCCGCGGGCCTGTGCCTCATGCGCGATCTCGCGCGCCGCCTCCCGCGCGTGGCGCCGCCGGCGGGCGGCGTGGCGCGGCTCGAGGCGGAGCCGCCGGGCGCCGGCACGGTCCTCGTGGCCGCGGCCCCGGCCGCCGCGGCGCTCGTCGCGGCCGCGCAGGCCGCCCCGGCGGCGGAGCTCGTGGCCGCCGGCGTCCCGGTCGAGGCCCTCGCGCTCGCCGCCCGCGAGTTCGCGGTGCCCGCGCGCACCCCCGCCGAGGAGGCGCGCGCGACCGATCTCAGCGTCGAGGCGCTGCGCAAGCCGATCGACGGCGTCATCTCGCGCCACCTGAACCGCCCGGTGTCCCTGTTCCTCACGCGGCGGCTCATGCGCACCCGCGTGCACCCGAACCACGTCTCGATCATCACGCTCCTCGTCGGCCTCGGCGCCGGCGCGGCCGTGGCCCTCGGCGGCCGCTGGTGGTGGGCCGTCGGCGGCCTCCTGCTGCAGCTCCAGTCGGTCCTCGACGGCGTCGACGGTGAGCTCGCCCGCCTCAAGCACCTGCACTCGCGGGCGGGCGAGTGGCTCGACACCGTCAGCGACGACCTCGCGACGGTCGTCTTCACCGCCGGCGCCGGCCTCGCGGTGTGGCGCGCCACCGGCCGCGCCTGGCCCCTCGTCGTCGGCGGCGTCGGCGTCGCCGCGCTGATCGGCCTGCAGGTGGTCTACTACACGCTGCTGCTCACGATCTACCGCTCCGGCGACCTGCTCTCGATCCCCTGGGTGGCCGACGTCGGCCGTCCCGACCTGAGCCCGGCGACCGGGCTCAAGAAGGCCGTCGCCTGGCTCAAGCCGGTCTTCAAGCACGACTTCATCATGTTCGCGTTCTGCGTGCTCGCGATCGTCGGCCGCCTCGACGCGGTCGTGGTCATCGGCAGCGCCGGCGGGGTGATCACGTTCGTGCGCGCGGTCAACGGCGCGCTCGCCGATCGGCGGGCGCGTCGGAACGCGTGAGCCGCGCCCTCAGCGCTGGGCGAGGTCGAGCACGGCCGCGCGCAGCTCGTCGATGTCGAAGGGCTTGTTGAAGACCGCCACCGCGCCCATGCGCCGCACCGCGCCCCGGGTCTTCTCGTCGCCGAAGCCGGTGATGACGATGACCGGCGTCTCGAGCCCCGCCCGGTGCAGCCGCGTGAGCACCTCGAGGCCGTCGACCTTGGGCATGAAGAGATCGGTGATGATGATCGCCGGTTGCTCCGCCTCCGGGCCGTCCCCGAGCAGCGCCTCGACGTGGCGGACGAGCTCGGCGCCGTCCCGCGCCTCGATGACCTGATAGCCGTCGCGGCGCAGCTCGGCCGCGAGGTACTCGCGCACCTCGACGTCGTCCTCGGCGAGGAGGACGCGCGGCTGCGTCACCCTGACGATGGCCTGGCGCAGGGTGAAGGCGCGCGGCCGGTTGGCCGCTCGCCCGCACGTCCCCGGCGCGGGCTTCTGCGGGCTCGCGGCCGCCTTCGGCCGCGCGTGGCTCGAGCTCTTCATGTGGCGTCCTCCCCCCGGTGCAACCTCAGCACGAAGCGTGCCACGCGCAACCACCGGACATCGTGCGTGTCGCGCCGTGACACTCTGCAAGAAGTGCGGGGGGCGGCAGGCCTCAGCGCGCGCAACACGTGGCGGGTGCGACGGATTCGGGCGGGCGACGCCGATCGAGGAGATCCGCCCCGGCGTGGCGCGGGGCCACGGCCGCGCCGGGCTACGCCGCGCCCGGCCCGCCCTCGCGCCGGCCGGCGCCTTCGTCGAAGGCGACCACGGCCAGGCCGAACGCCTCGGCGAGCCAGGCCGCGGGGCCGAGGCCGCCGAAGGGCACGGCGCCGGGCTCCACCTCGAGGCGGCCGGTGAAGTCGTCGAGCCGCCGCGGCGGCGCCAGGCGGTAGTCGCCGCCGCGCAGCGAGTCGAGCGCGTCCCGCGCCTCGGCCACGTTCGGCGCGGCGGGCGCGAGGGCGGCGTCCCACGCGGGATCATCGACCTCGAGCGTCCCGGTCTCCTTGGCGCGGGCGGCCTCGTACCACAGCTCGCACAGTGCCTGCCAGCGGCGCTCGTCGGAGATGCACACCTCGACGTAGCAGCGCGCGGACGCCGCGGCGGTGAGCGCCGCCGGGCCCACGGCGACGGGCTCGCGCCCGAGCACCAGCGCCGCCGGGATGCGCGCCCGCACCAGCTCCGCACACCGCGCCTCCATGATCGCGCGCGCCACGTCTTCGCGCTCGCGCGAGGTGCCCGCGGCGGCGGCGGCGGCGGCGAGGTCGGCGGCCGTCGGCCACGACGGGGGCCGCGGCGATCCCGGGCCGACCCGCCCCTCGCCCACCCGCGCGACGGCCCGAGCGACGAGCGAGAGCGCGAGCAGACGCCGCCGCTCCTCGCCCGTGGCGCCCTTGGCCAGCATGCCGTGGCGGCTCGCGAGGCCGAAGGCGCTCGCCACCGCGTTCGCGGCCTCGTCGGCGGTCGCGGCGCCCCGGGCCCACGCCGTGAGGCGGTCCAGCGCCGGCACGAGCGTGGGGCCGAGCTCCGGCGTCAGCTCGAGCGCGGCCCCGGCGCAGTCGGCGGCCGCGAGCGTGAGCTGGTGATCGTCGACCGCGGCGCGCCCGGCGAGCCACAGCAGCCACGAGCCGCGGGGGCAGTCCGCCCACGCCGCGCCGAGGTCCGCCCCGAAGCGCGCCGCCCACGCGAGCGCCGCGTCGCGCCACGGGCCTGCCGGCAGGCTCGCGAGCAGGCTGGCCACCTCTCGGCTCACCGCCGGGATCATCCGGGTTGCGGCGCCGCTGTCAACCCCGCCGCCGGCAGCGGTCGCCTGGACGCGCCGCCGCCGGCGTGGTACCAGACGAAGCGATGCCAGGCCGTGACGAAAACCACCCCGCGGCGCCCGCCTGGGCCGCCGAGCTCCCGGCCGCCGTCACCGTCACCGATGCCGGCGGGACCATCATCGCGATGAACGCGCGGGCGCGCGAGACGTTCGCCAAGGACGGCGGCGCCGCGCTCATCGGCCGCAGCGTCTTCGACTGCCACCCGGAGCCGGCGCGCACCAAGCTGCACGCCCTCTACGCCAGTCCGGCGCCGAACCACTACACGATCCGCAAGCGCGGGCAGCGCAAGATCATCCACCAGCTCCCGTGGTACGCCGGCGGCGCGTTCGCGGGCCTCGTCGAGATCTCGCTCGCGATCCCCGACGAGCTGCCGCACTTCGAGCGCGGCTGAGCCGCCGCGCCCCGAGGAGGCCCCGATGTTCGTCGTGCTCATCCACTACGACCGCCCCGCCGAGGAGGTCGCGCGCGTGCGGCCGGCGCACCGCGAGTTCCTGCAGCGGTACTACGCGTCGGGCCACCTGGTGTGCTCGGGGCCGCAGGTCGGCGGCCACGGCGGCGTCGCGCTCGCCCGCGGCGCCGACCGCGCCGAGGTCGAGGCCATCTTCGCCCAGGACCCCTACCGCCTGCAGGGCGTCGCCCACCACGAGCTGATCGAGTTCCAGGTCGTGAGCCACGCCCCGGAGCTCGCGCCCTTCCTGGCGCCGCGGTGAGCCGCGCGGGCGCGGCGCTGGCGCTCGCGCTCGCCCTCGCGCTCGCCCTCGCGGTGGCGGCGTGCGGCGTCGCGCCGCGCCCGCCCGCGCCCGCCCGCGCGCCCGCCGAGGTCGTCGACGAGGGCGGCCGCGACCTCTTTCGCGCGGCGGGGGTGGACGGCGCCTTCGTGCTCCTCGATCTCGCCGCCGGACGGCTCACTGTCGTGAACCCGGCCCTCGCGGGCGCCGGGTTCCGGCCCTGCTCGACGTTCAAGGTCCCGAACACGCTCATCGGCCTCGCCACCGGCGTCATCCCCGACGAGCGCTTCGCGCTCCGCTGGGACGGCGCGCCTCGCCGCGTGGCCGACTGGAACCGCGATCACGACCTCGCGAGCGCCATGCGCGCCTCGGTGGTCTGGTTCTACCAGGAGATCGCCCGCCGCATCGGCGCCGCCCGCATGCAGCGCTTCGTCGACCGCTTCGCGTACGGCAACCGCGACCTCGGCGGGGGGCACGATCGCTTCTGGCTCGACGGCGCGCTGCGCATCTCGCCGCGCCAGCAGGTCGAGTTCCTGCGCCGCCTGCGCCAGGGCGCGCTGCCGGTCGCCCCCGCCCACGCCGCGCTCGTGCAGCGCCTCATCACCCGCGAGGAGCGCCCCGGCGCGATCCTCCGCGGCAAGACCGGCCTCGGCTTCCAGGACGAGCGCGCCATCGGCTGGCTCGTCGGCTTCGTCGAGCGCGGCCCCGCGACGTACGTCTACGCGACCCTCGTGCTCGCGCCCCAGGCCGAGGTCGACCGCCTCATGCCGCTGCGCGAGCGCCTCACCCGGCAGCTCCTCGCCCGCTACGGCGCGTGGACCGACGCGCCAACGCGATGACGGAATGCTTCCCGCGGAAGTTCGCAAAACCCGAACTGCTTAAATGGAGCAACCGGGTGCTCCCCGCGCGGCGTACGGGTTTCGCGAACTTCGGCGCGGAGCACTCTGGCGACTCATCGAACGAGAGGTGCGGCTCCGAGTGACGTGCCTTCTGCTCCTCGTTGGGGTCGGCGCGTGTGGTGCGCGGGGCCCACGCCCGCCATCGGCAGCAGACGCGCCCTCGTCCGATCACTCCTGCCTCGGCGAAGCGGCCGAGGGATGGCTCACCCTGGAGTACGGCTTTTCGGGCGGCAGAGCCAGCGCCACCGACCAGCTCCAGATCCAGTGGAGCCCGGCGGGTGGCGAAATCAGCTGCTGGGCTGGCTGGCAGCATTTCGGCACCGCCGGCGCCATGTGCGACCCCGAGGTCCCGGAGCGGCCTTACGCGGCCAACCCGTGCGGCGCCCCCATGCGCATCACGCGCGAGGCGGCAGACGCGCTCGCGCGCCGGGTGACCGCGGCAGTCACACGTCGGGACGTGTTCGTGGCCTGCGATGAGACAGAGCGGAGCGCCACGTTGAGCTGGCAGTGCGGCCGGTCGGGATCGCCCGCGACCCTGGACTTTTCGAGCACGTGCTTATTGGTCGCGCGCTCGAGCCGCGCCGACCGGCTGCACCGTCTCGCGGGCGAGCTCGCCGAGGCGTACTGGGGCCGCCAGGCGCGCGGCGGGCGGGTCCCCAGCCCGCCCCCGTAGCGCGCGGCGCCGCCGATCGTCTATCCTCGTCCTCAGGAGGCCCCGCATGCCCCGCGCCACCGTCCTGCTGCTCTCGTGCGCCCTCGCCGCCTGCGGCCCGACCAGCCTGACGAACGACGACACGACCCCCGACGGCGGCGGCCGCGACGCCGCGGGCGGCTGCACCGGCGGGGAGCGGATCTGCGACACCGTCGCGAACACGCTCCTCAAGTGCCAGTCCGGGCAGTGGGTGACCGCGCAGCAGTGCGCCGTCGCCTGCGACCCGACGCTCGGCTGCGTCGCGTGCGTGCCCGGCGCCACCCGCTGCGAGGGCCAGGACGTCGTCGCCTGCACCGCGCAGGGCACGCCCGGCGGCGTCATCGCTCACTGCCAGGGCACCTGCCAGAGCGGCCACTGCAGCGACCCGTGCGGCCAGGCCGAGGAGAGCCGCAGCTACCTCGGCTGCGAGTACTGGCCCACCGTCACGATGAACCCGGCGCTCGCGCCCGGCTTCAGCTTCGCCCTCGCCGTCGCGAACGCGTCCCAGGGCGGCAGCGCGGCCGACATCACGATCACGGGCGGCGCGCTCACCACGCCGCTCACGCAGACGATCGCGTCGGGAGCGCTCGCGACGATCACCCTGCCCTGGGTCGAGGACCTGCGCTCCCCGCCGGGGCTCGCCTCCATCCTGAAGCCGAACGGCGCCTACCACCTCGTCAGCAACCAGCCCATCACGGTCTACCAGTTCAACGCGCTCGAGTACGTCGTCAGCGAGACCTACTCGTTCACGAACGACGCCTCGCTGCTGCTGCCGCGCCACGTGCTCGGCGACGACACCGGCACCTCGACCTACCTCGTCATCGCCCGACCGAGCTTCCAGATCTACAGCGAGCAACCCTTCGGCGGCCGCGACGACATGTGGTACCCCGGCTTCGTCGCGGTCGTCGGCACCGCCGACGGCACCCGGGTGGACATCGACTTCTCGGCGCGCACCGTCGCCGGCAGCACCGGGGTGCCCGCCGCCTACCTCCCCGGCGAGAGCGGCAGCTTCCCGGTGGACACCGGCACGGTCCTCATGATCGGGTCGGGGCGCAACGACGGCTGCGTCGGCGAGCCCGACCCCGCGAACAACGCGCTCGACAAGCAGTTCTACTGCGACCTCTCGAACGGCTACGACCTCACCGGCACCGAGATCCGCTCGGACAAGCCCGTCGCGGTCTTCGCGGGCAACGCCTGCAGCTTCGTGCCGTTCGACAAGTGGGCCTGCGACCACCTCGAGGAGCAGCTCTTCCCGGTGTCGGCGTGGGGCAAGCACTACGTCGCGACGCGCGCGGTGTCGACACCGAACCCGAACCTGTGGCGCGTCATCTCGGGCCACGACGGCACCAGCATCCAGTTCGACCCGCCGGTGCACGACCCGGTGGTGATCGACAAGGGGCAGTGGTTCGAGTTCGTCACCGCCGAGGACTTCGAGGTGGTCGGGGACCAGGCCTTCATGATCGCGGGCTTCATGGTCGGGCAGGACTACTCGGATCAGTCGACGGCGGTGGGCGACCCCGCGATGGCGCTCGGCGTCCCCGTCGAGCAGTACCGCGGCTCGTACGTCTTCCTCGCGCCCGAGAGCTACGACCAGAACTACGTCAACATCGTCGCCAAGACCGGGGCCACGGTCCTGCTCGACGACGCCCCCGTCACGGGCTTCGCGCCCGTCGGCACCGGCGCCTGGAGCGTCGCCAAGATCTCCATCGCCGGCGGCGCGCACACGATCAAGGCCGATGGCACCGACGGCTGCGGCATCCAGGTCTACGGCGTGGGCTCGTACACGTCGTACATGTACCCGGGCGGCCTCGACGTGAAGCAGATCAACGTGCCGGGCTGAGCTACCGGTCTCCGCCCTGCGCCGCCCGCAGCGGCGGCTCCGCGGCGCCGCCGACCGGGGGCGCGGCGCGCTTCCCGATGAGCTCCGCCGAGAGGTTCGCGAGCAGGATCATGCCGGCGCCGAAGAAGAGCCACCCCGACAGGTGGTCGCGGCCGGCCGCGAGGCTGATGATGGCGGCGAACACGGGCTCGCTCGTGTAGGCGATCGCCGCGCGGCTCGGGTCCAGCTCCTTCTGCCAGCGGTTCAGCACGGACAGCGCGACCACGGTGGCGAGGAGCGCGCACAGCACCTCGGCGAGGGCGAAGCGCGGGTCCAGGAGCAGCGCCGGCAGCCGGGCCAGCCGCAGCGCCCCGGCCCCCGGCGCGGCCGCGAGCGCGAGGCCCATCCAGACCACGCTGAAGAGGAGCGTCGTCAGGGTGATGGCCATCGGATCGGCCCGCCGGGTCGAGTAGTCGGTGACGAGGATGTGCACCGCGAAGACCACGGCGCAGGCGATGGTCATCCACGCGCCGAGCGACAGCCCGCCGCGCGGTGGCCCCTGCATGAAGGCCGCGCCGACGACGGCGAGGGGGATGCCGACCAGCACGCCGAGCGGCGGGCGGCGCCGGCGCACGAGCGCGTCGAGGATCGGCGTCGCGACCACGAAGAGCGAGGTGAGGAAGGCCGACTGGCTCGGCGACACGTCGGCTTGCGACAGGCCGAAGACCTGGAGGATGAAGCCGAGGCTGAACGGCAGCGACAGGAGCAGCCCCTGCGCCCACGCGACCCGGTCGAGGCGGCGGACGCTGCTCGGCAGGCAGAGCGGCATCAGCAGCGCGGCGAGGCCGAAGCGCACGAAGAGGAAGAGCGCGCTCGGCCCCAGCCGGTCCTGGGTGCCCAGGATCGCGCGGATGCGCTCGGTGCCGATCTGCATGAGGAGGAAGGTCATCCCCCAGAAGAGGCACACGGCGGAGAGCAGGATGATGGCGAGCCGGGCCGGCCGCCGACCGGGCGCGCCGCCCAGGGCGTCACCACCCGGGGTCGCCACCCGCGCCTTTCTTTCGTTCACCACTGGCAAATTCTTTCGGGGGAGGTCGTAGCGCCGGGGAGAGCGGCACTCTCAACGTGCCGTAACTCCAGAGCTGGCCAGAGCATAGCAGGCCGCGCCGGGATGGCACATGGCTTGCTCTAGAGAGCGGACGGAAGACATCAGGTCTTTCGCGGCGCCGTAGCGAGGTGGTTCCCCCCCGACCCGGCTCGTTGCGGCGCCGCTCCTCCTATCAGCTCTCCCCTCTCGCTCACGAGAGGATCGCACCCAGGCCGCGGCCTCCTGCCCCGGGGCTCGCGGCCATTTTGTTCCCCGCCCGCAGCGCCCCCGGCGCCCGCTTCGAGGTAGCCGCGACCCGCCCGGCTCGTGCTGCGCGCTCGCCTACTTGCCCTTCGCGATCTCCTCGAACGTCGCCCAGAGCTTGCCCACGCTGCCCTCGGACACGTACACCGTGCCCTTCTTCTGGGCCGGGGTCATGAAGAGGGTGAGGTCGACCTCGACGGTGGGCTGGCCGCGGACGTTGCGGCAGAACGCCTTCCAGCCCGTGATCTGCTGGGCCTCGGGACCGTCGCCGATGGTGATCTTCTTCGCCGGCGCGCCGATCTTGGCCTCCAGCCGCGGGCCCAGCGGCGCCGGCGCGAAGGCGGGCTCGGCCAGCTCCCAGGCGATCCACTGCACCTTGTCGGCGTCGGCCGCGTAGGTGATCTTGGCCGCGTCGCCGCCCGCCGGCGGCCGCTCGGCGTGCAGCTTGAGCTGCGCGTCGGACTTCTTGAGCAGGCGCGGCGCGTCGTCCTTCGGCAGCTTGCTGAGCTCGTCGATCGACTTGCCGAGCGCGGCGCAGCCGTTCTCGGCGGGCAGCTCGCGCACCTTGATCTTGCCCTCGCCGAGGAGCCGCTGCTCGAGGGCGGTCACGGACTCGGGGCCCTGGACGCGGTAGTACTCGCCCGCCGCGCCGCTCGCCCCGGCGGCCACGAACTCGTTCGGCCCGCGGCGTGTCAGCACGAGCGCCGACGGGGTCGCCATCCGGTTGCGCTGGGTGACGACGAGGCGCGTCTTGGCCAGGCTGAACTTGCCGCCGAGCAGCTCCTCGGGCGCGCCCTCGCAGTTCCGCTCGAGATAGGTGGCGTACGTGCCGGTGCGGTTGAACTCCACGCACGAGACGAGCTTGCCGTCCTCCGAGAGCTGGGCCCAGCGGCCGAACAGCCAGTCGGATGACGAGCACCCCGGCAGGAGCACGAACGCGATCAGGGTCAGAGGCAAACGCCGCATGGTCCCCTCCGCGTGAGTATCGTTGATGGATCGTCGGCCGGTTCGGGCCGCGGGTCAAGCTCTGTTTACGTCGCGGCCAGCGCGGCCGCGTACGCCGCCGCCGTCGCCTGGTCGAAGAGGACGAACGCCACCTCGTCCGGCGCGGCCGCCTCGGCGGTCAGGAACGCGGCCACGGCGCCGAGCGCGACCGCCGCCGCGGCCGCCACCGGGTAGCCGTAGGCGCCGGTGCTGATCGACGGGAACGCCACGCGGCGCAGGCCATGCGCCGCGGCGAGCCGCAGCGAGCTCCGGTAGCAGGAGGCGAGGAGGTCGGCCTCGCCGTGGCCGCCGCCGCGCCACACCGGCCCCACCGTGTGGATGACGTGGCGCGCCGGCAGTCGCCCGCCGCCGGTCAGCACCGCCTCGCCCGTCGGACAGCCGCCCTGCCGCGCGCGGATCGCGCGGCACTCCTCGAGGATCGCGGGGCCGCCGGCGCGGTGGATGGCGCCGTCCACCCCGCCGCCCCCGAGGAGGCTCGAGTTGGCCGCGTTCACGATGGCGTCGGCCGCCTCGCGCGTGAGGTCGCCCACCGCGAGCACGATGCGGCGCGCGCCGAACGTGCGCTCCATCGGGGTGGCCATCGCCGCCTACTCGACCTGCCGGAACTGGTCGAAGAGGTTCGCGAAGGCGCCCTGCGGGTCGAGGCGCGCCTTGGCCGCGGTGTAGTGCTCGCGGTGGTAGATGCGCCAGAAGCGGTCCGGGCTGTAGTGGTTGCGGCTGATGAGGGTCTTGATGCCGCCGAGCTCGTAGGTCTTGTCCTCGAGCAGCCGCGAGTAGTCCACGTCGCGCTCGCCGTTCGGCTTGCCGTAGACGGCGCAGTCGATGATGTACTCGGTCTCGAGGCGCTTGGCCTGCTCGTCGGCGACCCAGGGGTACATCGCCGGGATGCGGTAGGGCACGACCCAGAGCGGGTAGAAGTCGAACGTCCGGTCGTACCAGCGGAAGAACTCGACGAAGCTCGGCTGCGGGATGAAGACGTCGCAGACGACGTCGGGCCGGCGCTTGAGCTTGAGCACCTTCTCCAGGCGCTTGGACCAGCGGATGAGGTTCGTCGAGCCGAGGAAGAGCTTGCCGACCGCGAGCCGCACCGGCTTCCACTCGAGCGGCGGCACGGAGCGCGTCAGCCAGTGGCACTCGGTGTCGTAGCGGAAGCAGTAGTCCGCGGTGGCGAGGTAGTCGACGGTCCGCTCGCGCGTGCTCTTGTAGTAGATGTTGAGCCAGCGGTAGTCGCTGACGAAGGGCGCCGTATCGACGAACTGGCCGAGGCACAGGATGTGCTCGTCCGGGCCGTGGATGATGCCGTCGATGAAGTCGAAGTCGGCGGCGCGGCAGCGCGCGAGCAGCTCCGCCTCGAAGCGCTCGACGGTGGCGAAGCGGCGGTACTCGACGCGGACGAAGGGTTTGGCCGGCACGAGCCGGAACGTGAGCCGCGTCAGGATGCCGAGGGTGCCGTAGGAGCCGTGGATCATGCCGAACATCAGCGGCTCCTGCTGGGGCGACAGCGTCAGCACCTCGCCGGCGCCGGTCACGACCTCGTACTCGAGGCACGAGTCGTGGAAGCCGCCGTAGCGGTACGACATCGCCTCGACCGAGCAGCCCGCGACCGCGCCGCCGATGGTGATGCCCTCGAGCTCGGGCACGACCGTCGGGATGAGGCCGTGGGCGAGGGTCGCCTCGACCACGCGCGCGAAGGTGACGCCGGGCTCGGCCACGCAGCGCCGGGCCACGGGGTCGATGTCGAGGATCTGGTCGAGCGGCGAGATGTCGACGGGCCGCGTGCGGAAGCGCGGATCGTCGGGCAGCGGCACGACGTGCGAGACGCCGCCCTTCACCACGTGGATGCTCTGGCCGTCCTGCGCCTGGGCGCGGACCTGGGCGGCGATGGCGGCGACCTTCTCCTCGTGCGGCGCGACCGGCATGGACATGGCAGCGGTTATAGCGAGGTGCACGGGCGCGGGGCAAGCGGGGGGCGGCGCCCCGTCGACAGGCGGCCGCGGTGCGGGTACGCTCGCGGGCATGCGCGGCGCGGCGGCGAAGCGGGCGGTGCGGGTGGCGGCGGCCTGCGCGGCGGCGGCGCTCGCCGCGGCGTGCGGCGGGCCGCCCCGCCCCGCCGGGCCCGGGGCGGCGGCCGCGACCTGGGTCGAGGTGCAGACGGCGCATTACCTGCTGCGGACCGACCTGCCCGCGGCCGAGGCGCGCGCCCTGGCCGCGGGCTTCGAGGAGGTCTACGCGGCGTTCCTCGACCTCGCCTTCCGCTCGCCGCGGCCGCCGCAGGCGCGCATCGAGGTGGTGCTCTTCCGGCACGAGGCGGAGCTCCGGCGGGTCGTGGGCGGCGAGCGCTGGCGGGGCCAGTTCGTGCGCCTCGACGTGGACGAGCGGCCGACGGTCGTGATGGTCGGCGGGCTCGACGCCGCGACCCGCTGGGTGTTCCAGCACGAGCTGACCCACCGCTTCGTGCGCCACCACCTGCCCGGGGCGCCGGTGTGGCTCAACGAGGGGCTGGCCGCGTACCACGAGACCCTGCGCCTCGAGGGCGGCCGGGCGATCCTCGGCGAGCCGAGCCCGTGCCGCGGCTTCTTCGGCGGCGCCGGCCTCCGGACCGGGCTCGAGCGCGACGGTCGCTGCCGGGTCCAGTACTGGGTGCCCGTGAGCCGGCTGCCGCGCGTCCACGAGCTGCTCGAGGCCGACTACCTGGCGTTCCACGCGCCCGCGCGCGAGGGTGCGTTCTACGCCGGCTCGTGGGCGCTCGTGCACCTGCTCACGAACGGGGCCGAGGACGACCGCCGCCGGTTGCGCGTGACGCTCGACGCGCTGGCGCGCGGCGCGGGGGCGCGCGACGCCTTCGCCGCCGGGTTTCGGGGCGTCGACCTCGAGGCCCTCGACGGGCGGCTGCGCCGCCACCTGATGGAGGGGCTCGGCCGCGTGTGGCAGGTGCCGTACCGGCCGCGGCCCGCGCCCGCGCCCGAGGCCGAGCGCGGCCTGCGCCCCGACGAGGTGGACCTGCTCTTCGCGCGCGTGCGGCCGTGGACCGCGGCCACCCGCGGCGCCGTCACCGCGGACCTCGACCGCGCGGTCGCGCGCGCGCCGGGCGCCGCGGCGGCCGAGCCGCTCTACTGGCGCGCCCGCGCGCGGCGCGCCGGCGGCGACCTCGCCGGGGCCGAGGCGGACCTGCGCCAGGCGCTCGCGCTCCGGCCCGACGAGCCGCGGGCCGTCTTCGCCCTCGCGGCGCTCCTCCACGAGCGCGCCCGCCGCGTCCCTCCGCCGCACCGCGCGCTCGAGCCCGTGGCGGTGCTGCTCGAGCGGCTGGCCGGCCTCACCGAGGCCGCCTACGCGCTCAACCTGATCGCGTCGTTCCACGCCGAACAGGGCCAGCCCGACCGCGCCCTCCCCTTCGCCGAGCGCGCGGTCCAGGGCGAGCCCGGCTGCTGGTCCTGCCTCGACACCCTCGCCGCCGTGCGCTTCCAGCAGGGCGACGCCGCGGCCGCCCGCGCCCTGCAGCAGCGCGCCCTGGCGCTCGCGCCGGAGCGCCGGGTGTCGCGGGGCATGATCGAGCGGCTGCGGCAGTACGAGGCGGCGGTGCGGGGCGGGGCGGCGCCGCGGTAGCGCGGCGCGCGGGCGCGGCCGGCGCCGCCCCGGCGGGCGCGGTCTCTGGCGTCCACCCCCCGTCTTGGCGGACCCGCGGGCTCGGGTCGCACTTCCGCCAGGAGAAGTGGACGGCCACGAGGCGTGGATTGCACTTCCGCCAGGAGAAGGGCTACCCGGCCCGCTCGCGCCGCGCGTCTACCCATGTGCCGCAATTCCGTCGTGAGGCGATGATCTTCGCACGCATGCCCAGGCATGTGGTCCGGGATCGTCGCCCCGCGACGGAATTCAGGCCGATGCGTCCGTGGCATCCCGCGCCGCGGGCGCGTCCCCCCTCACCCCTCTGGCGCGCCGGCCCCGCGTGCTTACATATCCCGCATGTCGCTCGCGCAGCAGCTCGATGCGCTCGTCCGGCGCCAGCTCGTCACCGAGGCGGACGCGCCCCGGGTCGCGGGGCTGTGGGACGAGATCGTGCGCCTCAAGCGGGAGAAGCGCGCGTTCCTCCCGGCGCACAACTACCAGGTGCCCGAGATCCAGGCCATCGCCGACGTGATCGGCGATTCGTTCGAGCTGGCGGTGAAGGCGCGCGACATCGACGCGGACCTGGTCGTCTTCTGCGGCGTGCGCTTCATGGCCGAGGGCTGCTACACGCTGGCGCCGGAGCGGCCCGTGTACCTGCCGAGCCTCCAGGCGCTGTGCTCGCTCGCCGAGGTCGAGGCCGACGAGGTGGCGGAGCGGCAGGAGTTCTTGCGCGGCCTCGGCCGCCGCTTCGCCACGATGACGTACGTCAACACCTACGCCGACGTGAAGGCGCTCGCCGACGTCTGCTGCACCAGCGCGAACGCGCCGCGCATCGCCGAGCGCCTCGGCGCGCCCGACATCCTCTTCGTCCCCGACCAGAACCTCGCCTACCAGGTGGCGCTCAAGACCCGGCGCATGTACCTGCCGCCGCCCGATCCGCACGCGTTCCACCCGCGCGAGTACGTCGAGCGCATCGCGCCGCTGCTGCGCGACGGCGAGCGCCAGGGGCTGGCGGGCGCCGTCTTCGCCTGGGAGGGCGCGTGCCACGTCCACCACGAGATGACCGCCGACGACATCGCGCAGATCCGGCGCGCCGACCCGGGCGCGCTGGTCGTCGTGCACGGCGAGGTGCGGCCGGAGCTCCAGGAGGCGGCCGACGCCGTGCTCTCGACGTCGCAGATGATCCGCTACGTCGCCGAGCACCCCGAGGCGACGCGCTTCGCGATCCTCACCGAGTGCGGCCTGGTCGTGCGGCTCGAGCTCGAGCACCCCGAGAAGCAGTTCTACAAGCCCTGCCGGCTGTGCCGCTTCATGAAGGCGAACACGCTCGAGAACGTCCACGAGACGCTGCGCGACGAGCCCGCCGAGCGCCGCGTCACGGTGCCCGAGGAGGTGCGCGCGGGCGCCGCGCGGGCGATGCTGCGGATGATCGAGCTCGCGAGCTGAGCCGGCGCGCTGAGCCGGCGCGCTTTACTCGCCGCCCCGCTCCGCGACATACTGCCGGGCAGGTGCGCGCCCCGAGACGCCCTCGCCCGCGATGAGCCCCGATCCCAGCGTCGCCGCCCCCGCGGCGCCTCCGGCGACGCTCGCGCTCGTGCCGGCGGCGCCGGTGCGCCTCCCGTTCGACTACCTCGACACGCTCTGCCTCGCGGGCACGAGCGCCGCGCACGGCGTCTCCTCGGCGCCGGTGTGGCAGCTCGAGATCGCCGGCGCGGTCGACGAGGCGGTCCTGCGCGACGCGGTGGCGGCGCTCGCCCGCCGCTACCCCGTGCTCGCCGCCCGGGCGGTCGCCCCCGGCGGCGGCGCGCTCGAGCGGGCCCGCCGCCTGGCCTACGAGGTCGACCCCGCCCCCGACCTCGGCCGGCTCTGCCGCGTGGTCGACCTGCGCGGCGACGCCGCCGGCCTCGAGCGGGTGCGGGCGGAGTGCTTCGACACCTGCCTGGACCTCGCGGCCGAGTACCCCGCGCGGGTCACCTTCGCCCGCACCGCGGCCGACCGCGGCGTCCTCTTCTTCCAGCAGCACCACGGCATCGCGGACGGCGCGGCGTTCTTCGCGCTGCTCCAGGACCTGTGCCGCTGCTACGACGGCCAGGGGTCCGCGGCGCTCGCGCCCGTCCCCAAGCTGCCGGAGGCCGAGGTGGCCGAGCCCGACCCCGGCCGCCGCCGGCGCGCCCGCTGGGCCGGCTACCTGTACACGCTGTGGGACCTCGTCCGCGCCCTCGTGCGGCCGCCGGACCCGCTGCGCTCGAACGTCGGCGACGACTTCACCGGCCACAACCGCGTCCTGCACCTGGAGCTCGACGAGGCGGTGCTCGCGCGCTGCCGCCGCGCCCGCGCGGCCGGCCTCTCCGTCAACGACCTCCTCACGGGCGCGCTCGCGCTGGCGCTGAGCCGCTGGACGCGCGCCGCCGGGCTGCCGCTGCGCCGCTTCAGCCTGATGCTGCTCGCCGACATGCGGCCCCGCGACCGGGAGGTCCGGTCCTTCGCGAACCACCTGTCGTCGTACGTCGTCGACCTCGACCTGCGGCGCGGCGACGGCGCGCTCGCCCTGACGCGCGCGGTGCACGACTCCGTGCGGCGGCAGGCCGCGCGCCGGCTCCCGCTCAAGCGTCTCCTCGCCGGCATCGCCCTCGTGCGCCGGTTCCGGCTCGGCACCCTGCGGCGCGCCGTCTTCGGCGCGCGGCGCGCGACCCTCAACACCTCGTTCAGCAACCTGCTCCCGCTCTGGCCCGGGGGCCGCCTCGCGACGCGCGCGTGGACCTGCGAGCGGCTGCTCATCATGACGCCCTGCCTCTTCCGCCAGGGCCTCAACGCGAGCGTCATCCACTACGCCGGCCGCCTCTGCTTCAACTTCAACTACAAGGAGAGCATCGTGGACGCGGCGAGCGCGCGGCTGCTCGTCGACGGCTTCGCGGCGGCGCTCGACGAGACGCTCGCCGAGGCGGCGCCGTGAGGGCCGCCCTGCGCGCCGCGTGGCCGGCCCTGGCCGCGGCGGCCCTGCTCGCGCTGCCGTGGCT
>DASXVK010000217.1:0-3570 GCA_036504295.1 Polyangia bacterium
CGCACGGGCCGGCCGCGCGTCGAGAGCGCGACAACGGAGCCGAACGGCGCGACCCTTGCATGAGCCGGTGGCATGCCGGCAGCCGTGCCCAGCAGGCTCACGGCCGCGCGCGCGGCCGACCCCGCACCCGCCTTCCGGATCGACGTCCGGGAGCCGGCGGCGGGGGTCGTCGAGGTACTCTTCGCCGGCACGCTCGCGTTCGCCCAGGCCTCGTCCTTCTGGGCCGAGCTCCGCGCCCGCCTCCCGCCGACCACGCGCGAGGAGGTCCGGTTCGACCTCTCCGCCATCGAGTCCATCGACGGCGGCGCGATGGCGCTGCTGGTCCAGGCCAAGTGGGACCTCCAGACGGCCGGGGTGCGGTGCCAGTTCGTCGGCGGGCGCGGCACGGTCCAGACGATCCTCGAGCTCTACGAGGGCGAGGCCGCCGCGACCCCGCGGCCGCCGCACGAGCCCGTCGGCGCCCTCGCGCAGATCGGCAACGGCACCGTCACCATCGTGAAGGAGCTGCAGCTCGCCCTCGCCTTCCTCGGCAACATGGTCCTGGCCCTGGCCGGCGTGCTGCGCGATCCGCGCACCGGCAACTTTCACGACGTCGCGCCCATCATGAACCGCAGCGGCGCCGACGCGGTCCCGATCGTCGTGCTCATCAACTTCCTCATCGGCTTCGCGCTGGCCTTCCAGGCCGCGGTGCAGCTCAAGGCCTTCGGGGCCAACATCTACGTCGCCGACCTGGTCGGCCTCTCGATCACCCGCGAGCTGGGCCCACTGATGACGGCCATCATCGTCTGTGGTCGCTCGGGGGCGGCGTTCGCCGCCGAGCTCGGCACCATGCGGGTGTCGGAGGAGGTCGACGCGCTGCGCACGATGGGCATCGGCCCGTTGCGGTTCCTGGTCTTCCCCCGGATGCTCGCGCTCTTCCTCGTGATGCCGGTGCTCACGCTCCTCGCCGACCTCTGCGGCATCGCCGGGGGGCTGCTCGTGGGGGTCGTGAACCTCGACCTCACGCTCGTCGGCTATCTCAACCAGACCGGGCGCGCCCTCAAGATGTGGGACGTCTTCCAGGGCCTGATCAAGAGCGGCGTCTTCGGCCTCGCCATCGGGCTCATCTCCTGCCATCAGGGGCTCGCGACCACGGGCGGCGCGGAGGGCGTCGGGCGCCGCACCACGGCCGCCGTGGTCGCCGCGCTCATCGCGCTCATCGTGATCGACGCCGCGTTCACCCTGCTCTTCTTCGAGCTGCGCCTATGACCGCGCCGTTCATCACCGCGACGGACCTGACGATGGGGTGGGACGACGAGAACCTCCTCGAGCGCCAGTCGTTCGAGGTCCGGCGCGGCGAGGTCTTCGCGATCCTCGGCCGGAGCGGCTGCGGCAAGTCCACCCTGCTCCGCTGCCTCACCGGCCTCGACGAGCCGAAGGGCGGCAGCGTCGCGATCGCGGGCGTGGGGGCGCCCAGCCTCGAGGTCGGACGGCCGGCGTACGGCGTCATGTTCCAGGCGGGCGCGCTCTTCGGCTCGATGACCGTCGGGGAGAACCTGGCCCTCCCGCTCACCGAGTGGACCGACCTCCCGCCCGACGCGGTGGACGCGATCGTGCGCGCCAGGCTCCGGCTGGTCGGCCTGCACGGCTGCGAGCACAAGCATCCGGCCGAGCTCTCGGGCGGCATGAAGAGGCGCGCCGCGATCGCGCGGGCGATGGCGCTCGAGCCGAGCCTGCTCTTCCTCGATGAGCCCTCGGCGGGCCTCGATCCGGTCAGCGCGGCCGAGCTCGACGAGCTGATCCTGACGCTCTCCACGGGGCTCGGGCTCACGGTGGTGCTCGTCACCCACGAGCTCGACAGCATCTTCAAGATCGCCGCGCGGTGCATCCTCCTCGACCGGGAGACCAAGAGCATCATCGCCCGCGGCGATCCGCGCGCGCTCCGCGACGGCGGCGGCCCCCCGGCGGTGCACCAGTTCTTCAATCGCACCACGGAGGATGCGTGATGGCGACCCCGACCAACCACTGGAAGCTGGGGCTCTTCGTCCTCACCGGGGCGGTGCTGGCCGTCACCACGGCGGGCGTGCTCGGCGCCCGCAGCCGCAAGGAGGTCGGGCGCTACGTCTCGTACTTCGACGAGTCGGTCCAGGGCCTCGAGGTCGGCTCGCCGATCAAGTTCCGCGGGGTCACGATCGGCGCGGTCGGCAGCATCGACGTGGCGCCGGACCACCGCCACGTCGAGGTGGTGAGCGAGCTCGGCAAGGCGGTGCTGAGCCGGCTCGGCCTCGACGTGGCCGCGGGCCCGGTCCCGCGCGGGACGGCCAAGAAGCTGGAGCAGGCGATCGACCTGCGGGCGCAGCTCGCCTCCGCGGGCGTGACCGGGGTGAAGTTCCTGCAGCTCGATTTCTTCACCGTGGCCGACCACCCGCCGCCGGAGCTGCCGTTCCCGGTCCCGCGGAACTACATCCCGGCGACCTCTTCGACGATGAAGGACCTCGAGGACTCCCTCGTGCGCACGATGAACAGCCTGCCGGAGATCACCGCGCACGTGACGAAGATCCTCGGCCGTGTCGACCTGCTCGTCGGCGAGCTGAGTGACAGCAAGGTGACCGCGCAGCTCGTCGCGACGCTCGCCAGCACGCGTCAGCTCCTCGGGGAGGCGCAGCGCAAGCTCGCGCAGGTGGAGCCCGCCCGGCTCTCGGCGCAGGTGGAGGAGGCGCTCGCCGGCCTGCGCGTGACGGTGACCCGCGTCAACGTGCTCCTCGCCAAGCTCGACGGTGACCAGGGCTTGCTCCAGAGCGTCCAGCGCGCGTCGAACGCGTTCGGCAACACCGCGCGCAACGCCGATGGGGTCGGCCGGCAGCTCGAGGACACGCTGCGCTCGGTCCAGGAGGCCGCCAAGTCGGTCCGCAAGCTCGCCGGCGCGCTCGAGAAGGAGCCCGACATGCTCGTCAAGGGCCGCCGCGTGGAGAAGCAGCCATGAGCTCGCAAAGGTGGTGCGTCCTGCTCTGCGCCGCGGTGACCGCGGGCGGCGCCGGGGGCTGCGCCCTGCTGTCCAAGAGCGCGCCGATCACGCCGCGCTACTACAGCCCCGAGCGGCCCGGCGACGTCCCGCGGCCGGCGGCCCGGCGCCCCGGCCCCCCGGCGGAGCTGCGCCTCGGCCGCATCGACAGCGCCGCCAACCTCGACGAGCTGCTCGTCTTCAGGGACTCTTCGCGCGAGGTCGGCTACTACCGGCTGCGGCGCTGGACCGAGGCGCCCGAGCAGTACCTCAGGCGGCGGCTGGCGCGCGTGCTCTTCGAGGAGCGCGGGCTCGGTGAAGTCGTGGGCGGCGGCGGGCCCACGCTCGACGTGCAGCTCACGGCCTTCGAGGAGATCCGCGGCGCGCCGCGCCGGGCGCGGGTCCAGGTGATCGTGCGCCTGCACGACGACCGCCTCGTGCGCTGGGAACAGACGGTCACGGTGGAGCAGCCGGTGGTCCGGGCGAAGGGCGGCGACCCGGCGGAGGCGGCCGTCGAGGCGATCGGCGGGGCGCTGCGGGCGGCGGTCGATCGCATCGCCGACCGCGTGGTGCGCGAGCTCGCGGTCACG
>DASXVK010000218.1:0-6121 GCA_036504295.1 Polyangia bacterium
GCTCGACGCGGCCGCGACGTCCTCGAGGGCCGCGCGGGAGCCGTTCTGCAGGGCGTCCTGCTGCTCGAGCGCGTAGCCCGCACCGGCGGTGACGGCCGTGCCCGAGGAGCTGGGCAGGCCGAGGCCGGCGACCACCAGCTCCTGCGCGGAGGCGGTCGTCACGGGGCAGCCCGGGGCGGCGCCGCTGCCCTGCACGTGCGCCGTCGAGTCGAGCGCAGTCACGCCGCGGTACTCGAGGACCGCGAGCCAGGGGTGGTTGTTCGTGGCCGAGAAGGTGGCCGTGACGGCGTTGGCGCCGGCCCGGGCGCCGGCGGCGTAGAAGAGGTGGACCTGATGGCCGTCGTTGCTCTGGGGCTGCGCCACGGCCTCGGTCCAGGCGTTGCCGGCGGTGTCCGCGATCACCACCGTCTGCGAGGTCGTGGACATGCGCACGAACGCGACGAGGAGGTCGCCGCCGGTGTTGCCGGCCGGGAAGGCCCGGGTGAGCGCGGCCACGCCGGAGCCCTCGACCGCCGCGGACTGCACGAGGCCGATGGCGCCGGCGGCCGGGTTGACGGTGAGGCCGAGCGTGGCCGTGGCGGTCAGGCCGGCGGCGTCGGTGACGGTGACCGTGAAGGTGCTCGCGCCGGCCGCCGACGGCGTCCCGCCGAGGGCCCCGGACGCCGCGAGCGTCACGCCCGCCGGCAGCGCGCCGGCCGTGACCGCCCAGCCGTAGGGCGGCGTGCCGCCAGTGGCCGCGAGCGCCGCGCTGTAGGCCACGCCGACGGTGGCGGCGGGCAGCGCCGTGGTGGCGACCGCCGGGGGCGGGGGCGGGGGCGGCGGCGGCGGCGGGGGCGGCGGGGGCGGCGGCCCCGACTGGGTCGCCGCGGTGAAGGTGGCGACGACCGCGCTCCAGCTCGCCGCGGCGCTGAGCGTGAAGGCGCCGGCGTAGGCGCCCGTCTGCGCCACGGCGACGCTCTCGTCCGCGCCGGGGGACCCGGTGCCGGTGCTCTGCTGCAGCAGGCTGAAGCCCGCGCCGGGAGTGACCGTCGCGCTCGCGCCCGCTGGCAGCCCGACGCCGGCGAAGACCAGCTCGTTCGTGCTCGTCGTCGTCGCGGTGGGGCCGGTCGTGACCGCGGCGCCGCTGCCCTGCGCGTGCGCGGTCCGGTCGAGCGGGCTGGTGGTGCTCAGCCCCGCGTACTCGTAGATGGCGAGCCACGGGTGGTTGTTCGTGCCCGAGAAGGCGGCGGTCACGGTCGTGGCCCCGCCGGCGATGCTGGCGGCGTAGAAGAGGTGGATCTGGTGGCCGTCGCCGGTCTGCATCTGGGCGACGGCCTCGGCGTACGGGTTGCCGGCGCTGTCCGTGACCGTCACCGTCTGGCTGGTCGTCGAGGCGCGCACGAACGCGAGGATGAGGTTCCCTGGCCGGGTCGCGGCGGGGAAGGCCTTGGCGAGCGCGGCGACCTTCGTCCCCGTCGCCGCGGCCGCCTGCACGAGCGCGATGCCGCCCGGGCCGGGGCAGCTCGCGCTGACCGTCGCTGCGGCCGTGGCGTAGGCGACCGTGCCGTCGGTCGAGACGGCCGCGAGCGCGAAGACGTGGCCGGCGGCGGCGAGGGCGGTCACGTCCAGGCCGTACGCGTACGGCGCGGTCGCGTCGGTCGCGACGAGCGCGCCGTCGACGTAGAAGCCGACGCGGCTGACGCTCGTCGCCGGGAGCGAGGGCGTGGCCTGCCAGGTCACGGTGCCGCAGAGCTGCTGCCCGTCGGCGATGCTGCTCGCCACGGTCCACGACGGCGCGGGCTCGACGATGACGACGGCGGTCGCGGCCGAGGTCGCCGTCGCGGTGCCGGCGCCGTTCGTCGCGGTCACCTTGACCCGGATGGTCGCGCCCAGGTCGGCGGCCGCGAGCAGCGTGTAGGTGGTCGCGATCGCGTAGGGGATGTCGGCGCACGCGGCGCCGCTGGTGTCGCACCGGCGCCACTGGAATGCATAGGTCGCCGGCGCGCCCGACCAGGTCCCGGCGGTGGCGGTCAGGGTCTGGCCCTGCTCGGCGGTGCCCGTGATCGTGGGCGGCGCGACGCTCGCCGGTGGGCCCGTCGTCGCCACGCAGCCGGGCACGCCCTTGCACACGTCGAGGCGGCCGCCGGTCGCGACCAGGCCCGCGAGCGCCGGCAGCGCGTCGACGCTGCCGAGCAGGGTCGAGCGCAGGCTGGCCACCTGCTGGTACCCCAGCGACAGGATCAGCGCCGCCGCGCCCGAGACCTGCGCGCAGGCCATGGAGCCGCCGCTGATGAAGCCGTACTTCCCGCTGCGCAGCGTCGAGTAGATGTTCACGCCGGGCGCCGCCAGGTTCACCGTCGTGGCGCCCCAGTTGGCCGAGCTCCACAGGCGATCCGACTGGTCGCTCGCGGCCACGCACAGCTCGCCGGGCCGGGAGTAGCTGCACGGGTAGCGCGGCGTCGTGTCGTTGTTCTGCGCCGTGTTGCCCGAGGCCGTGACGAAGAGGACGTCGGCGCTCGTGAGCGCGTCGATCTCGTCGGCGAGCGCCTGCGAGTAGGCCGTCCCGGGCCAGGTGGCCGAGTCGTTCGCCACCCGCACGTTCACCCCGGCGGCCTTGGCGCGGATCACCCAGTCCATGGCGCTGATGAGGTCGCTGGTGAAGCCGGTGCCGCCGGAGCTCACCCACTTCACGCCCATCAGGCTCGTGGTCCAGTTGAGGCCCGCGACCCCGGCGCCGTTGTTCCCGACCGCGCCGATGATGCCGGCGACGTGCGTGCCGTGGCCGCCGTAGCTCGTATCGTCGTCCATCGGGTCGCAGCTCGACGCGAGGACGTTGAAGCCGTGCGTCCCCGCCGCGCAGCCGTTCACGCCGCCCGGGTTCGACCACACGTTGGCGGTCAGGTCCGGGTGGGTGTAGTCGATGCCGCTGTCGAGCACGGCGACGACCACGGCGCGGCTGCCGGTGGTCACCCCCCAGGCCGCGACGGTGCGGTCGTCGGCGCCGGCGACGCCGGTCGTGCCGTTGACCGTCTGCCCGGTGTTCTGATCGCCCCACTGCAGGTTGAACGACGGATCGTTGGGCAGGCCGTCCACGTGCTGCTGGTAGTCGGGCTCGGCGTAGCGGACCTCGGGCTGGGCCCGGAGCGCCGTGATGACGCGCTGCTCGTCGCCGCTGCGGACCCGCAGGAGATGCACGCCGGCGCCGCGGACCTCGACCTCGACCGCGCCGACGGCGGCCGCGATCGCGCGGCTGCGCGCGGCCGGGATCCCGGGCCGGTAGCCGACGAGGACCGTGCCGTCGCGGTACGGCACGGGCGGCGCCTGGGTGCACGCGCCCGCGAGCGCCACCAGCGCCCCGGCCAGGAGCAGAACCCGCCCAAGCCCGCGCCGGGCCACCGCTTCCGAATTTCCCGCCATACCCGCCACCCCGGCCCCGCGCAGACGTGCTGCTCTGGTTTGATGTCGGGGGAGCGCTAACCGGCGCTACGGCGCGGGGCGTCGGTAGCGTGCGATCACCCAGTAGCCCTCGCGCTTGCGCAAATGGGTGAGCGTGTTCACGAAGTCGCACACCAGCCGCACCGGGTGATGCTCGCGGTTCGGCAGCTCGGCGTTGCCGCAGTGGGAGCACACGGCCGAGGCGTCGTAGCCGTAGAGGCCGACGCGGTGGCGCAGCGCGAGGAGGAGCGGGTGGTAGCGGCGGCGCGGCCCGGCCGTCGTCGCCCCGACCCGCGTCCACCCGGCGAAGAGGCGGTCGAGATCGGCCAGGGCGAAGCTCTGCACGTGACCGAACGCGTTGAAGAACCCGCCGCAGCGGTCGCAGCGCATCCGCTCGCGCGCGAGGTCCTCGCGGTCGGGGACCGAGACGAGGAGGTCGCGCCGGGCGACCCGCATCAGCTCGCGCGCGGCCGCCGCGAGCACCGGGTCGGGCAGGTGCTCGAGCACCTCGCTGGCGATGACGAGGTCGCAGCTCGCGGCCGCGAGGGGCAGGGCGTCGATGTCGCCGCGCAGCGCCGGCCCGATCGCGCTGAAGCGCACGAGCCCCGGGCGGGCGCGGTCGAGGCCGACCAGCCGGACGCCGGGCCCGAGCTTGGCGCCGACGGCGCGCGCGACCGCGCCGTCGCCGCAGCCCACCTCGAGCACGCTCGCCGTCGCGGGATCGACGAGGTCGCACATGGCCTGGATGCGCAGGTCCGACCAGGTGCGCGCGGCGAGGCGCCAGACGCGGTCGTCCTCGAAGCGCGCCGCCGACGCGGCCCTCGACGTCTGCTGGGTTCCGTTCATGCGCCGCTGAGGCTACCACAGGCCGCCGGCCGCCGCACCGGGCCGGCGCGGGCGCGATTGACACGCCGCCTGGAGCGCGTCCAAGATGCGGGAGGGGAGGGGGACATGCCGATGCTCACGAGTGAGCTCCCGGGGGCGGATGCCCTGCGGGCGACGATCTGGCGCCTGGCCGCGCAGACCGAGCTCGGCGACCGCGAGCTCATCCAGCGGCTGCTCGAGTGCGTGGGCGACGCGTGCGGCGTGAGCCGTGCGTGCTTCAACGAGACCGACGCGCGCGGTGACCTCGTGACGACGCTCGAGTGGTGCGCGCCCGGGGTCGCGCCCTCGATCGGCGCCTGCATCCCGGGCTTCATCCTCCAGAGCTTCCTCGATCGGCAGGAGCTCGAGATCGCGCCGGCGGACAGCGCCGGCATGCTACCGCGCAGCGCCCGCGCGCGCGCCGTGCCCGTCCTGCGCGACCTGGCCGCGGCCTACGGTGTCAGCTCGGTGCTGTACCTGCCCTTCACCGTCGATGGCCGCCTCGAGGGCGCCGTCAGCCTCGACCAGTGCCGGCCGGTGCCGCCGGAGTGGTCACGGCCGCTGCGGCCGGTGATGGCCGACGTCGTCCAGATCATCACCCAGACCATCGCCCGCAAGCGCACCGAGGCGGCTCTCCGGGAGAGCGAGCGCCGCTACCACGAGCTCGTGGATGTGCTGCCGCAGATGGTGTACGAGTGCGACCTGGAAGGGCGCCTCACGTTCCTCAACCGCCGCGCGCTCGAGCTGCTCGGCCTCACCGCCGCGGACCTGCGCGCCGGCGTCAACCTCCTCGACCTGATCGTGCCCGAGGACCGCCATCAGGCCATCGCCCGCGGACGCGCGGTCAAGGCGGGGGAGCGCGACCTGGGGAGCCACGAGTACCGGCTCGTGCGCCGCAACGGCGACCCGCTGCCGGTGATCTCGTACCCGACCCCCGTCGTGCGCGAGGGCACCGCGTGCCGCGTCACCGGCGTCGTCATCGACCTCACCGAGCAGAAGCAGGCCGAGGCCGAGCGGCAGCGGCTCGAGGCCAAGATGCAGCAGGCGCAGAAGCTCGAGAGCCTCGGGCTCCTCGCCGGCGGCATCGCCCACGACTTCAACAACCTGCTCGTCTCCATCCTCGGCAACGCCGAGCTGGCCCTGCTCGACCTCGGCGGGAAGAGCACCGCCCACCGCCGGCTCGAGCGCATCAAGCGCGCGGCCCAGCGCGCCTCGGAGCTGGCGAACCAGATGCTCGCCTACTCCGGGCGCGGCCAGGTCACTGTCGAGTCGGTCGACCTCGGCGCGGTCGTCGCCGACATGGCGGGCCTGCTCGAGGCGGCCGTGGCGCAGCGCGGCGCCCTGCGGCTCGAGGTGGCGCGCGCGCTGCCGCCGGTCCAGGTCGACGTGACCCAGCTCCGCCAGATCGTGATGAACCTCATCCTCAACGCCGCCGAGGCGCTCGACGGCGAGGCGGGGCGGATCGAGGTCCGCACCGGCTCGGTCCACGAGGACCGCGAGTCGCTGGCCGCCGCGTGCTGCTGCGCCGACGACCTCGGTCCGGGCGAGTTCGTCTTCCTCGAGGTGGCCGACACCGGCCACGGCATGGACGCCGAGACCCGGGCGCGCGTCTTCGACCCGTTCTTCACGACGAAGTTCGCCGGCCGCGGGCTGGGGCTCGCCGTCGTGCTCGGCATCGTGCGGCGGCACCGGGGCGCGATCCAGGTGACGAGCGCGCCCGGGCGGGGCACGACCTTCCGCGTGCTGCTGCCCGTGGCCGCGGGCGCCGGCCGCGCGCCGGCCGAGGCGGCGGCCCCGCCGGCGTGGCGCGGCCGCGGCGCCGTCCTCGTCATCGACGACGAGG
>DASXVK010000219.1:0-22640 GCA_036504295.1 Polyangia bacterium
CCCTGCGCCGGCGGCGGGGGCAGGGGCCCGCGCCGCCCGAGGCCGAGCGGCGGCCGCGGGGCCCGGGCGCAGGCCTCGTGGGCCGCGAGCTTCGCCGCCTTGGCCGCGCGCAGCGCCGCCGCTTGCCCCGGATCGCGCGCCGTCCCGATGCGCTCGCCGAGGTCGAGGAAGGCGCGGAAGGCCACCCGGTAGACGGGGCAGGGCTCGAGGGGGTCGCCGGTGCGCGCCCAGTTCCACAGCAGGCACGCCCCGAAGGGGTTGCGCGTGATGCCGCCCGCGAGGTAGTCCGCGGCGCGCTCGCTGAGCGGCGGCAAGGGCGAGCTCAGGTCACCCAGGCGCAGCGGCACCTTGAGCGCCGGGTCCAGCTCGAGCGCCGTGTGGCACGGGTAGACGCTGCCGTCGCAGTCGATGCCGAGCATCTTCGCGCCGCACAGGCACGACTCGGCCGCGGGGTCGCGCTCGGTGAGGATGTTGTCCATGCCACCGGCGGGCACGCACTCGTTGTAGACCAGCTTGATGCGGCGCCCGGCGCGCTCGAGCGCGACCAGGATCTCCGCGGTCTCGTGCATCGCGGCCTCGAGGTCGCGCAGCGCGGCGTCGTCCCACGGGTCGCAGCCGGTCGGCATGAAGCAGATGGTGGTGTCCTGCCGCGGGCCCATGAACGACGCGCCGGCCCACTGCACGGTGCGGGGCAGCTCGGCCGCGGTCCCCGGCGTGATCGTGATGCGGAGGTTGAGCCCGATCGGGTAGTGCCGCTCGACGTCGGGCAGCACGGCCTGGAAGTCGCGAAACGTCCCCGCGCCGTTGCGATACCGGCGCACGCGGTCGTTCGCCTCGTCGACCCCGTCGATGCTCAGGGTGAGGCCGATGTCGTGGGCGGCGAAGAACGCGAGCCGCTCCGGGGTGCAGAGGAGGCCGTTCGTGCAGACGTTGAAGAGCTGCGCGCCGCGCGCCTCGGCCCCCGTGATGAGGTCGCGAAAGAGCTCCCAGCGCAGCAGCGGCTCGCCCCCGAACGGCACCACGCCGAACGGCTCACCCGTCGCCGCGAGCGCGTCGAGCCCCGCCGTCGCCGTCGCCGCCGACATCCGTTCCCGCCGATCCGCCACCTGACAGTACGTGCACTTGATGTTGCACTGCGTCGTCAGGTTGAACGACGTGATGATCGGCCTCATGGGGGACACGCAGCCCCCCCACAACGCCCCGAGATCACGCAGGTTTTAGGGCATGGCGCGCATTTTGCGAAGTGCGCGGTGGGCTCGAAAAGAGCAGTCATGTCAGGGCCTTATGGAGGGGCTGCGTGTCCCCATCGAGCTCCAGGTGGGGGTCGGTGATGATGAGGTCGGCGTGGCGGTGGCTGCGGCAGCGGCCGCCGAAGCGGCTGTTCGAGCCGAGAGCGACGTGGGCCGTGCCGAGGCACTTCTCGTCGAGCGTGCCGACCGGCCGCGCCGTCGCCCCCGGGTTGGTGCCGAGGCCGAGCTCGCCCAGCGGCTCCTGGCCCACGCCGAGGCGGCGGGCGAGGCGCGCGACGGCGTCGTCGCCGGGGCTGCCGTCGGCGGGCGCGAGCGCGACGGCCAGGCCGCGCGTGAGCGTCAAGGCGAGCGTACGGCCGCCGCGGCGGAAGCACACCCGGCCCGTGGCCGAGCGCTCGCGCACGGCGACGTACACCTCGCCGCCGGGGAGCTGATAGTACTGCTCGTCGACGAGCCGGCGCCGGCCGCGCACCGGCGCGCGGCGGCCCTCGTCGCTCAGCCACGGCCGGCCGCCGACGTCGACGGTGACGTCGGTGCCGAGCGGGCAGCGCAGGCGCACGACGCGGGCGCCGCGCAGCCGCCGCACGAGCGCCGCGTTGCGCCGCCGCAGCGCTGCGTAGTCGATGGCGAGCGCCCGGGCGAAGAGCTCGCGCACGGCCGGCCCGTCGAGGACCTCGCCGTCCACCTCACGCGTCCCGGGCCGCGGCCAGGCGCACAGCGCGACCGGGTGGCCCGCGGCGAGCAGCCCCGCGAGGTGGCCGTAGGCCGCCTGCTCGACGGCGCCCCGCGCCGCGGGGTCGAGCCCGGGCGCCGCGCCGTCGCCGCCGTCGGGCTGCAGCAGCACGACCGCCGCCCCGCGCGGCACCTCGTCGGCGCGCGGGATGACGAGCCCGGCCGCGGTCGCGACGCCGCAGCGGGCCGCGGCCACCGCGAGGCCGCGGCCGTCGCACCGCCGCAGCACCGGCCGCGCCCCGGCGGCGGCGAGCGCCGCGGCGAGCGCCTCGAACCAGTCGTCGGCGTAGTCCTCCCACGCGAGCACGACCGGCGCCCCGCGCCGCGGCGCGAGACAGCTCCGCACCACCTGCTGCGCCACCTCGGCGAGATCGAGCGGCATGCGCGGGCCTGATCGTAGCACAGCGCCAGCGCCCCGGCCGCAGCGCTGCTTGCGACGGGCGGTCCGGCGTGCTTGACTTCACGCCGGCAGATGAGGCTCGGGACCCGGATCTCGGTCACGACCACCGTCCTCGTGGCGCTCACCCTGGGCATCTACGGGCTCGTGGCCGTGCGCGCCACCCGCTCCGACATCGAGCGGGGGATCGAGCGGCGCACGAACGAGATGGGCGACTTCGTCACCGCGGTGCTCGACGGCCGCGAGCGCGACGACCTCATGCGGGGCATCGCCCGGCTGCAGGGCATCGACGTGCCCGGCATGCGCCTGCTGGTCCTCGCGTCGATGACCGACGCGACCACGCAGGCGCAGCGCATGCGCCTCGAGCAGGTGCTCTCGACCCGCCGCCCCTTCGGCACCTACGACGTCACGACGCCCGCGCGCCGCTACGCGCTCATGCTGCCCATCCGCGACAGCCAGGGCATCGTCGTGTGCGCCATCGAGCTGCAGCGAGACGCCTCCGAGGCCGACGTCATGGCGCGGCGGGCGGCGCTGCGCATGGCCCTCACCGTGGGCGTGCTCACCTTCGTCCTCGCGCTCGCCGTGTGGCTGACCACCCGCGTCACCATCGGCCGCCCCGTCGAGCGGCTCCTCGAGGGCATCGACGACGTCGCCAAGGGCGACCTCACCCGCGTCATCCTGCAGGAGCGCGACGACGAGATCGGCGCCCTCGCCGGCCGCTTCAACGCCATGACCAGCTCGCTGCGCGAGGCCCGCGAAGAGACCCGCCGCGGCGTCGAGACGCGCCTGCAGCTCGAGGACAAGCTGCGCCAGTCGGAGAAGCTCGCCACCATCGGCCAGCTCGCCGCCGGCATCGCGCACGAGGTCGGCACCCCGCTCAACGTCATCGGCGGCCGCGCGCGGACGATGGAGCGCAAGGTGGGCGACGCCGCCGAGGTGCTCAAGAACGCCCGCATCATCGCCGAGCAGTCGGAGCGGATCACGAAGATCATCCAGCAGCTCCTCGACTACACGCGGCGCAAGGGCCCGAGCAAGACCGTGGTCGATCTCGCGCAGGTCGCCCGGGGCACGCTCGACTTCCTCGAGCACCAGATCGAGCGCAACAACGTGGCCGCCCGGCTCGAGAGCGACGGCGATGTCGTGCTCGCGGGCGACGCCGACCAGCTCCAGCAGGTGTGCATGAACCTGTTCCTGAACGCCATCCAGGCCATGCCGCAGGGCGGTGAGCTGGGCGTGCGGGTGGGCCGGGTGGCGCGGCGCAAGGAGGGCCTCAGCCACGCCCCGAGCGTCGAGTACGCCGTGCTCGAGGTGCGCGACACCGGCGCCGGCATCGCCGTGGCCGATCGCGACCGCATCTTCGAGCCGTTCTACTCGACGAAGGCCGACGGTGAAGGGACCGGACTCGGCCTTGCCGTGAGCCACGGGATCGTGAAAGATCACGACGGCTGGATCGAGATCGACGGCCCGCCGCACGGCGGCACCATCTTCCGCGTCTTCCTGCCCACGCAGGAAGCGCAGGCGTAAGGCCCGAGGGACCATGGATAGGGACGAACGCGGTCGCTTCACCGTCCTCGTCGTCGAGGACGACGCCGCCAACCGCGAGTACCTGTGCGAGACCCTGGGCGAGGAGGGGTACCGCATCGAGTCGGCGGCGGGCGGGCGCCCGGCGCTCGAGCGCATCCGCGACGGCGGCGTCGACCTCGTCGTCACCGACATCCGCATGCCCGACCTCGACGGGCTCGACCTCATGCGCGAGGTCCGGACCCTGCCCTTCCCGCCCCACGTCGTCACGATCACCGCGTTCGGCTCGATCGAGACGGCGATCAAGGCGGTGCGCCTGGGCGCCTACGAGTACATCACCAAGCCGTTCCAGACCGAGCAGCTCCTGCTCGCGATCGACCGCGCCCTCGGCGACCGCGGCCTGCGCGGCGAGGTCGAGCGCCTGCGCGCCGAGGTCGAGCGGCCGTACAAGCTCGACAACATCCACGGCAAGAGCCCGGCGATGCAGGAGGTGTTCGGCCTCATCCGCCGCCTGTCGCAGAGCGCGGCCGGGGTCCCATCACCGGCGAGAGCGGCACCGGCAAGGAGCTGGTGGCGCGGGCCATCCACTACAACAGCCCGCGCGCCGCGCGCCCCTTCGTCGCGGTCAACTGCGCCGCCATCCCCGACACGCTGCTCGAGAGCGAGCTCTTCGGCTACAAGCGCGGCGCGTTCACCGACGCCCGCACCGACCGCCCCGGCATGTTCGTCGAGGCCGGCGGCGGCACCCTGTTCTTCGACGAGATCGCCGAGCTCTCGCCGGCGCTGCAGGCGAAGCTCCTGCGCGTGATCCAGGAGCGCGAGATCCGCCCGCTGGGGGCGAGCCGCGCCGAGAAGGTGGACGTCCGCATCATCTCGGCGACCAACCGCGACCTCGAGTCTCGGCTGCGCGAGGGCACGTTCCGCGAGGACCTCTTCTACCGCCTCAACGTCATCCAGGTGGCGCTGCCGCCCCTGCGCGACCGCGGCCAGGACATCATCATGCTGGCCGACCACTTCCTCGCCCAGAGCGCCGCGCGCGCGGGCAAGGCGGTGCGCAGCCTGAGCCAGGGGGCGCTCACGACCATGCTCGGCTACCCGTGGCCGGGCAACGTGCGCGAGCTCGAGAACGTCATCGAGCGCGCCGTCGCCCTCAGCGAGCGCACCGAGATCGACGTCGCCGACCTGCCGCCGCAGGTGCGCGCGCGCCGCAGCGGCGACGTGCTGCAGGCGGCCGTCGCCCGCGGCCTCACCCTCGCGGACCTCGAGCGCGAGTACATCAACCGCGTCCTCTCCGCCGAGGGCGGCAACAAGACCCGCGCCGCCCTGCGCCTCGGTCTCGATCGCAAGACGCTGTACCGCAAGCTCGACGAGTACGCCCGCGGCACGGCGGACCCGGCGCCCGAGGGCGAGGCGGACGACGGCGGCGAGCCCGGGCACGGCTGAGCGACCGGCGCGCGGGGCCCGGCGCCCAGGCTCCTCGTTCCGGTCCACCGGTCAGCGCTCCGCCGGCGCCCGCCGGCGCCGCCGTGGTATGCTAGCGGTCGGTGCCACCGTTCGTCCACGCACCATTTCGCCCGCTCCGGCCCTACCTCGAGGCCGATCAGGCGCTCTACTGCGGGCGGGAGGAGGAGCTGGAGGCGCTCGCGGCGCGGCTCGCGGCGGGGGCCGCGGCGGTGCTGCTGCACGGCGCGCCGGGGAGCGGCAAGACCTCGCTCGTGCGCGCCGGGCTCGGGCCGCGGCTCGCCGCGCAGGGCGTCCCGTGCCAGTGCGTCGACGCGGGCGAGCTCACCCGGGCCGCCGCCGCGCCGCCGCCGGCGCCGGACTGCCGCGTCCTGATCGTCGACGACGTGGGCGCCGCGCTCGACGGCGCCGCGGGCCTCGAGCGCCTGCGACGGCTGCTGCAGACCCGTCGCGGCGCCGGCGGCCCGCAGCTCCTTCTCGTGGCCGACGACGCGGACGTGTGGCGGCTGGCGCAGCTCGAGGGGCTCCCGGGCGACCCCGCCGCGCCGGCCGCGCGGCTGCGGCTCGAGCCCCTCGACGAGGCGCGCGTCGCGCGCATCATCGAGCGCACGGTGCTCGGGGGCGGCGGCCACTTCGACGCCGAGCTGCCGCCGCGGGTGGCCGCGGACCTGACCCGCGACGGCCCGGTGTTGCCGGCGCTGCTGCAGCTCGTGGCTGGCGAGGCCACCGCCCTGCGCATCACGCGCGTCGACGCCTACCTGCGCGCGGGGGGCGCCGCCCAGCTCACGTGGCGCTACTTCGAGCACGGCTGCGACGCCGCCGGGGGCCGGCGCGCGCTCCACGTGCTCGGCGCGGTCGCGCACGCCGAGCCGCGCGCCGTCGTGCCCCTCGACGCCCTCGGGCGCGAGGCCGGGCTCGCGGCGGAGCCGGCGGGCGCGATCGCGAGCACGCTCGCCGGCGCCGGGCTCCTGCGCGAGGTGGCGACGGCGCCGGGGCCGGGCTACGCGCTCGGCACCGAGTGGGTCCGGCCGCTCGCGCGCACCTACACCGGCGCGGCCCGCAGCCGCGGCGTCGCGGGGCGCCTGGCGCTGCGGCGGGCGCGCGCGGGCCGCCGCCTGCTGGGGCCCTGGCAGCTCCTCCAGGTCCGGCGCGACGCCGGGCTGCTCGACGACGCGGAGCGCGCGGTCACACGGCGCAGCCTCACGCTGCTCGTGGCCGCGGCGGCCGCCGTGGTGCTCGTGCCGGCGCTCATCGGCGGCGGCCTGCACCTCCGGGCGGGGCGCGCCCGCCACTTCGACGTCCTGGGTCCCGGACCGGCCGCCCCCGTCGTCGTGCGGCGCGGCCCGCCCGGGAGCCGGCCCGGGTGGCTGCCGCATCGCCCCCCGCTCGGCGCCGCGCTCACCGATTCGGGCTTCGAGCGCGCCGCCTTCACCGGCGGACCGCCGGCGGGCGTGTGGCGGGCCGACGACGACTGGATGCGCCGCCTCCGCGGCGGCCTGCGCCCGCTGCCGGCGGCGCTCGCGGCCTTCGCGCTCGGCGACCCGCGGCCCCTCGCCGCCTGCTACGGCGACCCGGCCCTCCGGCCGGCCGTGCTCGACGTGATCGCCGCCGCCGGCCAGGGCACGCCGGAGGAGCTCGCGCTCGTGGCGCGGGCCCTGAACGAGGGCCCCGCGGACCTGCAGGTGCGCGCCGTGCGCGCCGCGGCCCGGCTCGAGCGGCGCCTGCCCGGCCAGGGCCTGGACCTGCTCGCCGCCGCGGCCGCCGGGTCCGCGCCGGCGGTGCGGACCGCGGCGCTCGGCGAGCTATCGTCGCTCGGCGCCGAGAGCGCCACCACCGTCCTGGGCGGCGCGCTCGCGCGGGCCGCGGACGACGAGGCGCGGCGGGCGCTCCTCGACGCCCTCGAGGCGCACCTCCCGCGCGCGCCGGCCGCGGCGGCGCAGCTCGCCCGGGCGCTGCCCGGCGCGGGGCGCGCGCCCGCGACCGCCATCCTCGAGCGGGTCCTCGGCGGGACCGACGCCGCGGCGCAGGCCGCGGAGGGCGCCCTGCTCGCGCTCGCGCTCGACGCGACCGCGCCCGAGGCGGCGCGGCTGGAGGCGCTGCGGCTGCTGCGCGGGCGCACGGCCGCGTTCACCGGCCTGGAGGCTCTGACGGACCCGCCCCGGCTGGCGGCGGCGGCGCTGCCGCTCCTCGCCCGCGCGCGGCCGGAGGACGCGGCGGCGAAGGCGCGCGCGGCGGCCAAGGGGCGGCCGGAGCAGCGCGCCGGCGCGGCGGCCGCGCTCGGTGTCCTGCCGAAGGCCCCGGACACGGCGAAGCTCCTCAAGACCCTCACGCGCGATCCCTCGGCGGAGGTGCGCGCCGAGGCGGTGCGCGCGCTGCCGGTCCTCGGCCGCGAGGCGGCGGCCCAGCTCGCGCGCGAGGCGAAGACCGGCGGGCCGCTCGTCGAGCGGGCGGCGGTCGAGACGCTCGGGGCGAACGCGGGCAAGCTCGGGGTCACCGGAGCCGCCTGGCTGCTCGAGCTCGCGGCGCGTCGCGGGCGCCCGAGCACGCGGCTCGCCGCGGTCGCGGCGCTCGGGCGGCTGGCCGAGGCGCGCGCGGACACCGCCGCCGCGGTCCTCGCGCGCCTGGCGCGCGACAAGGCCGTCGAGGTCCGCGCGGCCACGGTCGCGGCGCTCGGCAACGTCCTCGGGCGCGGCGCCAGGGAGGCGCTCGGGCCGCTCGGCGGCCTCGCGCGCGACGCGGACGCGGGCGTGCGCCTGCGCGCCGTGCGCGCGCTCGGCCGCGCGCGCGGGGCGCTCGCGGCGGGCGCGGCGAAGACCCTCTGCGCGCACGCCGCGGATGCCGATCCGGCGGTGCGGGGCGAGGTGGCGACCCTCCTCGGGACGCTCGCGGCGCGCGGCCCCGAGGTCACCGCGGCGCTCGCGACGCTCGCCGGCGACGCGAACGGCGAGGTGCGCGCGGGCGCGCGCGGGGCGCTGCGCCGGGTCGGCGGTAGCGACGACGCGGTGGCGCGGTCGCTCGCCGCGTGGCTGCGGCGCGGGGCGGCCGCGGAGCGCAGCGACGTCGCCGCCACCGCCGGGGCGGTGGGCGCCTGGGGCGTGGTCGGGGCGGCGCTCGCCGACCCCGAGCTGGCGGTGCGGCGGGCGGCCGCGGAGTCCGCGCGCGCAGCCGCCGAGGCGTCGCGCGGCCCCGCGGCCGGCGCCGCGCCCGGCGCGACGGCGGCGGCAGCGCTCGCGACCGCGCTCGCGGACCCCGACCCGGCGGTGCGCACCGCGGCGGCGCGCGGCCTGGCGGCGGCCCAGGCGGGGGGCGCGCTCGCGCAGGCGGCCCGCGACGCCGACCCCCACGTGCGCGCCGCGGCGCTCGCGGCCTGGGCCGAGTCCGCCGGGGCCGCGGCCCGCCCGGCGCTCGAGGCCGCCCTCGGCGACCCGAGCGAGCACGTGCGCGCCGCGGCCGTCCGCGGCCTCGGCTCCCGCGGCGCGGACGGGGTGGCCTTGCTCCGGCGCGCCCAGCGCGACCCGGCGGGCGACGTGCGCGCCGCGGCCGTGACGGCCCTCGGCGGCGCGCTGGGCGACACGCCACCCGCGGCGCTCGCGCCCCTGCTGCACGACGAGGCGGACGCCGACCTGCGCCTCGCGGCGGCGCTGGCGCTGGCCCGGCAAGCCGGCGGCCCCGGCGGCGCGGCCGCCCGGCGCGAGCTCGAGCAGGCGGCGCAGCGCGGCGGCCCCGCCGTGAGCCTCGCGGCCCGCGTCGCGCTCGCGTTCGCCGGCCACGCGGACGAGATGGCGACCTTCGTGCGGCTGCTGCGCGCGGGCGGGTAGGCGCCGGCCCGCTCAGCCGCCCAGCTCCTCCCAGGCGCGCGGGTAGTCCTTCAGCAGGGGGCGCGCGGCCCGCAGCGCGGGCGCGAGGTGCCGGCGCGCGCGCTGAGGGATCGCGGCCACCGCGGCCTCGATCGCCCCCGGATGTGTCTCCGCGAGCGCGGCGCACAGGACGCAGGCCTGCAGCACGTCCTTGGTCGACTTCGCCTCGCGCCCAGCGCGGAGCCGGGACACCACGAGCTTGTGCACCGCAAAGCGTTCGGGCAGGGGGACCCGGACGGCGCAGCAGCCCTCGCGCGCGATCACCGCGGCGATCTGCGACTCGGCCAGGAGGTACCCGAGGTACGGTAGACCGGTGGCGCGTTGCTTGAACGACGTGGGCGGATCCTTGCGGTCGAGCGACGGCACCTCCAGGAACTCGATGCCGGAGTCGCGGAGCATCTCCAGGAAGCCATGCTCCGGGAGCCGCGCGAAGGCGAGGGCCTCCCGGCGCGCGATGTCGATGTCCTCGGTGGCGTAGGCCGCGGCCCGCACCCCGAGCCGGTTCAGCAGCACGCCGAACGCGTGCGAGCCGATCAGCATCCCGCCGGCAGCGAACACCCCGTGGTTGTGGAGGCTCGCGAGGGTGGCGTAGGTCTTGGCGTCGACGAGGTTGAAGCCCTCGCGGCCGAGCAGGCGCAAGGCAGGCACCAGCTCCTTGAGCTCACGGATGCGCGCCTGCACCTCCGCCGCCGCCGCGTCGGCGTCCGGCGCCCCGATGGGGCCGGCGAGGTAGCGCTCCCGCTTCTTGCGGTCGCCGTCATAGCACTGGTGCGCGTAGAAGCGGAACCCCGCCGCGTTGGTCCGTTCGACGACGGAGCCGGCGGTGCCGACGAAGACCTCGCGCTGGCTCTGCGCGTAGCTCTCGAGGTCGGCGTACAGCACGGTGAGGGCCCGGCTGTGCGGGGTCCACAGGGGACGTGCCACGGGCGTATCCTCCAGTTTCAAATTCTAGTGGATACAACCCGCCCGTCAACCGTCGATCGACGGAAGGCGGCGCGCGCCGATGGCGAGCCCCCTACCCCCAGTACTTCTTGTACATCTCCGTCGTCTTGTACTCGTCGCGCAGGCGCTGCACGACGGCGCCCATGCGCGCGAAGAGCCGGCGCGGCGGGCGCCGCTTCGCGCGCGCGAGCGCGTAGGAGGCGATGATGGGCAGCGCCACCGTCGAGTCGAGGTAGCACACGACGCAGTCGGGCAGCTTCTCCGGATCGATCTTGCCCCACGACACCGCCTCGGACGGGGTGGCGCCGGAGAGGCCGCCGGTGTCGGGGCGGGCGTCGGTGATCTGCAGGAAGTAGTCGTGGCCCTTCTCGGACACGCCGAGGATCTCCTGCAGCTGCGGCTCGGTCTGGAGCAGGAAGTTCTTGGGCGCGCCGCCGCCGAGGATGACGACCGCGGACTCGCCGCCGCCGCGCTTGGCGTCGAGGACGAGCGCCGACATCTCGCACACGTCGATGGCGGGGTCGACCTGCGGCCCCTGGTCGGCGCCGGCGGTGTAGATGGCCGAGGCGTTGAGGCCGATGGTCGAGTCGCCCGGGCTCGCGACGTAGACCGGCACGTCGAGCTCGTGGCACACCGCGAGGATCGAGGGCTTCTGCACGCCGACCTGGCGCGCGGTCTCGAGGGCGAAGCGGCCGATGCGGTGGTGCAGCTCCGAGGTGCCCATGCGCTGGCCGCGGAACTCCTCGGCCTGCAGCACGCGGTAGACCCACGCGTCGGTCTGGAACAGCACGTCGGCGGGGAAGAGCACGTCGTAGACGCGGATGATGCCGTCCTCGCGCAGCTTGCGGTCGGCGGCGCCCGAGGCCACCTCGGCCGGGCCGCGGTAGAGCTTCAGCCCGAGGTCGAAGTGCAGGTCGTGGTAGAGGTTCGCGCCCGTCGACGAGATGTAGTCGACCATGCCGGCCTGGATGAGCGGCACGATGACCGAGGACAGGCCCGCGGGCGTGAGCGCCCCGGAGAGGGACAGGCCGATCGTCGCCCCGCTGTCGACCATCTGCACGAAGAGCTGGCACGCCTCGCGCAGCCGGGCCGCGTTGTAGGCGTTGAAGTAGGTGTCGACCAGCGTCGCCACGGCCTCGCTGCCCTCGACCATGGGCGGCGGCATGAGCCTGCGCTTCTCGTGCAGCATGGAGTGTCTGTCCTTGTCAGCGGCGGGTTGTTAGCAGGCTCGATAGTATCGGCCTCCTCGCCCTCGTCAAGCGCGGAGCGCCGGCACCCCGGTTGCGGCGCGGAAAACTGAAACACTGCCGCGTACCACCGGCATCCTAGACCAGGCGCGTCACGCGGGGGCGGTCGCGCGCCGCGTCAAGGAGGAGGCGTCAATGGCCAAGAACCTGGGTAACACGAAGACCTGGACCAACCTCAAGGAGGCGTTCGCCGGCGAGTCGCAGGCCAACCGGCGGTACCTCTACTTCGCCAAGCAGGCCGACGTCGAGGGGCAGCCGGATGCCGCCGCGCTCTTCCGCGCCACCGCCGAGGGTGAGACCGGCCACGCGTTCGGCCACCTCGAGTACCTGCGCCAGGTCGGCGATCCGGCCACTGGCAAGCCGATCGGCGACACGCGGCAGAACCTCCAGTCCGCCATCGCCGGCGAGACCTACGAGTACACCGAGATGTACCCGGGCATGGCGAAGACCGCCCGCGACGAGGGCTTCGAGGAGATCGCCGAGTGGTTCGAGACGCTCGCCCGCGCCGAGAAGTCCCACGCCGGGCGGTTCCAGAAGGGGCTCGACGTCTTCGGGCAGTAGCCGCCTAATAGCCGCCGCCGCGGGCCGGCCGGGCCGCCGGCCGCCCGCCCTGAAGGGGGTCCCCCATGTCGTCTTCGTCTGCGTCTGGCGATCCGCCGGCCGGCCCCGGCCGCGTGCCCTTCGACCTCGGCGCCCCCGACTTCCTCGATCCCGGCGCGCTCGACCGCGAGGCCCGCCGCATCTTCGATATCTGCCACGGCTGCCGGCTGTGCCTGAGCTTCTGCCCGAGCTTCCCCGCGCTCTTCGACGCCATCGACGGCCACGAGGAGCGCGGCGAGGGCGAGGTCGCGGCGCTGACCCAGCCCGAGATCGACCGCGTCGTCGACCTCTGCTACCAGTGCAAGCTCTGCTTCGTGAACTGCCCGTACACCCCGCCGCACGAGTGGGCGGTGGACTTCCCGCGGGTGGTGCTGCGGGCCAAGGCGGTGCGCGCGAAGCAGCACGGCGTCACGCGCCAGGACCGGTTCCTCGGCGATCCGGATCGGCTCGGGCGCCTCGCGAGCCACCTGCCGGGCGTGATGAACTGGGCCAACCGGCAGGGCGCGCTGCGCCAGGCCATGCAGCGCGCGGTCGGCGTGGACCACCGGCGCAACCTGCCGCCCTTCGTGCGCCCGACCTTCGCCGACTGGGCGACGAAGCACCGCGGCCCCGCCCCCGCGGCCGAGGCCGTGGACCCGGCCCGCGCGGTCGTGCTCTACGGCACGTGCCTCGGCAACTACAACTACCCCGACATCAACCTCGCCGCGCTGCAGGTCCTCGAGGCCGCCGGCAAGCAGGTCGTGCACCTCTACCCGCGCTGCTGCGGCATGCCCATGCTCGACGGCGGCGACATCGACGGCGCCGTGCGCAACGCACGCGAGAACGTGCGCGCGATCGCGCCCTACGTGCGCCGCGGCGTGCCCGTCGTCGTGCCGCAGCCGACCTGCGGCTACGTCTTCAAGCAGGAGCTGCCCTTCCTCGTGCCCGACGACGACGGCCGCCGCGTCGCCGGGGCGACGCTCGACCTGCTCGAGTACGTCGACCGCCTGCTCGCGACCGGCGCCCTCAAGAAGGAGTTCCCGGGCCCCGGGCCCGGCCGCGTCGCCTACCACCTCCCGTGCCACCTCAAGGCGCAGAACATCGGGACCCGCTCGGCCGCGGTGCTGCGCCAGATCCCCGGCGCCGAGGTGCAGGTCATCGACAAGTGCTCCGCCTTCGACGGCACCTGGGGCATGAAGCAGGAGTACTTCGACCTCTCCATCAAGTACGCCAGCAAGCTCGTGCGCGGCGTCACGGAGGCCGCGCCGCAGACGGTGTGCTCGGACTGCTCGCTCGCCGGGCTCAACGTCGAGTACGGGACGGGCCACCGGCCGGTGCATCCCATCCAGGTCCTGCGAGACGCGCTCGGCCTCGTGCCGCCGTTCCGCTGGAACGCCCGTTGAGGGAGGCTACCCCATGCGCAAGCTCACCCTGTCCGACATCAAAGGGCCCCGGCTCTACGCCCCCATCCGGGACGATTTCCGCCGCCGTATCATCGAGGAGAAGAAGCACCGCCGCGTCACCGTGGGCGACCGCGTCACCCTCGTGTTCGAGAACCGCCACACGATGATGTTCCAGGTCGAGGAGATGCTGCGGGTCGAGGAGATCACCGACCCGCGCGGCATCCAGCACGAGCTCGACATCTACAACCCGCTCATCCCGGGGCCGAACGAGCTGTCGGCGACGCTGCTCATCGAGATCACCGATCAGGCCCACATCCGGGCCGTGCTCGACAGCCTCATCGGCCTCGACCAGCACACCGCGCTCGCGATCGCGGGCGCCCGGATCCCGGCCGAGTTCGAGCCCGGCCACAGCGAGGAGGACCGGATCGCCGCGGTCCAGTACGTGCGCTTCAGGCTCACGCCGGCGCAGGCCCAGGCCATGGCGCCGGGCGGCCCGCCGGTCGCGCTGCTCGTCGACCACCCCCGCTACGAGCACCGCACCACGCTCCCCGACGACGTCCGGGCGGCGCTCGCGCAGGACCTCGCGAGCGAGTAGGAAGAAGAGAACAGGGAGACGAGGAGACGGGGAGGTTCTTGGGGTTGGAGTTGTGCGACTGCGAGGGGGCAGAGGTCCCGCGCGGTCAGCAGAACCCAACCCAAGCTTTTCTCCCCGACTCCCCGTCTCCCTGTGAATCCTACGCCCAGGCGGCAGGTTCCCGCGCCTTACGGCGTCACACGCCGACGGCCGGGCCCGCGGCGCTGCGGCCGCCGTCGACGGGGAGGATGGTGCCGGTGATGAACGCGGGGCCGGCGCACAGGAAGCGCACCGCGCGGGCGACGTCCTCGGGCGTGCCGGCGCGGCGGGCGGGGATCTTGCCGATGATGCGCGCGGCCTCGGCCGCGCTGGTGCCCGCGGGCAGCGCCACCGTGCCCGGGCTCACGCCGACGACGCGGATCGCGGGGGCGAGCTCGACGGCGAGGCAGCGCGTGAGCATGTGCAGCGCCGCCTTGGCCGCGCAGTAGTGGGCGTGGTCGGGCCAGGCCTGCGTGGCGGCGACGTCGAGCAGGTTCACGATGGTGCCGCCGCCGCGTGCGCGCAGCAGCGGCACTGCCAGGCGGGCGCAGCGGAACGGCGCGACGAAGTTGGCGTCGAGCATCGCCGCGAGGCGCGCGTCGTCGATCTGCTCGAACGGGGTGCGCTCGTAGACCGCGGCGTTGTTGACGAGGATGTCGAGGCCGCCGCGGGCGGCGACGGCGGCGAACAGCGCAGTCGTGGCGGCCGCATCGGTGAGGTCGGCCGCGAGCACCGCCGCGTCGGCGCCCAGGGCCCGCAGCTCCGCGGCGGTCGCGTCGGCGTCGGCGCGGCTCGCGCGGCAGTGCACGAGCACCTGCGCCCCGGCGCGGCCCAGCTCGAGCGCGACGGCGCGCCCGACCCGGCGCGCGGCGCCGGTGACGAGGGCGATGCGACCATCCAGCCTCTCCTCCGCGAGCGGTGTCATGCGTGCCAGGGTCCACCGGCCGGCCCGGCGCGTCAAGCCGCCCGCCTAAAGCGCCGCCCGGCGCGCGTCAAGGGCCCCCGCGCGCGGCTCCTGAGCCGGGACCCGCGCGCGCGGGCATCTGATGGTCATGGGCACGCGGCTTTTCAGTGTCGCCGAGGCCAATCAGCTCGTCCCGGTGCTTGAGTCGTCCTTCCGGCGCATGTTGCAGCTCCGCTCGGAGCTCCGTACGACGTACGCGGAGCTGGAGAAGCTGGGCTACGCGCCGACCTGGGAGACCCTGCGCAGCCCGGCGGAGGTGCCGGGCCACGTGCGTTCGACGCACGGCCGGTTCCTCGCGCTGGCGATGGCCATGGCGGAAGAGTTCGAATCGATCGTCAGCACGGGCGTCCAGGTCAAGGACCCGGAGACGGGCCTCTGCGACTTCCCCAGCTTGCGCGAGGACCGGGTGGTCCTCCTCTGCTGGCGCCTCGGCGAGAACGAGGTGACCTTCTGGCACGAGCTCGACTCCGGCTACGCCGGCCGCCACACGGTCGACCGCGAGCCGGCGGTCCACGGTCGCTCCACCGGCGTCGCGTAGCAGCGGCGTCAGGGGGGATCTCCGGACTACAGCTTGACAGGCCTCCGCCCGGGGGCTAACGACATGCGGAGCATGTGCCGCAGCGTCGTGCATAGGCCCGTGCGCCGGGAGGCGAAATCGTGAGCCGCAAGCGCTTCCCGCTCGCCGTCGCGCCCGAGGTGGCCGGGCCGGCGCCCGATCCGGCCCGGATGGAGGCCGCGATGGCGGCGTGGCTGGCGGCGTGCGGCGTCGACACCGGCACGCCGGACCTGCGCGACACCGCGGCGCGGGTGACGCGCCTGTGGCGCGAGGAGTTCCTCGCCGGCTACGCCCTGGACCCGGCCGCGATCCTCGCCGATCCGGTCGTCGGCGAGCCGGATCCCGAGGTCGTGCTGCTCGCGGGCCTGCGGTTCCACGCCATGTGCCCGCACCACCTGCTGCCCTACCGCGGCGTCGCCGCCGTGGCCTACCTGCCCGCGGGCAAGCTGTGCGGCTTCGGCCGCGTCGCCCGCCTGGTCGACTGCTTCACCCGCCGCCTGACCCTGCAGGAGCGGGCGACGGTGCAGATCGCCCAGGCGCTGGCCGACCACCTCGGCGCGCGCGGCGCCGGGTGCGTGCTGGCCGCCGAGCAGCTCTGCCTCGCGCTCCCTGGCGAGCGGCACGACCAGAGCGAGGTCGTGACCAGCGCCTTCGTCGGCGCCATGCAGGACCGGCCGGACCTCAAGGCGCGGCTGCTCGCGGCCGCCGGCGCCGCCCCGGCGCGAGGGCGGCCGCGGCGATGAGCGCGGCCGGGGGGCCGCTGGCGGGGGCGGCGGCGGTGGTGACGGGCGGCGGGCGCGGCATCGGCCGCGCGATCGCGCTCGCGCTCGCCGCGCGCGGGGCCCGGGTCGCCGTGGGCGCGCGCACCGCGGCCGAGGTGGCCGCGGTCGCCGCCGCCATCGAGGCCGACGGCGGCGCGGCGCTCCCGCTGGCGCTCGACGTCGCCGATCAGGGGAGCGTCGCGCGCTTCGCCGGCGTGGTGCTCGAGCGCTGGGGCGCCCCGGCGGTGCTCGTCAACAACGCCGGCATCGTCGCCCGCGGCCGGCTCGACGCGCTGCCGGTCGCCGCCTTCGCCGCGGTCGTGGCGGTGAACCTCACCGGCAGCTACCTCGTGACCCGCGCGTTCCTGCCGGCGATGCGCGCCGCGGGCCGCGGCCGCATCGTGAACGTCGCTTCGATCGCCGGCCGCCGCGGCACGGCGGAGCTGACCGCCTACTGCGCCGCGAAGCACGGCGTCGTCGGCCTCACGCGCGCGCTCGCCGAGGAGGTGCGCGGCGACGGGCTCCAGGTCAACGCCGTGTGCCCGGGCAGCGTCGACACCGCCATGCTCGCGCAGGGCATGCCCGGGGCGACGCCGCGCATGACGCCCGCCGAGGTGGCCCGCGTGGTCCTCTTCCTCGCCGCCGAGGCCCCCGCCGCGCTCACCGGCGCGTGCGTCGACGTGTTCGGCTAGCCACCGGACGCTGCCCCCGCTGGCGCGCTTTCGTGCGCTGCGGTACTCTCGCCCCATCAACTCAGTCAGGAGGGCTTCATGAGGTCGATCCGGATGGCACTCGTAGCGGCTGCGCTCGCCGCCGTTGCGCTCGGGGGCAGCGCCTGCGGCGACGACGGGAACCAGATCAAGGCGCCGGCGGCTCGCACCATCGCGCGCGGCGGGGTCGGGGACGGCGCCGTCAAGGGCGCGATCAACGTGACCGTCATCGACGCCGCGTCCCAGGATCCGATCCCGGCCGCCAGCGTCCGCCTGGGCGCACCGTCGAGCGCCGCGCCCCTGACCGGGCTGACCGACGGCACGGGCCTCGTCACCTTCCTCGACGCCACGCTGAGCGGCGCCCAGACCGTCACGGTCACCGCGAGCGGCTACGCGGCCGCGACCTGGATCGGCGTCAACGGCGGGAACGTCACGATCCCGCTCTCGCGCACTCCCGCCGCCACGCCGAACCAGGCGGTCGTCGAGGGCACGATCCAGGGCTGGGACACGCGGCCCGCGCCGGCCGACGGCCACATGCTGCTCGCCTACATCTTCTACTCGTCGGCCGAGCCGATCGACCAGCCGGCGAACAAGATCCCGCAGGAGACCTGGACCGTGCCGGGCACGAGCCTGTCGCTGCCGTCGAACCTGTGCATCAAGGTGGGGACCCCGGCCATCAGCAAGTGCGCCTTCAAGCTCCACGCCCGCGTCGGCAAGCAGGTGCACTACGCCATCATCATCGACGTCGACACCAACGGCACCCTCACGAACCTCGCCGACGACACCTACACCGTCGTCGACTACGCGTTCCTGTACGGCGTCACCGTCGTCGGCGGCCAGGCGATCAGCGGCGAGACGCTGGTCCCGGTCGGCGCCGGCGGCATGCAGACGCTGACGGTGTCGTTCGCGGCCGCCCCGGCCGGCCAGCCGAACCTCAGCGCCGTGCCCGTCATCCGCTTCGGCGACTCGGGCAGCATCGTCCTGACGACCGCCGGGTTCAACTCGGCCTTCCTCTCGACGAAGGTGCCGGTGCTCACCGGCGAGCTCGCGACCGGCACCTACGAGATCGCCGCCGCGGCCAAGGCGAGCGACCCCGGGGTGTCGGTCAGCAGCCTCATCATCGACGGGGTCACCCCGGGCACCACCGTCAACATCGGCGGCTGGATGACCCCGCCCACCGCGATCAGCGCGAGCGCGGGCACCTACTCCTTCACCCCGGCCGCGGACGCCTCGTTCCACAGCGTCGGCCTGACGAAGGACGGCGAGCTGCAGTGGGCCATCGCGATCCTCGACGGCAGCACCTCGTTCAGCTTGCCGAGCCTCAGCCCGAGCCCCCTGCCCACCGGCCAGATCGGCATGATCGTCGAGGGCCTGCGCGCGCCTGGCTTCACGGCCACCGACTTCAGCCTCGCCGACGTGAGCGCCGCGACGACCCACCTCGCCGCCGACGGCGCCCAGGTCACGCCGTAGTCACGCCACCCCGGCTCCGGGCCACCGGCCCGGAGCCTCCCCCACGAGCTCAGGCCTGGTGCTGGCGGCCGCCGAGGACCGTCTGGGAGATGCGGCCGGCCAGGCGGCCCGCGATCGCCATGAAGATCTGGGCCTGCTCGCTGTCCGGGGCGCCCACCACGATCGGCAGGCCCGCGTCGCCGCTCGCGGCGATGCGGCCGTTGATCGGCACCTCGCCGAGCAGCGGCGCCCCGACCTCGTCGGCCAGGCGGCGCCCGCCGCCCGCGGCGAAGATGTGGTCGTGGTGCCCGCACTTGGGGCAGGCGTAGAAGCTCATGTTCTCGATGATGCCGAGGAGCGGGACCTCGACCTTCTCGAACATCGAGCAGCCGCGGATGACGTCGTTGAGCGCGACCTCCTGCGGGGTGGTCACCATGACCGCGCCCGTGAGGGGGACGAGCTGGCTCAGCGAGATCTGCACGTCGCCGGTGCCGGGCGGCAGGTCGATGACGAGGTAGTCGAGCTCGCCCCACTCCACGTCGTCGATGAACTGGGTGAGCAGCTTGTGCACCATCGGCCCGCGCCACACGACGGCGCCGGCGCGCTCGACGAAGAAGCCGACCGACATCACCTGGATGCCGTGATACACGGCCGGGGCGATGCGGTCGTTCGCCGCGGGCTTGGTGGCGACCTCGGGCCGGCCGAGCATGTGCGGCACGCTCGGGCCGTAGACGTCGGCGTCGAGCAGGCCCACGGTCGAGCCGTGGCGCTTGAGCGCCAGGGCGAGGTTGACGGCCACCGTCGACTTGCCGACGCCGCCCTTGCCCGAGGCGACGGCGACGATGTGCTTGACCGAGGGCAGCCGATCCTCCTTGCGGCGGGAGGGGACGCTGGCCCCGAACTCGATCGTGACCGCGTCGGCGCCGATGGCCTTGAGCGCGGCCTCGACGTCCTGGCGGATCGTGTGCTTGAGCGGGCACGCGGGCGTGGTCAGCTCGATGCGCACCGCGACCGCCGCGCCGGTGATGGCGATGTCCTTCACCATCCCGAGGCTGACGAGGTCCCGGTTGAGCTCTGGATCGTTGACCTGGGAGAGAGCGTGAAGGACGTCGTCCTGGGTCACCTGCGCCACGTTGCTCGCGTCCTTTCGTCACCCCCACTCGGTCGCCGGATCGAGGCTGGCGCGAGCGCGCCCACGGCCAGCGCCGGGGCGGCCTCGGCCGCCTCGCTCTCGTCACTCTCCGCCTCGAGGCCGAGGTGGCCGAGGCGGCTGCGCTTGGTCTCGAGGTAGCGGGCGCTGTGCAGCGAGGACGGGAGCCAGTGCGCCACCCGGCGCACGACGGGCATGCCGGCCTGCGCGAGGCCGGCGATCTTGTCCGGGTTGTTGGTCATGAGGACCACCGACGCGACGCCGAGGTCGGCCAGCATCGCGGCCGCGACGTCGTAGCGGCGGCCGTCGACCGGCAGGCCGAGCCGCACGTTGGCGTCGACGGTGTCGGCGCCCTGCTCCTGGAGGGCGTAGGCGCGGATCTTGTCGCCGAGCCCGATGCCGCGGCCCTCCTGGCGCAGGTAGATGAGGACGCCGCGGCCCTCGCGGGCGATGCGCTCGAGCGCGGAGTCGAGCTGCACGCGGCAGTCGCACTTGAGCGAGCCGAGCACCTCGCTCGTCCAGCACTCGGAGTGGACGCGGCACAGCACCTCCGCGCCGCTCACGTCCCCGATGCGGACCGCGGTGTGCTCCAACCCGGCGGGATCCCGGAAGACATCCACCCGGAAGGTGCCATGCTTGGTGGGCAGCGTCGCCGAGGCGTACCGCGTGACGGATGGATGGTCACCCATTAAACTGGAGCTCTCCTCGGAACCGACCGGCCTCGACCGTGCCCTCCCACGGTCCTTGACGCAAGCCTATGCTAATGTACATTTCTACGGTGTCAACAGACAGTTGCGGCCGCGCTCCGACGGCCGCGAGGGTCAAGGAAGCCACGCGTGCCCATCTACGAGTATCACTGTCCCACCTGCGATAAGGATTTCGAGGAGTTAGTATTTTCGCGCAACCCCGAGGTGGAGTGCCCTCAGTGCCACGGCAAGGACGTAACGCGCTGCCTGTCCGTGGTGTCCTTCTCCACCGGGGCCGGGACCTTCTCGTCGTCGGCGGGCTCGTCGTGCGGCGGGTGCTCGGCCTCGAGCTGTGCCGGCTGCGGATCGAGCCGCGGCGCATCCTAAGGGGCAGTAACGGTCCCGCGTTGGTTTTGGTGGTTGCATGGCCATTGTTCGCATCGTGAAGTACCCCGAACCCGAGCTCCGGCTCGTGTCCGCCGACATCCCCGTCGACCAGATCGCCACGCCCGCGGTGCGCGAGCTCGTGGCCGACATGACCGACACCATGTACGCGCACAACGGCGCCGGCCTGGCCGCGATCCAGATCGCCCGCCCCGAGCGCCTCCTCATCATCGACGGCAAGATCGCCGGCGGGACCGAGCAGGATCCGCCGGTGCCGTTCATCAACCCGACCATCGAGTGGCTGAGCGACGAGACCGACACCCGCGACGAGGGCTGCCTGAGCTTCCCGGGCATCTTCGTGCCGGTCAAGCGCGCGCTCAAGGCCCGCGTGAGCGCCTACAACCTCAAGGGCGAGCGCTTCGTGGTCGAGGCCGAGGAGATGTACGCGCGGGCGCTACAGCACGAGCACGATCACCTGACCGGGCGCCTCATCGTCGACTTCGTCGGCGCGGTCAAGCGCGAGATCATCAAGCGCAAGATGCGCCGGGTCGCGCGGGAAGAGGCCGAGGAGGCGGCCGAAGAGGCCGCCGCCGCGCCGGAGGCCGTGTCGTCGCGGGCTCTGTAGCGCGTGAGTGCTGGCGGGCCCTGCCTGCCCGAAGGAGACCGGTGAGCGAGCGCGGGGCCATCATCGTCAGAGGCATCCAGTTCGAGGCCAATCACGGCGCCTCCGCCGCCGAGCGCGAGCGGACGCGCCGCTTCGAGGTCGATCTCGAGGTCCGGGCCCCGGCCGCCATCGCGCAGGCCGGCGCCAGCGACCGCCTGGTCGACACCGTCGACTACCGGGAGCTGTGCTGGCTCGTGATCCGCGCCGGCACCGAGAGCACCTGCCACCTGGTCGAGAAGGTCGCGGCCCGCGTGCTCGCGGCGCTCCGTGGCCGGCACCCGACCTGCGGTATCGAGGTCGAGTGCCGCAAGCTCGACCCGCCCTGCCCGGGCACGCCCCGCTTCGCCGCCGTGCGGCTCACCTACGAGCCGGACTAGCAGCGCCGCTGACCGCCGCTCGTGCGGCGCTACCGCGCGGGTGGTGCTACCATGGGCGCGCCGGTCCGGCCGGCGTTGCCACAACCCCACCACCACAGGGCACTGCGAATGCTGCTGATACCCGCGCTCTCGTCCCGTCTGCGTCACTCCGTGCTGGCCGCGCTCACGCTGGCCGCGTGCGCCTCCTGCGGCCCGCCCGCGGCCGGGCCGCCGCCGGCGGACCCGCTGTCGTTCATCGCGCCGGGCGCGGCGCAGGAGGTGGTCAAGCAGCTCACCGCCGCCGAGTGGGAGGGCCGCGGCCTCGACTCGCAGGGGCTGGAGCGGGCGGCCACGTTCCTCGCCGGCAAGATGGCCGAGTTCGGCCTGCAGCCCGGGGGCGAGGGCGGCGGCTTCTTCCAGAAGCTCCAGGTGACGACCGGCGTCAAGCTGGTCGGCGGGCGCAACTGGGTCCGCTTCGGCGAGGGCCAGGGGCGCCGCAGCCTCAAGCTCGGCATCGAGTTCACGCCGCTCAGCATCGCCGCCGGCGACGCGCGCGCGACGGGCACCCTCGTCTTCGTCGGCTACGGCATCACCGCGCCCGAGGCGGGCTACGACGACTACGCCGGCCTCGACGTGAAGGGCAAGATCGTGGTCGCGATGCGCTTCGCCCCGGGCGAGCGCCTGGCCGAGGGCCCGCCCGCGGCGGCCGTGCCGGCGGGCAAGAAGCGCATCCCGGCGCTCTACCAGGAGCTGCGCTTCAAGGCCATGAACGCGCGCGAGCACGGCGCGGCGGCGCTCCTCGTCATCACCGGCGCGCGCAGCGAGGGCGGGCGCGAGGACGCGCTCATCCCGCTCGACAAGCTCCACGGCGCCGACGACGCGGGCCTCCCGGTCGTGCACGTGATCCGGCCGATCTTCGAGGAGCTGCTCGGCGGCCAGAAGCTCACCGAGGTGCAGG
>DASXVK010000220.1:0-1548 GCA_036504295.1 Polyangia bacterium
GGCGTGTTCGAGTGGCGCACGCCGGCCGGACTGGCCTACCGCGTCACCCCGCGCGACTTCGGCCGCACCGAACGACTCGACAAGCACACCCGCTCCGGCTACCCCGACGAACCACCCTTCTGAGGCGGAGCGGCGGCGGCGCCGATGACTGGCTTCAGGCGCCACATGCGGCCGTGCCACCTCGTCGGCCCCGCGCCTACGCTCGGGACGTGGCAGCGCCCGACGCCAACGGAGGCTCGTCGACCCCGACCGGGCCGGGCATGGGGCGCGGCACCGCCGTGCTCGTCGCGACCGCATGGGGCGTCGGGCTCGGCGGCACGTTCGGCGTGCTGCTGCCGTGGCTGCTCGGCTACTGGCACGTGCACCGGCCGCTGCCCGGCTGGGTGGTCGCGCAGGTGATCGGCATCGCCCTCGTCGTGCTCGGGATGGTCCCGATCGTGCAGGCCTTCGTCGCGTTCGTCCGGGCCGGTGGCACGCCCGTGCCGATCGCCTCGCCGCCGCGGCTCGTCGTCGACGGCTGGTACGCGCACGTGCGCAACCCGATCTACGTCGGCTTCCTCGTCGTGCTGCTCGGGCAGGCCCTTTTCTTCGGCTCGGCCGGGCTGCTGCGGTACGCCGTCATCGCGTGGGCGGTCGCCGCGGCGGCGGCGCGCTGGTACGAGCAACCGCGGCTGACGCGCCGGTTCGGCGAGCCGTACCGGGAGTACGTGCGAGCAGTGCCCGCGTGGATCCCGCGCCTACGGCGGTGGGTGCCACCGAGGCCGTGACGGGAGGACGAAGCGCCGATCGGCGGCTGGGTCCGGCGTGGCGCGTGCCGCGACCGCTCTAGGGTTTTCGTCGTCCCGTTACCGCCGACGAGGGATCTTCGTGGCCATCTTCGATCTGCCGTTGCCCGAGCTCGAGCGCTACCTGCCGGAGGTCGACGAGCCCGCCGACTTCGACGCGTTCTGGGCGTCGACACTCACCGAGGCGCGCGGGTTCGACCTGTCGCTGCAGGTGACGCCGGTGGACGCCGGGCTGTCGCTCATCGACGTGTCCGACGTGACGTTCGCCGGCTTCGGCGGGCACCCCATCAAGGCGTGGGTGCTGCGGCCCGCCGGCTCGTCGTCGGGCGTCGCGCTGCCGGCGGTCGTGGAGTACATCGGCTACGGCGGCGGCCGCGGGTTGCCGGTCGAGCGCCTCGCCTGGGCGGCGGCCGGGTACGTGCACCTGGTCATGGACACCCGCGGCCAGGGCTCGACCTGGTCGGTCGGCGCGACGCCGGACCCGGTCGGCAGCGACGCGTCCTACCCCGGCTACATGACGCGCGGCATCCTCGACCCGTCGTCGTACTACTACCGCCGGCTGATGACCGACGCGGTGCGCGCGGTCGACGCGGTGCGGACGCTGCCCGGGGTCGACCCCGCGAAGGTGGCCGTCACCGGCGGCAGCCAGGGCGGCGGCCTGACGCTCGCGGCGGCGGGGCTGGCCGGCGGGCTCGTCGCCGCGATGCCCGACGTGCCGTTCCTCACCCACTACCGCCGCGCGATCGACCTCACCGACGAGTAC
>DASXVK010000221.1:0-2072 GCA_036504295.1 Polyangia bacterium
CACTCACGCGGCTTCTTGAAAGGGACCCTGAGAGGGTCCCTTTGACCTCCCGCGCAGAGTGCTGGCAGGCACAGCCCGCCAGCACTCACGCGGCTTCTTGAAAGGGACCCTGAGAGGGTCCCTTTGACCTCCCGCGCAGAGTGCTGGCAGGCACAGCCCGCCAGCACTCACGCGGCTTGCAGGAGGGCTTAGCAACGGGCGTGCCAGTACTGGCCCGGCGCGGGATCCGCGGGGTTGGCGCGCCGCGCGCCGCCGCCGTGCGACTCAGTGGCACGCGGCCGGGCGCCGCCGCGACGAAGTGGCGGGCCGGCTACTCGCGGCCCATCGCGCCGGCCGGCGCTCGCGGGGCGCCGCCGCCCGGCGCGCTGCCGCCCGGCCCACCGCCCCCAGCGGGCGCACCGCCGGCCGGCACGACCTGCGGCACCAGCGCGATGAACGGCGTCGCGGGCGTCTGGTCGGGCGGCACGAACGCCGGCACGTCGCTGCCCTTGGGGCCCAGGCTCGTGATGTAGCGGTACATGCTCCGCAGGTCCTTGTCGCTCATCGCGTGCAGGCTCGGCCATGGCATGGGCGGGCGGCCGTTGCGCGCGCGCACCATCCTGATCCAATCGTCCTCGTCGTACAGCGGGACCATCCGCGTCAGGTTGGAGGCGTAGGTCGTGCCCCACGGCCCGCGCCAGCCGACGGGGATGCCCGTCAACCACTGCGCCTCGGGCACCTGGGCGCCCTGCATCACGCCCGGCGTGTGGCAGTCGTTGCACCCGCCGACCGCGATGAGATAGCGCCCCGCCTCGACGTCCGAGGCCGCCGTGACATGGTTCCCCTGCTGCTGGCGGCCGGCGGTCGCCTTGCTGCCGCACCCGCCGAGTTGAGCCGCGCCCAGCACCCCGGTGATCGCGAGGATCGCGACCGGCGCCAACGCCGCCCGCACCCGTCCCCTGGTCTCCGCACCCATCGCCCACCTCCCCAACACCTGAGACTCCCCTCAGGAACAGCGCGGGTTCGATGGCGCGTGGGCTGACTAACGCTTCGCGGCGTACCCCTGGAGCGCGGCGCGGAGGTCCTCCGCCGCCGCGGGGGTCTTCAGCCCGGAGCCGCTGAAGATCTGCTGGGCCGGCACGCGGCGGCCATAGAACGTCGCGCCGGCGCCGCCGTCGATCTGCAGCGTCGCGCCGCTGAGCGCGACCCCCTCGAAGACCCCCCGGGCGTGCCGGTACGCGAGCACCTGCGCGCCGGGCGGCATCTGCGCCGGCTCGATGGGCCCGGCGGCGACCGGGATGGTGGCGCCCAGCTTGCCCGGTTGCCCGCCGAGCACCTGGCCGAAGCTGTCCTGGTCGGCGAAGACCAGCACGAGGTCCGTCGTGTCCGCGCCCACCTGCGTGCGGAGGTTCGCGCCGTCGAGGTCGACGAACACGGGCGGGCTCCAGCCGGCGCCGCGGTGCTCGACGAGGACGCCCTCGCCGTAGCGGTCGCCGCTGGCGCCGTTGCGCACCAGCAACGGGATGATGGCGACGGCGCGGGCCTGCGCGAGCACCGCGGGCGGCACGGTGGCCGCGCTCGCCGTGCCCGCCATGTCGTGGACGATCGCCGTCGCGGTGAGCACCCGCTGCAGCGGCGGGTTGGTGTCGAGGGCCGCCGCGACGCGGGGCGCCAGGAGCGCCCCGCAGGCGAGGAGACCGAGGCCGAAGATGACAATGCGCTTCATGCGCTCTTCGTGCGTTCCCCGCCGCCGGCGTCAAGCGCCCGCCACCGTCGGGAGGAGGCGTCAGCATCTTCCTTGCCGCCCCGAGATCCTGGGCTAGGCTTCCCGCCGATGCGCGGGATCGCGGCCTGCGGGCGCCTCGCGGCCGCGGCCGCGGCCTTCGCCCTCGTCTACTTCGCGGCGCCGGACCTGACGCCGGCATGGCGCCTGGTCGAGCAGCTGCTGCTGCCGCTGCGCCTCCCGGACCCCGCCGGGCCCCCCGACCCGCGCGACGACATCCTCCGCACGGTCCCGCCCGCCTGGCCCCTGCGCTGCGACGAGCCGCTGATGGTCGACCGGGGCGACGGCGGCGCCGGCGCCGGCCGCCCGC
>DASXVK010000222.1:0-5668 GCA_036504295.1 Polyangia bacterium
GCGCGTCCTTGTGGAGGACCGAGTTGTCGTGGCAGTACCAGCACGGGTTGCCGGGGAACGCCGCGGGCGGGTTGCCCGAGGTGTAGGGCCCCGACGCGGTGGGCCGCCCGTGGCCGGTCTGGACCCACTCGGCCATGTTGATGCGGGCCCGCGTGCCGTTGAACGCGTTGAAGTCGTCGACGTCGGCGGAGGTGGTCCCGTGGCAGTTGAAGCACAGGACCTCGTCCTTGGCCGCCGCGCCCCACTGCGGGTCGTCGCCGGTGTGGCAGGCGGTGTTGCGGCAGGTCTTCGTGACGGGGTCGTAGGTGCCGCCGTCCTTGAAGTCGACGTTCTTCACCTTGTTGACGTGGTACGCGGGGTCGATGTGATTGACCTCGCGCATGCTGCCGAGCGGCACGCCCGCGTTGTGGCAGTCCGTGCAGCTGCCGTTGACGATGGTCTTGTAGTGGCAGTTGTCGCAGGTGAAGTTCGTCAGCAGGTGGCGCATGTGGGTGTTGGCCGTGGTCGCGCCGGCGCCGCCGTTGACGTACATCGGCATCGCGGCCTTCCACTCCTCGCCGGGCGGCCACCCGGTGACCGTCGGGCCGTGGCAGTCCTGGCACGAGCCCTTGGGGTGGCCGTGACAGCTATTGCACTCGGTGCGCTGGTCGAGCCAGGTGAAGGTCCGCACGCGCGGGTCGACGCTGGTGCCGTCGCTGTGGCAGTAGACGTTGCTGCACGTCTTGGTCGCCGGGTCGTAGCCGGGCGCCGGCTTGCCGACGATGTTCCAGCGCGGCGCGACCTTGACGTCGACGCTGCCGTTGACGTGGGTGGCGCCACTCACCTGCTGGGTCGTGGGGTCGACGGTGGCGCTGTGGCAATGGCTGCACGGGTAGCGCCGCACCCAGTGGCCGGAGACGAGCCGGTCGTGGCCGTTGGTGGTCATCTGCAACGAGTCCGCGGCCGTGCCGCTGTGACATGCCCAGCACCGCCCCGGCGCCTCGGCGTCCCACGTCGGGGCCACGTTCGGCGGCCCGCCGCGCCCGTCGGTGTGACAGGTCGTGGCGCTGCACCCCTTGGCCGTGGAGTCGTAGGCCCCCGCGGTGAGCGCGACGTCCTTGACGTTGTTGGCGTGCAGGGACCGGTCCTTGATGGCGCTGCGGCCGAGGGCGGTCTGGTTGTGGCACTGGTCGCATGGGTACTGGTACGTGGTCTCGTTCGTGTGCGTCCGGTGGCGGCCCGAGAGGGCCGTCGCCGTGCCGCCCATGTCGTGACACGAGGTGCACGTGACCGAGCCGTCCCAGCGCGGGGCCGTGTCCTGGCCGCCGCCCCACGGCGTGCCGTCGGCCCGCTGGCCGTGACAGTAGATCTGACTGCAGGTCTTGCCGCCGGTCGCCGACACGCTCGTGCCCGCGGTGCCGTCGTAGGCGACGCCGGTCTGGCCGTCGTAGACGCCGCCGGTGTAGGTGCCGCCGAAGAGCGAGAAGCCGACGGTGACCTTGCCGTTGCCGTGCGTCGTGCCGGCGCCGACGCTGTCGCGGTGGCAGGAATCGCAGGGGTAGCTCTGGTCCTGGAAGTGGCGCTCGTGGGCCCCGGCCGTCGTCGAGCCGGTCGCCCGCGGGCTTTGGACGAGGGTGGTCGGGTCGGCGGGCGGGTTGCCGTGGCAGCTGCTGCAGCCCGACGGCGGCGACGCGAACCCGGTCTCGTGCGTGTGGCAGTCGGGGCACGCATAGGGGGCCATGTGCGTGTGGTCGGCCGTCGGGTTGTTGCGGTGGTGCGCGGTCTGCTGGTGGCAGGTCTCGCAGATGCCGTTGTAGGGCGCCTGGCCGGCGATCAAGTCGTTCGTGGCGCTGGCCGGGTAGGCGACCGGCCCCGCGGCCCCGCCCCAGCGCAGGTCCCGGCGCAGGAGCGCCTGGCCCTGGGCCGGGGTGGGCGGGTTGGCGTGCGGCTCGTGGCACTTGCCGCAGCCGATGACGGTCGCCCCGCCGTTGACCGTGTGGACATCGACCCGGCCGGTGGCGGCCGCCGGGCCGGTCGGGTTGTGGCAGCTCCGGCACCGGGTGGCGAAGGTGGGCTCCGCCGCCGCCCCGAGGGTGAACGTGTCCCCCGGGACGAGGGGCGCGAAGAGCGGCGGCGTCCAGGTCACCGCGGTCGCGGTGTTGCCGGTGATGCGCCGGTACTCGCCGCGGTTCGGCCCGGACGTGAAGGTGATCGTGAGGTCGACCCACTGCCCCGGCTGCCAGCTCGCGGCGGCGGTGAGCGTGGTGTCGGCCGCGGCGGTAACGGTGCCGTGGACGGGCCGGCTGGCGAGTCGCAGCGTGTGGCAGGAGGTGCAGCTCACCCCGTTCTGGGGCGTGTGCGGCGGCGCGGCGTGGGCTGCGCGGACGAGCCCGAGGACGGCGAGGATGACGACCGACCGGATCCCTGGCGCACCTGGCACGGCGCCCTCCCCTGCACGGCGGGCGCGCGCCCGCCACCCATTAGTCAAGCTAGTCCGAATGCCAGGGAATCAACTCTCGTGCCAGCGTGCGGCCGCGCCAACTGGGCGGATCCTCGCTCCCAGCGCCAACCTGGCTGCGTGATATCCCGCACCCTAGCGTGGTATCACCCACCCACCACGGGCCCGGGCTCAGGGCACGGGTTGCACGACGATGGTCACGCCCGTGAGGCGCGCGCCCGCCGCGAGCGTGGGCTCCGGGCCGAGGCCGAGGAGCTCCCCGGACAGCGGCGGGCCGCCGAAGGCCGTACGCGCGACGAGGTGGTAGCGCCCGGGCACGACCTCGAGCTCGAAGCGGCCGTCGGCGGCCGACGGGGTGGAGCGGTGGCGGGGCGGGGCGGCCAGGTCCGGGCCCATGAGGGCGCCGACCGTGACGCCGGCGAGCGGCCGCCCCTCGTCGTCGACGGTGGTGCCGAAGACGAAGGTGCGCGAGGCGCGCACGACGGGCGGTGCGGCCGGCCCCGGCGCGCACGGGAGAGCGACGACGCGGACGCCGTGGGCCGGCACCTCGACCGGGTTGCCGGGGTGGAAGCAGAAGTGGTCGCCGGGCTCGAGCTGCCCGAAGGCGCGCCCGCGTCGCTGCTCCGCCCCGACGAGGTAGTAACGGCCCGGCGGGACGGCGAGCTCGAAGCGTCCGGCGGCGTCGGTGCGGGCGGCGTACCGCGGCGGCGCGACGCCGGCGGGGGCGGGGCGGTCGAGGGCGGCCACCGTCACGCCCGGGAGCGGGCGGCTCCCGGCGTGCAGCTCGCCGACGAGGGTCGCGCCCGCGGCCCGGGGGCGCAGGTCCGGGGCCGGGGCGCGCGGCCGGACCAGCACGAGGTGCTCCGTGCGCGCGCGCCCGGCCTCGAGGTGGACCGGGTTGCCGCCGAAGTAGGCCAGCGGCGCGCCCGGCCCCGCGCCCACCCGGGCGACGAGGTAGTAGGTGCCGGGCGGCACCGCCAGCCGGAAGGTCCCGTCGAGGCCGGTCGGGCCGGTCGTGAACGCGGGGACCGCGTCGAGGCCCAGGGCGAGGTCGCGGTAGAGCTGCACCATCGCGCCGGCCGCGGGCTCGCCATCGTCGGCGACGGTGCCGGTGAGGAGGCTCGGGGCCGGCGCCGACGCCGGGCCGGGCGCCGCCGCGACGCCCGGCGGCGCCGCCCCGCCGCCCGGCGGGCGGCCGCGGCCGCACCCGAGGAGGGCGGCCGCGAGGAGCAGCACGAGGCCGGGGCGGCGGGACATGCCCCCAGCATAGAGCACGCGGCCGGGGCGTGGGAACCGGATCTCGAAACGCCACCGTCATGGACGCGCGCCGCGAGACCTCGTACCATGATTGGCGCGCGGCCGTCGGCCGGCACAGGAGCGCCCCTTCGTGTTCTGGACGACCGTGACCCACCTCCTCGGCAAGCTGTGGCACGAGATCGTCTTCATCGCCCCGTACCTGCTCGTCGGCGTGCTCCTCGAGGCCACGATCCGCACGTTCAAGTGGCACCTCAAGCTGCGCCACGCGCTGGTGCGCCTCGGCCCGTTCGCCGTCCTTGCCGCCGTCGCCCTCGGCGTCGTCAGCCCCCTGTGCGCCTGCGCCACGCTGCCGCTCGTCATCGCCCTCATGCAGGGCGGGCTGCCGCTCGCGCCCGCTATGGCGCTGCTGGTGAGCGCGCCGCTCATGAGCCCGGCCGCGTACGTCATGCTGGCCCGGATGCTCGGCGCCGGCTGGGCCAACGTGATCGTGGGCTGCGCCGTCGCGCTCGGCCTCCTCGCCGGGCTCGTCACGCACCTCCTGCGCCCGTACGGCTTCGCCGAGAGCGAGATCTTTCGCCGCGAGCTGCCCCCCGGCGACTTCCACGACCACGACTATCCCGTCGGGGAGCTGCGCTGCGCGTGCGGCCACCAGCTCTCCCACCGCGTCGCCCGGCGCACCGGCAACAACCGCGTGCTCGTGTTCCTCGCCCGCGTCGCCGAAGGGGGCTGGAAGATCGGCCGCTTCGCGCTCATCGGCGTCGCCGTGGAGGTGGTGGCGAGCGCGCTCATCCCGGCCCAGTGGATCACGCGGCTCCTGACCGGCGACGGCGTGTGGCCGACCATCGCCATCACCTTCGCCACCATCCCGCTGCACCTGCCCCAGGTGACCGCAGCCTCGATGGTTTACGGCTTCTTCCTCCCCGAGCCCGGGCAAGTGATCCCGCTCGCGAAGGGCCCCGGGATCGCGCTCCTCGTCGGCGGCCCGGTGACGGCGCTGCCGGTGATGGCGGTGTTCCTGTCGATGTTCAAGCCGCGGGTGCTCGCCCTCTACCTTGGCATCTGCATCGGGGGCACGCTGCTGCTCGCGCTGACGTACCACTTCCTGCCGTTCAAGCTCTGACGAGCGTACGTCGCGATCAGATGAGCTTCTTCGCGCGCAAGTAGTCCCGGGCGAGGGCCTTGAGGTCCTTGCCCGCGCGCGCCGCCGCGGCGAGCTGCGCCAGCTCCTCGGCGGTGAGGACCTTGGTCAGCTTGTTGATGACGCGCGGCAGGGCGGGGAAGGTCCGCACGACCTCGGTCGTGAGCACCGGGCCGAAGAGCGAGCGGGCCTGCTTGCCCGCGGCGAACGGGTCCAGCCACACCAGGGAGAAGCGGGCGCGGTAGCCCTCCTTCGCCACGGTGTACGCCTCCTGCGCCGTGCGCGCCGGGGGCTTGCCCAGCACTTGCAACGCGCGGGCGGTGCTCTCGACGAGGGTCCCGACGTCGCCCCGCTTGACCGCCGCGAGCACCTGGTTGCCGTCGGCGAAGGTGGTCACGCGCGCCGTCGTGCCCGTGCGCTCGGTGACGAGCAGGGCCACGAGCTCGCCGAGCACGCGCTCGTCGGGCGCGTCCGGGACCCCGATCGTGATGGTCTTGCCGACGCAGGCGGACGCCTCCCCCGCGAGCGCCAGGATGACGAGCGCGATGATGCCGGACAGGATTTTCATTCCTGCTCCTTGGGCGGGCGCGGCGGCGCCTCGTCGGTGAGGATGTCGAGCTCGCGCATGGCCGCATGGACGACGGTGGGCCGCAGGGCCGCGGCCGGGAGCGCCGGCGGGAACCTGGCCGCGGCGGCGACGAAGTACCGGCCCGCCGGGAGGTGCAGCGCGTAGCGGCCGTCGGGCCCCGTCCAGCCCGAGATGAACTCGGGCAGCCCGGGCGCGGCGCGCCGGCGCCGCGCGACGACGTAGCGGTCGGCGAGGGGCACGCCCCCGC
>DASXVK010000223.1:0-33622 GCA_036504295.1 Polyangia bacterium
GCGAGGCCCACGCCACCTCGGCCGAGGACCTCGCCCAGCGGCTCGATTCGCTCGACGAGCGCATGGCGCGCACCGAGGACCGCATCGCCCGCGAGCAGTACGGCCTCGCCCGCACCGCCGTCCTCGCCCAGCTCAGCTACCTCAAGGACATCGGCGCCGGCCGCGAGCGCATCATCGCCCGCATGCACCACGACCTCGCCGGCCTCGAGCGGCTGCGCCTCGCCCTCGTCAACCACCGCAGCGCCGACGTGCAGCGCGTGTCGGCCGACGTGCAGGGCATCCTCGAGGACCTGCGCAGCCTCGGCCAGGAGTACGACCTCAAGGCCGAGGCCATGGGCGAGGCCCAGGCCGCCATCGACCCGGGCGCGAGCGAACCCGCCGCGGCGGACCCGACCGCCCCGGCGCACGCCTGACGCCGACGGCCGGCCGCCGTCGGGAGGGAGGCGCGAAGACACGAACCGTCCGGGGCAGCACGACGCAGGCATCGCCGGCGGAATCGGCCCCGCCGGGAGGAGGAGCGAGACGGCCCCGGCACGGCTTCGTGCCTTCGCGCAACCCTGCCGCGGAGGTGCGCAGCCCGGCAGCCGGATCCCGGCTCACTGCGGTCGCGTGCGCCGCTTGCGAACACTCCAGCGGAGGATGCCGACGAACTCCGGTAGCTCGCCTCGCGTGCTCGGCTCGAGCTGCCGTTCCAGCCACTCGCGCGCCCAGATGCCCCTCGGCCGCTTGCGACGCAGCGCCTCCTGGAATCCTTGCAGCGCCTTCACGCGATTCCTGCGGAGGTGAGTCGCGTTCAAGTTCAAGATGTCGTCGAGCTCCGACTGCAGCTCGCTAGTCTCGGCGAGGACACGCCCGAGGGCATCGTAGCGGAGCCTCAGCTCGAGCTTGGCCTCGGTCGGATCGAGGCTCATGAGCTGCTCGCCCTTGCGGTGACCGCAATGCTGGTCGGGTGCGCTCGTGTGGCTGTTTCCCGGGCAGGTGCCCAGCAGATTCTTCCAGGCGAGCTGCAGTCCGGTGCCTTCCTGGGCGCTCTGGGGAACTCGGTGTTCGATCTCCAGCTCGTTCGCAGCGTGCCGGTCACCTACCGTCACCCGGACTCGCTGCATGCAGTAGCAGCAAAGGAACCCTTGTTCTCGCGCCAGGGCCTCGCGAACCTCGTCCTTGCAAGGGGGCCTGAGGTCGGCGTAACGAGCGCCGGGTTGAGTGCGGAGCTCCGTCAGGCAGTGGGGCTCACTCCGCTTGAGGATGAAGATCACGCGGGGGCCTCGAGGAAGGTCACCAGGGACCGAAGCCGCACGATCTCCGCGTCTCGCTCTGAGAGTGTTTCGGCGAGTCGATCGATGGCTGCGCGGGCGTCGCCTAACCGATCTTCGTCGATGAGCCGCGCAATGTCGGCCAGCGCGATCTGGATTCGTTCCGGGCGCTCCGGCACGTCCATGACCTCCGCCAGGATGGCGTTGCTGTCACGGCCTTCGGTGGGTGCGGCCGGCCGCACCGGCGCAAAGTCGCGCAGCATCACCACGGACTCGCTCGGCACCGCGCTGAGCACCTGCGGCGAATGAGTGGTCAGGATGAACTGGCAGGTTGGGAACGTGCTCAGCAGACGCTCGATGATCACCCGCTGCCACCCGGGATGCAGGTGCAGCTCGATCTCATCGAGGAGGACCACGGCGGGAGCGGAGAGTGGATTCGGGTTACCCGGATTGGCCAGCGCCAGGCGGCGTGCGAGATCTCCGGCTACGGCGATTAGGCACTTCTCACCGTCGGACAACTGGTCGATTGCGAGCGGCACGCCGTTCTTGTTGACCATCATGCGCTGGGGCGCGCGCTGGACGCGAAGATCGGAGAAACCAGGCACGAGCCGCTCGATCGCCTGCCGCACCGCCGCCAGCTGGGGATCCGGCGGCGTGAACATCGCGCCGTTGCGCACGATGCGTTCGTGCTCGAGGTCCTCCTGGTCGCGAAGCCACTCGAAGAACAGCCGGAAGTTGCCGGCGCCAGTGAGCGCGTCGTCGTAGGCGGACAGGGGAGTGAACTCGTGGCGCTCCCGAATTCGCCGTGGGATGTCGAGGACGGCCCGATTCACGGGATAGTACACGGCCAGCGGAAGACGGTAGTGACCGGCCTGGTTCGCCTGCTGCACGGCGGCGACCCATTCGCCCAGGCCTGCCAGGCTGCTCGTGGCCTGCGGCGGCATGCCCCGACGGACGAGCGCCACCGTCCACTCGGCGGTGTACCCGCCGAATTCCGCGGTGACCGTGTTCCGGGTGTAAGGCGCGCCATTCAGGATGTCGGATTCACGGAATCTGCGCCCGTGGCCGAGGCGGCTCTGGATGCTCCCTTGAACCTGCGACAAGAGCACCGCGAGACAGTCGAGCACCGAGCTCTTGCCAGCGCCGTTGACGCCCACGATGACGGCAAGGCGGGGGGGGAGTTCGAGACGTAGGCTCTCGAACCCGCGGTATCGCTCCATTGACAGTCGAACGAGCCTCATACGGGCACCGGACGCAGTACGGTGATACTAGCAGTCCCGCGAGGACTCAACTAGCTCGGCGCCCGTAGCCCAGCGCGCACCGCCGTGCACGCTCGACGTGGCGCAAGGACGGGTGGTGAGCGACAATCACCTCTCGCCACGTTGGACGACAAGAGAACACGCGACCCTGGTGAGGGGGTGACGACGGCGAACGAGACCGAGGCCACCTTGCAGCAGGCGCTCGAGGATCTGTCGGCTGCCGCAGAGAGTGCCGCCTGGTACACCGCACTCGCGGCCGGGTTTGTCGCGCGGGCCGCCTTCGGGAGTTGCACGAGGAGGAAGCGGGTGCGTGTCATCGTCGGGGCTGGGCGACGGGAGCTACCCGTGCTTCGTCGCCGGGGCGGCCGACCACACCATCGTGGGCGTGGGCCTCGACTTCACCGCATCCGGATGAAGACCGCCAACACGGCGCACCACGCCGCAGCTCCGCGAAAGCCGTTCTCGGGTCGCTACTCCGAATCCCAGAGCCAACAACCCGCCGCTTGCACCGACGCCACCCCCGCGGCGATAATCACCTCCGGCGCCGCTTCGGCGCCGGGAGGTGAGCCCGTGAACCGAATCGTCGCCTGCGCCGCCCTCCTCAGCCTCGCCCTCGCCGCTCCCGCCCGCGCCGACGAGGCGGACACGCACTACAACATCTGCCGCGCGCTCAAGAAGGACAGCAAGACCGACGAGGCGATCGCCGCCTGCCGCAAGTGCCTCGAGGCGCGCAAGACGCACCCGTGGTGCCACTTCACGCTCGGCACGCTGCTGCGCGCGACCGACCTGCCCGCCGCCACCAAGGCGTTCGAGGCGGCGCGCGACCTGCTGCCGAAGCGCGGCGACTTCCACGCCAGCCTCGGCGCCGCCTACCTGCGGGCCGAGCGCTACGACGACGCGATGAAGAGCCTCGAGACGGCCATCACGCTCGGCGTCACCGAGCCCGAGCCCTTCATGAACCTGGTCAAGGTGTACCACCAGAAGGGCTTCCCGGAGCGCGCGCTCGTCGTCGCCTCGCGGGCCGTCAAGGGCGCGCCCAGGAACGCGATCGCCATCAACAACTACTGCGTGGCGCTGCGGCTCAACAAGAAGATCGACGAGGCGATCACCGAGTGCAAGAAGGCGGTCGCGCTCGAGCCGAAGAACCCCATCTGCCGCTTCAACCTCGGCGTCGCCTACCGCGTCAAGGGCAACATCGACGCCGCCATCGAGCAGTACCTCGAGGCGGTCAAGGCCGACGACCGCCACGCCGACGCCTGGCACGACCTGGGCATGATGTGGGCGCAGAAGCGCGAGAACGAGAAGGCGGTCGACGCCTTCCGCAAGCACCTCGCCCTGTCCCCGCGGCTGAAGGCCAAGGAGCGCAAGGAGGTCGAGGAGTGGATCAAGCAGCTCGGCGGCGCGGTCGACGCGACGCCGACCAGGCCGGCGAAGGGCAAGAAGCGCTAAGAGTCAGCCGCGCGGCCGCGGCCCCCCACAGCCCACGAATCAACGACGGCGGCGCCGCTCATCCGCCTCCACCTCGGCGCGGTGCGCGGCCTCGAGCGCGGAGAGCGCGTCGGTGCCGCGCAGGCACCCGCACAACTCTCGCAGGACCTGATCGAGCTCGGCGCGAGACACGCTCGCCCGCGTCAACCGCACGGCCCCGTCCGGCGTCTCCTCCACGTTGAGCCGGGTGCCCGGCCGCCACCGCAGACGGTCGCGGATCGCCTTTGGGATGACCACCTGCCCCTTGCTCCTGAGCTTCGTCGAGGCGCGCATCTCACAGCGAGAGTAAGGCGCGCCCAGGGCCGGCGCAACCGCGCCACCGCGCCGCCCCGCCCCGGGTTGACGCCCGTCGCGCACCGTGGCTCCAATGGGCCCATGCGCCGCCCCCGCCCCGCTCTGCTGTGCGCCCTCGTCGCCCGCGCCGCCCTCGCCGCCCTCGCCGGCGGGTGCGGCGCGGACGCGCCCGCGCGCGCCGACGCGGCTGCCGCGCCGACCGACGGGCGCGCATCCGACGGAGGCGGGGCCGACGCCGCCCCGGCCGACACCATGCCGCCTGCCGACGCCCCGCCGCCCGACGGCCCGTTCGACCCGTGCGCCGGCGCCGGGCCGCTGCCCGCGTGGGTGACGCAGGCCCCCGGGGCCGCGCGCTTCGTCGTCGCCGCGACCGGGGTCGAGGTGACGCTCACGGTCTTCGAGCCGGGGGTCGTCCGGCTGCGCTACCGCGGCGCGCACGCGGGCGACTCGCCGGCCTACGCGGCGGGGCAGTACGCGCACACGACCTACACTCTCGCCGGCGGCGCGACGGGCATGACGCTCGGCGCCGCGCGCGCGGGCCAGCTCGCGCCGCCCGCGCGGACCCTGCTCGCGCGCGTGCGCCGCGTCGACCACGGCGTCACGAGCGCGACGCTCGACGGCGCCGCGCTCCCGGTGCGGGCCTCCGCCGCGGCGCTCCTGGCCGCCGGCACCGGCGTCTACTACGACGCCGAGGACCGCGCGGCGCTGATCGCGTTCCCCGACCGCGCGGCCTTCACGCTCGTGCTCGCCTACGACCCGAGCCTGACCGAGCCGGCGGGCACGGTGCTCGTGCCGCTCCGGGTCACGGTCCCCGCGGGCACCCCGACGGACCAGCCCATCTGCGTCGCGACCTCGGCGAACGGCTGGACCCACGCGCCGCTCACGTGGTCGAGCCCGACCACGGCGACCGGCGTCGTGCCCGTGCCCCGCGGCGAGTGGTTCTTCTACAAGCTCACGCGCGGCACGTGGGAGACGGTGGAGAAGTGGCCGGCGTGCGCGGAGGCCACGAACCGCTACGCGTTCGGCGCGGCGCACCCGGGCCTGCAAGCGACGGTGGCGGGGTGGCGCGACTGGTGCCCGTGAAGACAGGCTCCAGACTCCAGGCTCCAGGACGGTCGCGGGCACTGCGCGGCCGGAGCGCTCGTCGCGAGCGTCGGGGGAATAGAGAACCGCCAAGACGCCAAGGCGTCCAGGGGACATCGAACGCCAACCTGCACCGAGGCTAATCTGCCTTGGCGCCTTGGCGGTTCAATTTGTTCTTCGCCGGACGGCGACCGGAGCACCGCCCGATGCAGTGGCGCCCCTGGAGCCTGGAGTCTGGAGCCTTCTTAGAACTTGATGCCGAGCCAGAACCGCAGCACCTGCGCCGCGTGGCTGCTGCCGGCGTAGGTCGTGCCCCAGAGGGACTGGCCGTCGACGGTGGCGGGGTGGTCGAGGGCGGCGAAGGGGAAGAGGACGCCGTAGGTGACGCCGGCGAAGAAGCCCTCGTCGTCGTTGTGGTAGCCGAGGTTCACGTCGATCTCGAGGCCGTAGTTGATCGAGTTGCCCGGCGTCGCCACCGGCTTGTTCGCGAGCGAGTAGATGACGTCGAGGCGGCCGCCGAAGCTCTCGACGATGTCGTAGGCGATCGACGGCTTGAAGTACGTCGCGTTCGAGACCGTGCCGTAGATGCGGCGCCACAGGATCTCGTCGACGTGGTAGTCCGGGTTGAAGTGGAGCTTGCCGTTGACGTTGTCGCCGACGATCGGCGGGTTGAACTCGTAGCGGTAGTCGAGGTACGGGATGTTCGCGTTCTCGGTCGAGTCGCCCGAGGCGGTGCCGACCTCGAGCCCGACGCGCAGGGCGTCGGCGAGGAAGCGGTACTGGCTGCGCACGACGCCGCCCCACTGGCGGATCCGCAGGCCGTGGTCGAGCTTGGGGCTGATGTCGGTCGCGTTGTCGATGTTGCCGTAGATGTAGAGGGCCTCGAGCTCGAGGTCGAGCCCCTTGTAGGTGAGCTTGAACCACACGTCGGGGATCCAGGCGAAGGCGTTGCGCTTGACGTAGATGTCGCGCAGGCCGCCCGAGCCGCCGGGGGTGTCGCTCTGGCCGAGCGGGACCTTGGAGTTGAACGCGAGGTCGGTCTCCTGGAGGCGGAACACCTGATAGGTGCCGTAGTTGATCGCGACGTCGCCGCGCTGCACCCGCTCCTTCCACTCGGCCGGCTTGTCGATCTTGCCCCCGACGACGAGCCACTCGGAGGTGCCCCACTTGGTGTCGAGGTTGTAGCCCTGGCCCTGGTAGCGGTTGAGCCAGGTCGAGGTCTGCATCTGCGTCATCGAGTCGTTGATCCAGCCGTAGCCGACGCCGAGCATGTGGTCGGCGAGGCGGGTCGCGAACAGGACGCGATCCGAGGTCGAGCCCTGGTCGCAGTCGAGGCAGCTGCCGTCGTTCGCGAGCAGGCCCAGGCCCCACTGCGACGGCATGCGGCCGAAGCGCAGCTCACCGACGGGCAGCCGCACCTCGCCCCAGACCCGCTTGACCATGATGCTGTCGCCGAACGAGTTGCGGCCCGCGATGGGCGGGACCTGCGTGGTCGAGAACGAGCCGAGCGGGGCGTTGCCCGGCGCCACCTGACCCGAGGCGTAGCTCTCGGGGGTGGAGCCGAGGATGAGGTTGTCGAGCATGTCGATCTGCGCCCGGATGCGCACGTGCTCCGAGATGTTGAGCGTCGGCTCGAGCCGGAAGCGCATGTTGGCGTCCGAGATCGCGCTGTCGCCGCAGACCGGGGCGATGTTCGACGACGGCTGGGGGTTGACGTCGCCCGTCAGGGTGCGCGAGCAGATCGGCGTCGGGAAGGGCGGGAAGCGGGTCTCCTTGAAGCCGAGGTTGAAGCTGCGGAAGTAGTCGGTGCGGAGGCGGAAGTAGCCGTGCAGCTCGAGGAACTGCAGCTCGCGCTCGGCCTGCCCGGGGTAGCTCGGGATCGGCTGGAGCGTCGGCTCCTCCTGGCTCGAAGGGGGCGCCTGCTCGGCCTGGCCCTCCTCCTTCTCTTCCTCCGGCTTGGGCGCCGGCCGCCCGCCGCCCCCGGGGCCCATGCCACCGGGCGGCATCTGGGCCGCCGCCGGTGCGGCGACAGCGATGGCGAGCAGCACAAGCAGCGAGCGGAGCCTCGACATCTCGACCCTCCGGAGCAGCCTCGTCCTACGGCGGAACGCCCCCCGCGCAGGCGTTGGGTGGCCGCGAAATGCTCGCGGCCGCGCGACTATAACAGCCTGGGGCGGCGGGTCAAGCGACGGCCCGGGCCCCCCTGATCGTGCCCCGTTGGGCGCGCGGCGGGCCCCTCAGGGTTGCTCGCCGCCGTGCTGGCACAGCTCGAACAGCACCCCCCCGGTCGCGCTCGGGTGGATGAACGCGACCAGGTGGCCGCGCGCCCCGGGCCGGGGGGTCTCGTCGATGAGGCGCACGCCGTTCGCCTTGAGCTCGGCCAGGGCCTGGGCGAGATCCTCGACCGCGAGACAGATGTGGTGCAGCCCCGGCCCCTTCTTCTCCAGGAACCGCGCGAGGCCCTCGTTGCCCGCGGGCGCGATCAGCTCGATCGCGGTCTCCCCGGTGGGGATCATGGCCGCGAGCGTGCGCTGGGCCGCGACCAGCTCCGCGGGCGCGGCGCGCAGCCCCAGCGGGGCCAGGGCCGCGAGCGCCTGGTCGATATCGGGCACCGCCATGGCCACGTGGTCGATCCGGCTCACCTTCATGGTCGCGCTCCCCTTCCGGCGATCTGACACACGAGAGTATAATGAGGTGCGCGCGCCGGTGCCGCCGGCGGCGGGACAAGGAGCACCGACCAATGCCGCGGGTGCCGAGGACTGGAGGCACCGGGGCCGGCGCCGTGCGTGCAAGCCGGCGTGCGCCCCGGGTCGCGATCGCTGCGCTCGCGCTGGCCGTCCTCGGCGGCGGCTGCAGCGAGCCCAACGCGCTGCTCATCACGATCACCGCGGAGCGGCCGGTCCAGACCCTGGACTTCCTGGTCCGCGATCAGGCGGCGGGCGTCACGATCGACGAGCACCTCGACGTGCCCCTCGGCGGGCAGGACATCTCCAAGCAGGGCCTCAAGATCGCCGAGCGGTTCTCGAAGCCCGGCACCTACCTGATCCACGTCGTCGGCAAGGGCGGCGCCGGGCTGCAGGTGGCGACCCGGGCCTACGCGGTCGAGGGCGCCGTCGAGGTGACGCTCAAGCTGGTCGCCCTCGACGCCACCAACGACGCCGACGGCGACGGCTTCCCCTCGCCCGCGGGCTGCGCCGCCCTCGCCTCCCCGAGCCTCGACTGCGCGTTCGCCGACTGCGACGACCACGACAGCGGCACGAACCCCTTCGCCCGCGAGCGCTGCAACGGCAAGGACGACGACTGTGACGGGGTGCTGCCGGCCGAGGAGGCCGACGCGGACGGGGACGGCTTCCTCGCGTGCGCCGAGTGCGACCCGAACAGCGCCGACTGGAACCCCGCGTACTGGGACTGCCGCGACTGCGACGACACCCGCGCGGACGTGCACCCGGCGAGCCGGCGCGACAAGCAGGGCCACCCCGCCGCCGCCGAGGACTGCACCAGCTGCGGCGACCACGTCGACCACAACTGCAACGGCGTGGCCGACGAGGGCTGCAACGATCACGACTGCGACGGCTTCCCCGCGTGCGGCGCGCCCGGCGCGCCCCCGCCGCCGCTGTGCGACTGCAACGACAACGACCCCGCGATCAACCCGGGCAAGTCGGAGGCCTGCGGCGACGGGATCGACAACAACTGCGACGGCCAGACCGACGAGGGCTGCCTGCCCTGCGACCTCGACGGCGACGGCTTCCTGCGCGACGACCCGGCGAACAACTGCCTGCCCGCGCCGGGCGAGGTCGACTGCGACGACTATGACTCGGGCATCCAGCCGGGCGCCGCGGACGGCTGCGGCGGCAAGGAGGGCGGCTGTCGCGAGATGGCGCTGCGCGGCTACTGCCGCTACACGAACGCCGCCGATCCCCCGATCATCCACGACTGCAAGAACCGGCCGCCCAGCGGCACCGGCGTCGCCGGCTGCCCGCCGCGCGAGTGCGACCACGACGGCGACGGCTTCATGCGCTACGACCCCGCCAACGGCTGCAACCCGCCGGCGGCGCTCGCCGACTGCAACGACGAGGATCCGCACATCTTCCCCGGGGCGCCCGACTACTGCGGCAACGGCATCGCCGAGAACTGCAACAGCGACCTGCCGTGCGACCACGACGCGGACGGCGACCACTACAACGAGGGCGACGACTGCGACGACACGGACCCGCTGCGCCACCCGTGGGCGCTCGAGCTGTGCGACGGTATCGACAACGACTGCGACGGCCTGACCGACGAGGGCAACCCGAACGCGACGAGCGGCGCCTCGGTCACGGGCGTCGTCTGCACCGACAGCAACGTCGGCGAGTGCGGCAAGCGGCCCGGCATCTGCGTCTGCAGCAAGACCACGCCGAACGGCACCCGCGACCCCGCCGACCGCGTCGCCTGCCCCGACGAGAACCTCGCCGCGGCCGCCTCGCCGCGCTGCTTCGGCGCGGCCCAGCCCCGGCCCGAGACCTTCGCCACCTGCAACGGGCTCGACGACGACTGCAACGGCCGCCCCGACGACGCGCCGGGCGAGGTGCCCTGCGCCGTCGGCGACCTGTGCCGCGGCGCGGGCACGAGCTGGAAGTGCACCTGCTCCACCGACACCGGCTGCGACGGCTGCTGCCTGGCCGGCGCCGCGGACGCGCCCGACCAGTGCGTGCCCGTCGGCGAGCTCTCGGTCGCGCAGTGCGGCATCGCCGGCGCGGCCTGCGCCTCGTGCGAGGACGGCAACCCGTGCACGACCGACAGCTGCGACGGCGCCTGCCACCACGTGAACGTGGCCGACCACACCTCGTGCCCGGGCGGCCAGTGCCGCATCCCGGCGGCGGCGGCGGGCATCTGCTGCGCGGGGTGCTGGACCGGCACCGCCTGCGTGAGCGCGCCGGCCGCGGGCTGCGGCACCGCGGGCGGCGACTGCGCCCCGGCGAACACGGGCTGCGGCAACTGCAAGGTGTGCGACGGCGCCGGCCAGTGCGGCAACGTGCCGGTCGGCCAGGACCCGAACGGCCAGTGCCCGGACGAGGGCGTCGCCGGCTGCGGCCGCAACGGCGCCTGCGACGGCGCCGGCGCGTGCCAGCTCTACGCGACGGGCACCGCCTGCGCCACGTGCAAGACCTGCGACGGCGCGGGCCACTGCGGCAACGTCGCCGCCGGCGACGACCCCAACAGCCAGTGCACCGACGAGGGCGGCTGCGGCCACGACGGCGCCTGCGACGGCAGCGGCGCGTGCCGCTACTACGGCGCGAGCGTGCGCTGCGGCACGTGCCGGACCTGCAACGGCGCGGGCGCGTGCAGCGGCGCACCCGCCGACGACCCCGCCTGCGGCACGATCGCCTGCGGCGGGCTCACCACCACGTGCCGCAGCTACGCCGACGTCACGTCCAACCGCTGCGTCGCCGGCGGCGGGAGCTGCAAGCCGCCGAACACGGCGGCCACCTGCACCGGCTTCGCCAACACCGGGGCGAACACGCGCTGCGGCAACTGCAAGGTGTGCGACGGGAACGGCGCCTGCGGCAACGTCAACGGCGGCCAGGACCCGAACAACGACTGCGCCGCCGCGGCGGCGAGCACCTGCGGCCAGAACGGGAGCTGCGACGGCAGCGGCAACTGCGCGCTCTTCGCGACCGGCACCGGCTGCGCCACGTGCGCCCAGTGCGACGGCGGCGGTCACTGCAACCAGACCCCGGGCGACGACGCGGCCTGCGGGACCATCGGCTGCAGCACGCTCAGCACGACCTGTCGCACGTACTCGAACCTGACGGCGAGCCGCTGCAAGGCGCTGGGCACGTGCAAGGGGGTCAACGCGACCGACTGCACGACCTTCAGCGACGCGCCGGGCACGACCTCGTGCGGCCTGTGCAGCCACTGCAGCGGCGGCGGCGCTTGCTCCTCGATGCCGGCGGACGACGGCAACTGCGGGACCATCACCTGCAGCAGCCTCAGCACGACCTGCCGGACCTACAGCGACCTGACCACCAACCGGTGCAAGACGCTCGGCGCGTGCAAGCAGGCCCCCACCGACTGCTCCGCCTACACGAACCACCCCGGCGCCGCGTGCGCCACGTGCAAGACCTGCGACGCGTCGGGCGGCTGCACCGGCCTGATCGGGACGGGCCAGTCCTCGGGCGGGGCCTGCGCGACGCAGGCGGCCTCGACCTGCGGCACCGACGGCAACTGCGACGGCGCCGGCGCCTGCGAGGTGTACCCGAGCGGCACCGTGTGCGGCACCTGCAAGCGCTGCGGCGGCACCGGCGCCGGGAGCTGCGCCGCGATCCCCGACGGCGCCGCCCCGAGCGACTGCACGGCGCAGGCGTCCACCACCTGCGGCAATACCGGCAACTGCAAGGGCGGCGCCTGTGAGAAGTGGGCGGCCGGCACCGCCTGCGGCACCGAGTGCCACCAGTGCGACGGCGCCGGCACCTGCGTCCCGGTCGCGAACAACACCGCCTGCGGCAGCAAGGTCTGCTGCGGCGGCGTCTGCTGTCCCGGCGCCACCACGGTCTGCACCGTCAGCGGAGGCTGTTAGCGGCCGATCGCGTCATCGGGCGACCTCGTGGACGTAGGCGTTGTCGTTGACCTTGACGTGGACTTTGACGTGGACTTGGACGTGAACGTGGTCGGCCCACGTTGACGATACGCGTCGTCAACGGTGGCGACCCCGTTCAGGTCCACGTCGCCGTCAAGGTCCACGTCGCCGTCAACGCCCACGTCAACGCCCACGTCCACGTTCACGGACGGCCGTTGTCTTGATCTTTACCTCCCGCCGCGCCTGTGTCAGCCTTCTCGGCGAGGTGATCTCACCGTGAGCGTTCGCGATCTCGTCGCCCGCGCCGGGCGCACCCTCATCGTCGGCTTCGACGGGCTGGAGCCGCCGGCCGAGCTCGTGGCCCGCATCCGGGACGGCCGGGTCGGCGGCGTCATCCTCTTCGCCCGCAACGTGCGCGCGCCCGAGCAGGTCGCGGCGCTCACCATGGCGCTGCGGCAGGCGGCGCCGGCGGGGCGGCCGCTGGTCGTCGCCGTCGATCAGGAGGGCGGCCGCGTGCAGCGCCTCCGCGCGCCCGCGACCGAGTGGCCGCCGATGGCCGCGGTCGGCCGGCGCGACGAGATCCGGCTCACCTACGGCGTCGGGCGCGCGCTCGCCGCCGAGCTCAGGGCGCTCGGCTTCACGCTCGACTTCGCGCCCGTCCTCGACGTGCACACGAACCCCGCGAACCCGGTCATCGGCGACCGCGCGTTCGGCGCCGACCCGCAGCTCGTCGCCGCGCACGGCCTGGCGCTCATGCGCGGGCTGCACGACGGCGGCATCGCGGCCTGCGGCAAGCACTTCCCCGGCCACGGCGACACCGCCAAGGACAGCCACTTCGACCTGCCCGTCGTCACCCACGACGAGGCGCGGCTGCGCCGGATCGAGCTCGCGCCCTTCGCCGCGGCGGTCCAGGCCGGGATGCCCGTGATGATGACGGCGCACGTGGTGTACCCGGCGCTCGACCCGGAGCTGCCGGCCACGCTCTCGCCGCGCATCCTCGGGATCTTGCGCGAGGAGCTCGGCTTCCGCGGCGTCATCGTCTCCGACGACCTCGAGATGAAGGCCGTCGCCGATCGCTACGGCATCGCCGACCTGGTGGTGCGCTCGCTGCGGGCCGGCTGCGACGCGTTCCTCATCTGCCACCGCGCGGACCTGCAGGAGCAGGCGCTCGAGGCGCTCGTCGCCGCGGCCGAGACCGACGGCGCGCTACGCGACCGCGTCGAGGCGGCGGCCGCGCGGGTGGACGCCCTGGCGGCGCGCTTCGACGGGGAGTACGCCCCGCCCGCCGACCTGCGCGCCCGCCTCGGGACCGCCGGCCACCGCGACCTCTGCACGGCCATCCTGGGCGGCTGAGCGGCGGCGGTAGCTCTCACGCCGCGCGCCAGCGCGGCGCGTCAGCGTGACGCGCGCTGTCCGTCGGCGGCGCGCCTGAAGCCGGCGGGCCCCCCCGACCATCGGATCGACATGTGCCCGTGCTCGCGACGCGAGCGCGGCGGTGCCGCCCCGAGAGGCTGGCCGGCGCCACGATCAAGAGGAGCATGTCATGGATACAGTGATCACAGAGAGCGGCGGCATCTACGCCCAGCCGCTATCGGGCCTGCGGGTCAGCTTCGGGGCCGTGGTGTCGGGTGCGCTCGCGACCATCGCGAGCGGCCTCATCATCTGGGCCCTTGCGCTCGCGATCATCCTGACGGTCACGCGCGCGCACGTCGGCGCGTTCGGCGGCAGCATGCTCGCCATGCTGATCTGCGGGATCATCACCACCTGGATCGGCGCCTTCGTCGGCGGGGCGCTCGCGGGCTACCTGCCGGGCAACGCCCGGCGCACCGTGAGCTTCACCCACGCGGGCCTGTCGTGGGCGCTCGCGTTCATCGTCGTGTCGCTGTTCCAGTTCGGCGTGCTCAGCGGGATCGCGCGCACGGCGACGGCGACGGCGGTGAGCACCGCCGGCGCCGCGGCGCAGACCGCCGGCTCGGCCGTCAGCGGCCCCGTCCGCCTCGACCAGCGCGCGATGGCGATCCTCGAGTCGCTCGGCTACAGCCCCCAGCAGGCGCAGCAGATGGTCACCGGCGCGCAGCAGGGCGTGCAGCAACGGCTGCGCGGCGGCGCGGGCCCGACGGGCCCGCGGGTGCGCGGGGCCTTCGGCACCCTCGCGACCTACCTCGCGGGCCTGAGCTGGGCCTGGTTCGGGACCTGGTTCGTCGGCCTCGGCCTGGCGCTCGCCGGCGCGCTGCTCGCGACCCGGCGGCTCGAGCACGGCCTCTACGTCGAGCGCCGGGAGCGCATCCCGCGCGAGCCGTACGGCACCGAGCCCTACCCCACGCCGGCGTAGCCGGCCCGCATCGCGCGGTACACCTCGAGCGCGCCCGGGAACGGCCCGAGCGCGCGCTCGAACACCCCGAGCGAGTAGGCGATCATCATGCCGAAGTTCGTGATCGGCACCCCCGCCGCGCCGCACTGGCGCACGCGGGCGAGCACCTCGCGGCGGCTCAGCATGCAGCCGCCGCAGTGGACGACCAGCTGGTAGCGCGCGAGGTCGGCGGGGAAGTCGCGGCCCGAGACGGTCGTGAACTCGAGCGGGAAGCCGACGTACTGGGTGAGCCAGCGCGGGATCTTCACGCGGCCGATGTCCTCGCCGCTCGGGTGGTGCGAGCAGGCCTCGGCGACGAGGACGCGGTCGCCGGGGCGCAGCCGCTCGACGGCGCCGCAGCCGCGCACGAAGGCGGTCAGGTCGCCGCGGTGGCGCGCGAAGAGGATGGAGAAGGTGGTCAGCGGCACGCCGGGCGGCGCGTCGGCGGCCACCTTGAGCAGGGCCTGGCTGTCGGTGACGATGAGCGCCGGCGGCCGGCCGAGGTAGCCGAGCGCGTGGCGCAGCTCGCGCTCCTTCACGACGAGCGTGCAGGCGTCGGCGTCGAGGGCGTCGCGGATCGTCTGCACCTGCGGGAGGATGAGCCGGCCCTTCGGCGCCTCGGGGTCGAGGGGCACGACGAGGAGCGCGAGGTCGCCGGGGCCGACGAGGTCCGCGAGCAGCGGCGCCTCGAGCCGGCCCTGGGGGGCGAGGCGGGCGAGGGTCGCGAGCAGCTCCGGGACGCCGTCGCCGCTCGTGGCCGCGGTCGCCACGACGGGCGCGCCCAGGCGCGCGAGCGCGGCGCGGCCGGCGACATCCGGCGGCTGCGCGTCCGCCTTGTTCCACACGAGCACGACCGGCACCTCGCGGGCGCGCAGCTCGGCGCACAGCTCCTCCTCGAGCGGGCCGACGCGGCCGCCGTCGGTGACGAGCAGCGCGAGGTCGACCCCGTCGAGGACGCGGCGGGTGCGCGCCACGCGCAGCGCGCCGACGGGCCCCTCGTCGTCGAGCCCGGCGGTGTCGATGAAGACCACCGGCCCGAGCGGCGGCAGCTCGAAGGGCTTCTCGACCGGATCCGTGGTCGTGCCGGGCACGTCCGACACGAGGCTGATCTCCTGGCGCGCGAGCGCGTTCAGCAACGAGCTCTTGCCGGCGTTGCGGCGACCGAAGAGGCCGAGGTGCAGGCGCAGGCCGCGGGCGGTGTCGCCGGCCATCAGCGCCCCTCCCCGCCGCCCTGCGGCCGCGACCCGAGCCGCATCACGTGCTCCGCCGAGACCAGCGCGTCGAGCTCGGCGCCGGTGACGAGGCCGCGCTCGACCGCGATGGCGCGCGGGCTGCGGCCCGTCGCGGTGGCCGCGGCGGCCACCGCGGCGGCCGCCTCGTAGCCGATGGTCTCGACGAGCGCGGTGAGGACCGCGGTCGCGGCGTCGAGGTGACGGCGGCAGCGCGCCTCGTCGGCGGCGAGCCCGACCACGGCGTGGCGCCGCAGGATCGACGCCGCCCGCGCGAGCACCCCGAGGCTGTCGAGGAGGCGGTCGGCCACGAGCGGCAGGAACGGGTTGAGCTCGAGGCTGCCGGCGGCGCAGGCCTGGGCGATGACCTGGTCGTTGCCCATCACCAGCATCGCGGCCTGCGACACCGCCTCGGGGATGACCGGGTTCACCTTGCCCGGCATGATCGAGGAGCCCGCCTGGCGCGGCGGCAGCCGCAGCTCGCCGAGGCCGGCGTCGGGCCCCGAGCCGAGCAGGCGCAGGTCGCCCGCGACCTTGAGCAGGTTCGTGGCGCAGGCCTTGTAGATGCCGCTCACCTCGACGAAGACATCGGCGTTCTGCGTCGCCTCGACCAGGTTCTCGGCGCGGGCGAGGCCGTAGCCGGTCACCTCGCGCAGCCGGTCGACGACGTGGAAGATGTAGTCGCGGGGCGCGCCGAGGCCGGTGCCGATGGCGGTGCCGCCGAGGTTGACGACGCGCAGCCGCTCCTCGCAGCGCGAGACGCGCCAGCGGTCGCGGCCGAAGGCCTCGGCGTAGGCGCCCATCTCGCGGCCGAGCGTGGTGAGCACCGCGTCCTGCAGCTCGGTGCGGCCGATCTTGACGATGCCGGCGAAGGCGCGCTCGCGCTCCTGGAAGGCCTCCTGCAGGGCGAGCAGCTCGGCCTCGAGCACGCGGCCCTCGGCGATCGCGGCCACGCGCAGGGCGGTCGGGAAGGTGTCGTTCGTCGACTGGTGCAGGTTGAGGTCGTCGATCGGGTCGAGCGCGGCGTGGTCGCCGGGCGCGCGCCCGAGCAGCACCAGGGCGCGGTTCGCGAGCACCTCGTTCACGCTCATGTTGGTCGAGGTGCCGGCCCCGCCCTGCAGCGCGTCGACGGCGACGTGCTCGTCGAGCGCGCCGGCCATCAGCTCGCGGCAGGCCTGCCGGATGGCCTCGAAGGTCGGCTCGTCCCAGCGCCCGAGCTCGTGGTTCGCCATGGCGCAGGCGAGCTTCACCGCCCCGTAGGCGTGCACGAGCGGCGGCGCCACGGGCCGCAGCGCGAGCGGAAAGTTCTCGCGCGCGCGCAGGGTGTGGATGCCGGCGAGGGCCGCCGCCGGCACCTCGCGCTCGCCCAGGAGATCGTGCTCGCGTCTGGTCGCGCTCATCGCCGCCGCCTCAGTCTCCCCGGCGATCAGAAATACAGGTCCCGCGCGCCGTCCGCGCGCATGCGCGCGAGGTGCTCGAGCACCTTGCGCTTCATCGGCCCCTCCTCCATCCGCCCGAGCTCCTCGGCGATGACGCGCTCGCCGGCCGCGCGCGTCTCCGGGCTGGCGTAGTCGAGCAGGTACTCCTGGAGCGTGCAGAGCGCGTTCGGGGTGCAGAAGCGCTTGATGAAGCCGGGGATGGCGAACTCCATGAAGTGCTCGCCGGTGCGGCCGCGGCGGTAGCACGCCGTGCAGTAGCTCGGCTCATGGCCGTCGGCGAGCAGCTCCGCCATCACCTCGTCGAGGCTGCGGGTGTCGCCGAGCTCGAACTGGCTGCGGTCGAGCGCGCGCGGCGCGCCCTCGCGGTAGCCGCCGAGCTCGACCCGGCTGCCGCCGTCGATCTGCGAGACGCCCAGGCGCAGCGCCTCGCGGCGTACGGCGGCGTCCTCGCGGGCGGTGCAGATCATGCCGGTGTAGGGTACCGCGAGCCGCAGGATCGCGACCAGCCGCAGGTAGTCCTCGTCGGCGACGGCCCAGCGCGGGTCGGGCGCCAGGGTGCCGGCCGCGGGCCGCAGCCGCGGGAAGCTGATGGTGTGCGGCCCGACGCCGTAGCGCTCCTGCAGGTGGCAGGCGTGGCTGACGAGGCCGAGCACCTCGAAGCGCCAGTCGTAGAGGCCGAAGAGCGCGCCGATGCCCACGTCGTCGCAGCCGCTCTCGAAGGCGCGGCTGAGCCCGTCGAGCCGCCACAGGTAGTCGGCCTTGCGCGTGCCCGCCGGGTGGACCCGCGCGTACGTCGGGTGGTGGTAGCTCTCCTGGAAGATCTGGTAGGTGCCGATGCCCGCGTCCTTCACCGTGCGGTAGCCGTCGAAGTCGAGCGGGGCGGCGTTGATGTTCACCCGGCGGATCTCGCCCCGGCCCTCGCGCACCCGGTACACCTCGCGCACCGACTCGGCGATGAAGCGCGCGTCGTAGCGCGGGTGCTCGCCGAAGACGAGGATGAGGCGCTTGTGGCCCTGCCGCTCGAGGGCCGCCACCTCGGCGCGGACCTCGGCGGTGGTGAGCGAGACCCGGACCGCGTCGCGGCGCGAGCGGCGGAAGCCGCAGTAGGAGCAGTCGTTGACGCAGGCGTTGCCGACGTAGAGCGGGGCGAAGAGCACGACGCGGCGGCCGTACACCTCCTCCTTCAGGCGCCGCGCGCCGTCGGAGATCTCCTCGATGAGCGCGGGATCGTCGACCCGCAGCAGCTCGGCGGTCTCGCCCACGGACAGGCTCTGGCGCGAGAGGCTCTTGGCGATGAGCGCGCGCACCCGCGCCGCGCTCGGCGCGGGGCCGGCGAGCAGCGCCTGCAGGCGCAGGTCGTCGATGAAATCGGTCGCCCCGCCGGTCAGCTCCGGCGCGGGCATGGCATGGATGGCCGTCACGTCTTCACCTCAACACCCCCCCGTTCAGACCCCCCGATCGCAGCCCCCGCCCGAGCGCCGCGGCAGCCGTCGCGGTGCTGCCGCGCGGCCGAGTCGCCGCGTCCGGCGCCGACCCGCCGCCCGAGGCCGCGGATGCGGCCGCTCAGGCAGCCGTGGCACTGCTGCGCGGTCTCGTCGACGCACGCCTTGGCGGGGTAGATCTCGTAGCTGCGCCGGTACTGCACCGGCGTCAGGTTCGGCATGACCACGTTCGCCCCGCGCGCGAGGCCGAGCTCGCGGCCCTGCGCGCGGTTGATGGTGGCGAGGGCGGTCGTGGCCGGGATGTTCGCCCGCGGGCAGAGCAGCCGCGCGAGGGCGATCATCTTGTAGGTCATCAGCTCCGTCGCCGGCGCCTGGTCGGGCGCCGCCGGGGCCGCGGGGGCGGCGCCGAGCGGCGTCGCCGGGTGGGGCAGGAACGGCCCCACGCCGATCATGTCGAGGTCGAGCGCGCGGCACAGCTCGAGGTCGGCGGCGAGATCGGCGTAGGTCTGGCCGGGCACCCCGATCATGCAGCCGCTGCCGATCTCGTAGCCGAGCGCGCGCAGCCGCTTGAGCAGCGCCACGCGCCACAGCGCGCCGTCGGCGGCGTGGCCGGGCCGCGGCGGATGGATGCGGCGGAAGAGCGCGGGGTTGGAGGTCTCGAACCGGAGCAGGTAGCGGTCGGCGCCGGCCGCGCGCCACTCGGCGAGCTCGGCCTCGTCGCGCTCGCCGACGCTGAGCGTGACCGCGAGCGGGGTCTCGTCCTTCACCCGCCGGACGATGCCGGCGAGCCAGGCGACGTCGCAGCCGTCGTCCTCGCCCGACTGCAGCACCAGCGTGCCGTACCCGAGAGCGACCGCCTGCGCGGCGCAGCCCAGGATCTCGGCCTCGGTCATGCGGTAGCGCGCGAGCGCGCGGTTGGCGGCGCGCAGCCCGCAGTAGGCGCACTGGCGCACGCAGTGGCTCGAGAACTCGACCAGGCCACGCAGGTGCACCTCGTCGCCGACGTGCTCCCGCCGCACCTCGTCCGCCCGCCGCCACAGCACGGCGAGCCGCGCCGGGTCCTCCTCGCGCAGCCAGCGCAGGATCTCAGGCCACGCCAGCATCGCTGCCCACCGCCTCCACCGCCCCGGCCCCGCTCGCCGAGGCGCCGCCGACCGGGAGCAGCACGCGGAAGGTGCTGCCCTCGCCCGGGACGCTCTCGACCTCGAGGGCGCCGTTGTAGCCGTCCAGGATCTTCTTCACCAGCGCGACCCCGAGGCCGGTGCCGGTGATGAGCCGCGTGTGCGCGTTCTTGGCGCGGAAGAACTCCTCGCCGAGCCGCGCCCGCTCGGCCGGGCTCATGCCGATGCCGGTGTCGCGCACCGCGATCGTGACCGCCGCCCCCGCGCTCGCGAGGCGCACCGTGACGCGGCCGCCGTCGCGGTTGTACTTGATCGCGTTCGAGAGCAGGTTCGTGAGCACGCGCTCGAGGTCGTTGCGGTCGGCGAACGGCCGCGGCAGCGCCGCCGGCGCCTCGCACGTGATCGCGATGCCGCGCACGGCCGCGTCGCGGGCGTGGAACTGCGCCAGCTCCTGCGCGAGCGCGCCGAGGTCGACGGGCTCGAGCCGCTTCTCCTGCCGCCCGGCGTCGCGCCGCGTGATCTCGAGCAGGTCCTGCACGAGCGCGAGGAGCGCGCCGGTGCGCTCGAGGCAGCGGCTGATCACCTGGTGGCGCCGCGCCTCGTCCGCGTCGAGGTCGCCGCCGAGGATCAGGTTGAGGTAACCCTCGACGGCGCCGAGCGGCGCCTTGATCTCGTGCGCCACCATCGACACGAACAAGGTCTTCATGCGCTCGAGCGCCTTGGCGTCGGTGATGTCGGCGAGCAGCACGACCACGCCGAGCACCCGGCCGGCCTCGTCGCACACCGGCGCGAGCGTCGCCCGCAGGTGGCGCGGGTCGAGCCGCACCTCGAGCATCACCGCCGCGCCGTCGGCCTCGCCGGCGAGCAGCGCGCGGACCGTCGCGAGGAAGCGCGGCTCGCCGATGAAGTCGCTCACCGGCCGGCGCGGCACGGCCACCTCCTGCACGCGGCCGAGGAAGCGGCGGGACACCGGGTTGTCGAGCACCACCTCGCCGTCGATGTTGACGACGAGCAGCCCCTCGCCCATCGACTGGAGGATCGTGCGCAGCCGCGTCTTCTCGGCGGCGAGCTCGAGCAGGTGCGCCTCACGCTCGGTTCGGAGGCGCGCCGCCTCGCGCGCGAGGCGCCACTGGCCGACGGCGCGGTTGACGACGCGCATGAGGTCGTCGGGCGCGAAGGGCTTCACGACGAAGTCGAAGGCGCCCATCTTCGTGCTCTGCACCGCCGACTCGATGGTGGCGAAGGCCGAGACGACGATGCAGATGGTGCCGGGCTGCAGCGCGCGCAGCCGCTCGATCACCGCGAAGCCGTCGAGGCCGGGCATCTTCAGATCGACGAGCGCGAGGGGGAAGGCCTCCTGCGCCGCGAGCGCCAGGGCGGCCTCGCCGCTGTCGACGGTGTGCGCGCGGAAGCCGCGCTTCTCGAGCACGCGCCGCATGCCCTCCCGCATGCCGAGCTCGTCGTCGATCACGAGGACGGGGGGGAGGTCGAGGTCGCTCATGGCGCCTCCCGCGAGCGAAGCGGACCGGCAACAGGGAGGCGGGGAGGCAGGGAGACGGATCTGGGTTTGGTTACGCTGAACGCGCGAGCCCAGCGCTTGAGCACGTCGCCGCGCGCGACCGCAACCAACCCCAATCCGACTCCCCGACTCCTCGTCTCCCTGTTCAATTCATTGCCCTGCTCAGTGCTCATGGCTCACAGCTCACAGCTTCCTCGGGCAGGCGGACCTCGAAGGTCGCGCCCGGCGCGGGGGCGTTGTTGCGCGCGGTGATGCCGCCCCGGTGCATCTTCACGATGCCGTAGCAGATCGGCAGCCCGAGGCCGGTGCCGCGCCCGACGGGCTTGGTGGTGAAGAAGGGGCTGAAGAGCTTCTTCATGTGCTCGGGCGGGATGCCCGGTCCGGTGTCGCTCACCGTGAGGCTCAGCTCGGCGCGATCGGCGTGGTGGCGCGCGGCGAGCGTGACGGTGCCGCCCGCGGGCATCACGTCGATGGCGTTGCGCACGAGGTTGAGCAGCACCTGGAGCATCTGGTCGTGGTCGAGCGACGCCGCCGGCAGGTCGGCGGGCGCGTCGACGACGAAGGTGACGGGCGCGCCGGCCTCGGCGGCCTGGGCCCGCGCGAGCGTGACGGTCTGGTCGAGCAGCTCGCGCACGTCGACGACGCCCCACTGGACCTTGTTCTGGCGCGCGAAGTCGAGGAGGCCGCCGACGATGCTGCGGCAGCGGTTGGCCTCGTGGACGATCATCTCGGCGTCGGCGCGGAGCTGGTCGTCGCCCTGCGCGGACTCGAGCAGCAGGTGGGCGTAGATGAGCACCGTGCCGAGGGGGTTGTTGACCTCGTGCGCGATGCCGGCGGCGAGCTGGCCCATGGAGGCGAGCCGCTCGGAGCGGATGAGCTGCTCCTGGGCCTCGGTGAGCTGCTCGTGCGAGCGGTGCAGCTTCGCCACCGTGGCCTCGAGCTTCGTCACGAGGTAGGGCAGGCACATGTCCACCTCGGCGAGGCCCTGGTGCACGGCGACGGCCTTGTCGCGGCAGGAGCGGTAGCCGCAGGCGCGGCAGTTGAGCTCGTCCTCGGGCGCGATCTTCCCGGTGCGGGCGAGGATCTGCCGGATCTCGGCCTCCGACGGCGCGGAGCCGGTCTGGTCGTCGGCCGCGAAGCCGCGGTCGAGGTCGAGGTCGGCGAGGGCGCGCATCGCGTCCTCCCAGGCCTCGAGGCCCGGGCGGCCGGGCCGGCCGCGCACGAACGCGACGACGCGCTCCTTGCGCTTGAGCAGGCTCTCCTCGCCGTTCATGAGCGGGCCGCCGGTGCAGCCCTGGCAGTAGAGGACGTCGAAGAAGCGGGCCTCGAGCTGGTCGAGGTCGCCGCGGGCGACGCGCAGCTTGAGGCCCTCGATGGCGTCGGCGAAGCCGTCGACGCCGAGGGTGGTGTGGATGCGGCTCTCGAGGACGTCGGTGGGCAGGCTGGCGACGCGCGCGAGGCCGCCGGGGATGGGGAAGATGCCGCCGGTGCGCGAGCGCGGCGGGTCGAACTCCTCGTCGGCGCAGGCCGCCGGGTCGACGCCGTGGCGGGCGAGGAGGAGGCGGACCTCGGGGAAGGTGAGGACGGCGTCGACCCACGGGGCGACCTGCGGGTCCTCGCGCTCCTTGATCTTGGCCGTGCACGGCCCGATGAAGAGGGTGCGGCAGCCGGGCCGGAGGCGCACCTTGAGGGCCTTGCCGAGGGCCGCCATCGGCGAGAAGACCGGGGCGAGCCACGGCAGCAGCGGGGCGGCGTACTTCTCGACGTAGTAGACGGCGGCCGGGCAGCTCGTGGTGATGGTGAGACGGTCCGGGTCGTCGCGGTAGCGGCGCTCGTACGCCCGGGCGACGAGCTCCGCGCCGAACGCGACCTCGTGCACGGCGGCGAACCCGGCGCGCCGCAGCGCCGCGACGAGCTGCAGCGGCCGCCACTCGGGGAACGCCGCCGGGAACGACGGCGCGAGCATCACGACCGCGTCCCCGCCGGCCATCAGCGCGGCGGCGCGGGGCAGGTTGTCGACGATCTTCTTGGCGTTGCGCGGGCACACCTTGATGCACCGCCCGCACGCCAGGCACCGCTCCTCGATGACCTGGGCCTGGCCCTCGTGGACCCGGATGGCCTTCGCCGGGCAGCGCCGCACGCACGAGTAGCAGCGGCGGCACTGGTCGGGCGCGGTGCGGACGATGAGGCTCATGTCCGGGGCGCGGCCGCGACGGCGCCGGGGGCGGGCGCCGGGTGGCGGTCGGTCTCCTCCTTGAGGCTGTGGATGAGGCGCGCGAGCCCGACGGCCAGGTTCTCGTGGCGCACGACGACGCCCGCGGGCACCGTGAGCTGCGTCGGGGCGAAGTTCCAGATGCCGCGCACGCCGCGGCTGACGAGCCAGTCGGTGAGCTCCTGCGCCGAGCCCGCGGGCACGGTGAGGATGGCGATGCGGACGCGGAAGATCTCGAGGATGGAGCGGCACTTCTCCATCGGCAGCACCCGGTGGCCGGCGATCTCCTGCCCGACCTTCGTGAAGTCGCGGTCGAAGGCGGCGGTGATCTTGAGGCCGTAGGTGGCGAAGCCCGGGTAGCCCAGGATGGCGGCGCCGAGGTGGCCGCAGCCGATGAGGATGGCGTCGTTGCGCGCGCTCAGGCCGAGCAGCTCCTCGAGCCGGCGCAGCACGTCGGCGAGCGCGTAGCCGACCTTCGGCCGGCCGGCGATGCCGGCGTGGGCCATGTCCTTGCGCACGAGCGAGTCGTCGACGTCGAGCATCTCGGCCAGCTGCGCCGAGGCGAGGTGGCTCAGGCCCGACTCCGCCGCCTGGGCCGCGATCTGGTGGTAAGTCGCCAGGCGCTTACGCACCGGCTTGCCGAAGGCGCGCTCCTGTTCCCGCCCTCCCTGTGACCCGCGCCGCCCGGTCATGACGCGCTAGCCCTCGAGCTCGCGGACGAGGGTGACCAGCTTCGTCGCGCTCACCGGCTTGTCGATGAACTTGTCGACCGGCAGCCAGAGGTCGTCGCGGTCGGCGTCGGAGAGGCGGAAGGGGAAGCCCCTCTTCGCGTTGACGGCGTTGATGGAGGTGAGCATGAGCAGCGGGATCTTGGCGGTCGGCTGGTGCTTGCGCAGCCGCCGCGCCAGGTCGAAGCCCTCGTCGGGGGTGCGCATCATCACGTCGAGGACGGCGACGTCGACCGGCGCCTCGACCGCGCGGGTGAAGCCCTCGCTGCCGTCGTGCGCCGTGACCACCGTGTAGCCGGCCTTCTCCAGGGCGAGCCGGTTCACCTCGAGGAAATCGACGTCGTCGTCGACCAGCAGCACCGTCTTCTTGCTCATGGGCAACTCCTTTGCGTGAGGGCCTCACGGCGAGGCCAGAGTTGATCCGTGAAAAAGTTCACGATTGAAAGATAGCTCCCGGATCCAGGGGTGTCAAGGACGAATCAGGAAGAAAGCAACAGGGAGACGGGGAGGCGGGGAGCAAATCGTGGTTGGCTGCGGTGCTTCAGCGCGCGTCGCGCAACTGCCCACCGACCGACGGAAATCCCGCCAACGAAACCCAAGAAAACTCCCCGTCTCCCCGCCTCCCTGTTTTCCGATCCGTTCCCACTACTGCCGCGCGGCGAGCACTTCCCCGACGCGCGCCACCAGCACCTCCGCCTTCACCGGCTTCTCGAGGAAGGCGGCGACGCCCATCGCGGCGAGGTCGGCCGCGCCCCGCGGCCGGAAGTCGAAGCCGAGCTGGCTCGCGACGCCGGTCATGACGATGACCGGGACGTGCGCGAGCCGGGCGTCGGCCCGCATCCGGCGCGCGAGGGCGAAGCCGGCGTCGAGCTCGTGCATCATCAGGTCGGTCACGACGAGGTCGGGCCGCTCCTCGGCCATGCCCTCGAGCGCCTCCTCCGCGCCGAAGCAGCACATGACGCGGTAGCCGTGCGCCTCGAGGGCGTGGCGGCCGATCGCGAGCACGTCGGCGTCGTCATCGACCATCAGCACGAGCGGGGTCATGGGTCCTCCTACACCACCCGCGGGCGGTAGTGCGTGTGCAGCAGCGCGTGCGACTTCTCGCCGAGGGGCGCGCCGAGGAACTCCTCGTAGAGCCGCTGGATCTGCCGGTTCTCGTGGGACTTGCGCAGGGCCTTGCCCTCGTCCTCGGCGTAGATGGCCGCGATGCGCTGGTGCCGCACCGCGTCCGTGGTCGGCCGCGGCTGGCCGCCGCCGCCGATGCACCCGCCGGGGCAGGTCATCACCTCGACGAAGTGGTAGGGGCTGCGGCCGGCGCGCACGTCGTCGAGCACGCGGCGGGCGTTGGCGAGGCCGTGGGCCACGGCGATCCGCAGCGTCACGCCCTCGAGGAAGGCGAACGCGGGCTTGAGCCCGGTCAGCGTGAGCGCCGCCTCCTTCACCCCGTCGAGCCCGGCGATGGGCGTGAGGTGGAGCTTGGGGAACGGCACCTCGCGGCCGGTCACGACCTCGTACACGGTGCGGAGCGCCGCCTCCATGACGCCGCCGGTGTTGGCGAAGATGTCGGCTGCGCCCGACGACAGGCCGAAGGGCGTGTCCATCGCCTCGTCGGGCAGGGCGCGGAAGTCGAGGCCGGCCTCGCGGATCATCTCGCCCAGCTCGCGCGTCGTCAGCACCGCGTCCACGTCGCGCACGCCGTCGCGACCCATCTCCGGCCGCCGCGCCTCGAGCTTCTTGGCCGTGCACGGCATCACCGACACGACGAAGATCTCCTCGGGCCGCCGGCCCAGCTTCGCGGCGTAGTAGGTCTTCGCCACGGCGCCGAACATCTGCTGCGGCGACTTGCACGTGGAGAGGTGCCCGAGCACGTCGGGGTAGAGCTGCTCGGCGAAGTTGATCCAGCCCGGCGAGCAGCTCGTGAACATCGGCAGCGTCGCGGGGCCCTGCTCCTGCAGCGCCCGGGTGAGCCGCGCGAGCAGCTCGTGGCCCTCCTCCATGATGGTCAGGTCGGCGGCGAAGTTCGTGTCGAAGACCTGGGCGAAGCCGAGGCGCCGCAGCGCCGCGACCATCTGGCCCGTGACGCGCGTGCCCGGCGGGTAGCCGAAGCACTCCCCGAGCGCCGCCCGGATCGCCGGCGCCGTCTGCACCACGACGTGCTTGTGCCGGTCGGCGAGCGCGGCCCAGACGAGGTCCTTCTCGGGGCGCTCGCCGATGGCGCCGACCGGGCACACCGCGGCGCACTGGCCGCACTGCACGCACACGACCTCCGCGAGGTCCTTGCGGAACGCCGGGCCGATGACCGTGGCGAACCCGCGGTCCTGCGGGAAGAGCGCGCCCACGCCCTGGACGTCGGTGCAGGCGGTGACGCAGCGGCGGCACTTGATGCACTTGCCGGTGTCGCGCACGAGCCCCGGGGTGCTGAGGTCGAGCAGGCGGAGGCCGCGCTCGCCCTGGTAGGTGACCTCGCGCACGCCGGCGTCGCGGGCCAGGCCGCGCAGCTCGCAGTCCTCGCTGCGGCCGCAGGTCTGGCAGTCGCCGTCGTGCTCGGAGAGGATGAGCTCGAGCACGGCGCGCCGGGCGTCACGCACCCGCGGGGTGGTCGTGCGGATCTGCATCCCGTCTACGACGGGGGTGGCGCACGAGGCGACGAGCGCCCGGGCCCCCTCGACCTCGACGAGGCAGACGCGGCAGGCGCCGATGGCCCGCCGGTTCTCCATGTGGCACAGGGTCGGGATCTCGACCCCGGCCGCGGCCGCGGCGGCGAGGATGGTGGTGCCCTCGGCGACCGCGATCTCGGTCTGGTTGACTCTCACTGTCAGCATCGCGTCTCTCCTTAGCCCGCGTGCCGCGGGTGGCCTTCGCCCGCGGGCCGCGGGTCGGCCGCGTGGGGCTGGGCGCAGCCCTCGCGGTAGTCGCAGCGCAGGCAGCGCCGCGCCTCCCTCACCGCCTCGCCCCGGCCGAGCCCGAGCTCGACCTCCTCGAAGCTGCCGCGCCGCTTCTCGACGGGCAGGAGCCGCTGCTGCGCGCGCGGCGCCGCGCTCGGGTCGGCGTCCGGGTCGAAGGCCGTGTCGACCTCCTCCCAGCGCCGCCAGAACGCGTGGTCCTGACCGGTGAGCCACCGGTCGATGCCGGCCGCGGCGCGCTCGCCGGCGGCCACCGCCTGGGCGACCGACGACGGGCCCGTGACCGCGTCGCCGCCGGCGAAGAGCCACGGCACCGTGGTCTGCCCGGTCTGCGCGTCGGCGACGATCCAGCCGCGGCGGTCGAGCTGCGGCGTCGCGCCGTTCGCGACCCCCTCGAGCACCAGGCTCTGGCCGATGGCCGCGATGACCTGATCGGCGGGCAGGGCGAAGTCCGGCGCCTGACCCGCCACCGGCTTGCGCCGGCCGCTCGCGTCGAAGCCGCCGAGCGCCATCTGCCGGCAGCGCACGCCGCTGACCCGGCCGTCCGCCACCTCGAGGGCCGCGGGCGCGACGAGGAACTTGATGCGCACGCCCTCGCGCTCGGCCTCCTCGACCTCCTCGTGGAACGCCGGCATCTCCTCGCGGGTGCGGCGGTAGAGGAGCGTCACGGTGCCCGCGCCGAGCCTGAGCGCCGTGCGCGCGGCGTCGACCGCCGCGTTGCCGCCGCCGATGACGACGACCCGCTGCCCGACCTCACCGCGGCCGGTGAGGTTGTACTCGCGCAGGAAGCGCATCGAGTCGACGACCCCGGCCGCGTCCTCGCCCGGCAGGCCGAGCGTGGCGCCGCCGGCCGCGCCGAGGCCGAGGAAGACGGCCTGCGTCTGCTGGGCCCGCAGGCCCTCAAGCGTGAAATCTTTCCCGAGTCGCTGGCCGGTGCGCAGCTCCACGCCGAGCCGCTCGATGAGCCGGATCTCGGCGTCCACGATGTCGCGCGGCAGCCGGTAGGCCGGGATGCCCTGCACGAGCAGGCCGCCGGGCCGCGCCGCGGCCTCGTACACCACCGGCTTGTAGCCGAGGCGCGCGAGGAAGTAGGCGCACGACAGGCCCGCCGGGCCCGCGCCGACGACCGCCACCCGGCGCGCGGCGTTGCGCGGGTCGAGCTGCACCCGCGGCAGCGCGGCCGCGCCGTCCTGCTGCTCGGCCATGAAGCGCTTGACCGCGCGCACGCCGACCGGGGCGTCGAGGCTCTCGCGCCGGCACTTGGTCTCGCAGGGGTGGTCGCAGACCCGGGCGCAGGTCGCGACGAAGGGGTTGCGCTCGCGGTGCACGCGCGTCGCCTCGGCGTAGCGCTCCTCGCCGCAGAGCGAGACGAAGCTCGGCACCTGCACCCCGGCGGGGCAGGCGTTCTGGCACGGCGCGCGCACGAGCGCGGCGCACACCCCCGCCGGGCAGCGCTTCTCGTGGATGTGCGCCGCGTACTCGGCGCGGAAGTGGCGGATGGTCGAGAGCACCGGGTTCGGCGCGCTCTGGCCGAGGCCGCACAGCGACGTGTCGCGGATGACCTGCCCCAGCTGCTCGAGCCGCTCGATGTCGCCGGGCTCGCCCCGGCCCTCGCAGATGCGGCTGACGATCTCGTGCATCCGCTTGGTGCCCACGCGGCACGGCGGGCACTTGCCGCACGACTCCTCCTGCACGAACTCGAGGAAGAAGCGGGCGATGTCGACCATGCACGAGTCCTCGTCCATGACGACGAGGCCGCCCGAGCCCATGATGGCGCCGAGCTCCTGCAGCGACTCGTAGTCGACGGGGACGTCGAGGTGCTGGCGCGGGATGCAGCCGCCCGAGGGGCCGCCGACCTGCGCCGCCTTGAACTTCTTGCCGCCGGGGATGCCGCCGCCGACGTCGTAGAGCAGCTCGCCGAGCGGCATGCCGACCGGGACCTCGACGAGGCCGGTGTTGTTGATGGCGCCGGCGAGGGCGAAGACCTTGGTGCCCTTGCTCTTGCCGGTGCCGAAGCTCGCGTACCACTCGGCGCCCTTGGTCAGGATCACCGGCACGTTCGCGTAGGTTTCGACGTTGTTGAGCAGGCTCGGCTTGCCCCACAGGCCGGACTGCGCCGGGTACGGGGGCCGCGGGCGCGGCTCGCCGCGGTGGCCCTCGATCGAGGTCATGAGGGCGGTCTCCTCGCCGCAGACGAAGGCGCCGGCGCCCATGCGGATCTCGAGGTCGAAGGCGAAGTCGGTGCCGAGGATCTTCTCGCCGAGGAGGCCGTACTCGCGCGCCTGGCCGAGCGCGTGCGTGAGCCGCTCGACGGCGAGCGGGTACTCGGCGCGCACGTACACGTAGCCCTGCCGGGCGCCGACGGCGTAGGCGGCGATGGCCATGCCCTCGATGATGGTGTGGGGATCGCCCTCGAGGATGCTGCGGTCCATGAACGCGCCGGGGTCGCCCTCGTCGGCGTTGCAGAGGACGTACTTCACGTCGCCGGCGGCCTTGCGGGTGAGCGCCCACTTCATGCCGGTCGAGAAGCCGGCGCCGCCGCGGCCGCGCAGGCCCGAGGCCTTGATGGTCTCGACCACCTGGTCGGGCGTCATCTCGGTGAGCGCCTGCGCGAGCGCGGCGTAGCCGTCGCGGGCGATGTACTCCTCGATCTTGAGCGGGTCGACGACGCCGCAGTTCCGGAGGACGATCTTCACCTGCTTGCGGAAGAACGGGATGTCGCCCATCCCCTCGGCCGCCTGGCCCTCGGCCATGGGGCGGGCGAGGCGCGCGACGGGCCGGCCCTTGAGCAGGTGCTCCGCGACGATCTCCGGGGCGTCGTCGGGCTTGAGGTTCTCGTAGAAGACGCCGTCGGGGTAGACGACGGCGACCGGGCCGACGGAGCAGGGCCCCAGGCAGCCGGTCTCGATGACCTTCACCTCGCCCTGCAGCTCGCGCTTGCGCAGCTCGTCGCGCAGCGCCGCGCTCACCTGGAGCGCGCCGCAGGCGATGCAGCCGCCGCCGGTGCAGACGAGGACGTGGGTACGGATGGTGTGCATGACGACTCCTCCTCAGGCGCTCACGAGGCAGGCCGCGACGGGGTTGCCGCCGAGGACGTGGCCCTCGACGATCAGGCGGACCCGGTTGCGGTCGAGGCGGCCGTAGCGGAACTCGCGGCCGGCCGCGTCGGTGAGCGTCAGCATGGGCTCCTCGTTGCACAGCCCGGCGCAGCCCGCCTGCCGCACGGTGACGTCGGTCACGCCGGCGCGGGTGAGCTGGGCCATGAGCTCGGTGATGATCTCCCGGGCGCCGGCGGCGATGCCGCAGGTGCCGAGGTGGACCGTGATGCGCAGGTCCTTGAGCCCCTCGCGGAGGTCCATGGACTCGCGCGCCTGCGCGCGCAGCGCCTTCAGCTGGCCGGGGTCTGCGATTCGTGGTGCCATGGGGTTCCCTCGTCACGCTGGGGGTGGTCCGCGTACTCCTCGAGGATCGTGCCGACCTTCGCGGGCTTGACCCGGTGATGAACGGTGTCGTCGACCATGATCGCGGGCGCGAGCCCGCAGGCGCCGAAGCAGCGCGCCACGGCCAGCGAGAACTGGCGGTCCGCGGTCGTGCCGCCGACGTCGATGCCGAGCTTCGCCTTGAAGGCGTCGAGCACGGCCTTGCCGCCGCGCACGTAGCAGGCGGTGCCCAGGCACACGCGGATGACGTGCCGGCCCCGCGGCACCGTCGTGAAGAACGAGTAGAAGCCGACGACGCCGGCGACCTCGGAGAGCGATTTCCCGAGACCGGCCGCGACGCGCCGGAGCGCGCTCTCGGGCAGGTAGCCGAAGAGCCCCTGCGCGATCTGGAGCACCGGGATGAGGGCGCCCGGCTTGGCGTGATAGTCGGCGATGACCTGGTCGAGGCGGGCGAGGAGCTCCGCCTCGCTCGCGGCGGCCCCGCATGCGCACTGTTTCTGGTCCGTGGTCATAGGTCCTCCCTAGAAAGTCGTGCCCGTGTCCCTGCCCGTGCCCCTGCCCGAACGACGCGGGCACGGGCACGGCCACGGGCACGGGCACGTGAGTTGGTCATGCCTCCACCCCCAGCTCGGCGAGCCCGGCGCGCACCTGCTCCGCCATGCGCACGCCGAGGGTGAGCCCGGTGCGCGCCGCCGGCGGCAGCGCGGCCCGCAGCGCGGTCAGGCTCACCTCGCGGTCGCGCCCGCTGCGCTGGAGGCGGCAGGCGAGGTCGAGCTCGGGGTGGGTGCAGGCGATGACGCTCATCGTGGCGGCGAGGTCGCCGAGCGGCAGCCGGTCGAGGTGGCGCAGGCCGAGGGTGGCCTCGACGAGGAGGCCGCCCGCGGGCGCGCGCCCGAGGCGCAGGCGGCCGCCGGCCTGCTCGGCGGCGGCGCGCAGCAGGCTCAGGCCGAGCCCGACGCGCCCCGTGGCCTTGGTGGTGAAGAACGGGTCGAGCGCCTCCTCGGGGGCGACCGGCAGGCCCGGGCCGTCGTCCTCGACGCGCAGGACGAGCCGGTCGCGCTCGGGCGCCTCGGCGACGGTGACGACGACCGCGCCGGCGCCGGCGCGCACCGCGTTCTCGAGCAGGTCGAGCAGGTGCAGCGACAGCTCACGCATGGGCGCACCAGCGGCCGCCCGCGCCCGCGAGCGCGAGGCGCAGCTCGGCGAAGGTCGGCGCCTGGGCCTCGATGATGGTGCGGGCGGCGCCGATCTCCTCGAGGCTGTGGCTGTCGGACGAGGCGACGAGCGGCACGCCGTGGGCCGCGAGCGCGCGGGCGCGGCCGGCGGCGAGGCCCGCGGCCGACACCTCGAGCGCGTCGAAGAGCGCGTCCTCGGGGAGGCCGCCGAGCTGCCCGATGACGCTGAAGCTGGGGCGGTCGACGTGCGCGGCGATGGCGAGCCCGCCGCGGTCGTGGATGAGGGCGACGGCGGCGGCGACGGTGAGCGTGCTCGCGGCGTGCAGCATGCGCGGCTCGCGCCCGCGCGGGGCGCCGTCGGCGTCGACGAGGAGCTGCGGCCCCATCCAGCGCGGCGGGCCAACGAGCAGCGGGAGGGTCGCCGTGACGGCGGCCCCGACCGCCTCGGCCGCGGCGGCGTCGGCGAAGAGGCCGAGGACGTGCGCCTCCTCGGCGGTCGTGATCTCCAGGCCGGCGAGGACCGCGAGCCGCGCGCCCTGGCTCCGGGCCGCGGCCGCGGCCTGCGTGGCGGCGGCGTTGCCGGCGCTGTTGTGGTCGCAGACGGCGATGAGGGCGAGCCCGGCCGCCGCCGCCCGCGCCACGATGGCGGCCGGGGTCATCTCCGGCGCCGCGCAGGGCGAGAGGACGGTGTGCACGTGCAGGTCGCCCATCAGGCGCTTCACGTCGCCGTCCCCCGCAGGCCGAGCTCGTAGAGGCGGCCGCAGACGTCGAAGGCGCTGGCCGCGGTCGCGAGCAGGACCACGCCCTCCTCGGCGGCGCGGGCGACCACCGCCGCCTCCGGGCGCCGGCCGCCGGCGAGGACGACCGCCGCGAGCTGGGCGTGGAGCGCGACGGCGACGACGTTGAGGTGCGCCTGGATCGTCACGCCGAGCGCGCCCGCGGGCGCGTGGGCGAGGATGTCGCTGAGCAGGTCGGTGGCGTAGCCGGCGCGCACCTCGGCCGCGAGCGGGCCCGTGAGCGTGGGGGTGAGGTTCTCGAGCGCGAGGCGCTCGATGACGTCGCGGAGCTTCATGCGGACCTCTCGGCGGCCGCGGCCTGGTGCGCGCACGCAGAGGCGGGGGCGCGCTCGAGGACGACGTCCTCGGCCAGGGCGCGACAGGTGGGCGCGCCGCACTGGCCGCAGTCGCGGCCGGGCAGCGCGCGGGTGAGCTCGTCGATGCGGCGCAGCTTGGCGACGGCCGCGGCCATGTCGGGGTCGAGGCGCAGGCCGGGCCGGGCGCTGTACGGCACGGCGCGGCGGCGCGGGGCCGGCGCCGCGGCGGCGTCGTCGCGCCAGCGGGCGGCGGCGACGGCGGGGTTGGCGGCGGGGAGCAGGCCCGAGCCGAAGCAGCCGTACGGGCAGGCCCACAGCTCGAGCGCGCCGCCGAAGGTGAGCTGCCCGTCCTCGAGCTCCTCGAGGGTGCGGCGCACCGCGGCGAGGCCGTGCACCGGCAGCCCCGCGGTGGCCGCGGGCGCGGGCGCGGGCACGGGCGCCGCGAGCGGGGCCGCGCCAGCGGGCGGCGGCGCGTGCAGCTCGGCGAGGAGCGCGTCGCGCAGCGCCTGCGGGGCGAGCAGCCGCTCGGGGGCGAGGCCGAGCGCGACGAGGGCGCTGCGCTGCGCCGGGCAGACGCAGACGATGAGCGCGTCGGCGGGCGCGTCGACGGCCGCGGCCTCGAGCGGCGTGAGGTAGGGCGCGAGGGCCTCGAGCAGCGAGGGGAAGCGGGTCTCGACGAGGCTCACGACGGCCGGGCAGAGCGCGGCCAGGAGCGGCGCGCTGGACGCCGCGGCCGCGGTCGCCTCGGCCTGCGCGCGCTCCCACGCGCCGGTCGTGCGCACCTCGCCGAAGCCGAGCGCGCGCAGGGCGGCGACCACGCCCGCCGGCGGGATCGCGGAGCCGAACTGCGCGAGGACCGCGGGCGGCAGGACCAGGGCGCGCGCGGCGGGCGGCGGCAGCGCGGCCGCGGCCTCGAGCCCGAGCGCGCCCGTGGGGCAGGCCGCGACGCAGGCGGTGCACTCGATGCACAGGTGCGCGAGCACGAGCGGCCCGCCGCGGTGCACGCGCAGGGCCTGGGTCGGGCAGGCGGTGAGGCAG
>DASXVK010000224.1:0-1628 GCA_036504295.1 Polyangia bacterium
TGGACGCGGCGCCTGATCGGCTGGAACAGCGCGGCCACCAGCAGGGTCGATGCCGCGACGATGAGCGTGTTGGACCGCGTCGCCTCGGCGAACAGCCGCACGAGCACGAGGTTCGCAGCGACGAACACCGCGGCGAGGATCGCCGTCACCGCCGCATAGGCGATCGTTCGACCGATGATCCGGTCGATGTCGAACAGGCGGTAACGCAGGACGGCCACGCCGATCGCAATCGGCAGCAGGATCGTGGACAGGAACCACACCGTCCACAGCCAGTCCGTGACGATGATGAACGGCAGGAGCAGGATCGGGATGGCGCCCGCCGCCACGACCCACCGGATCTGCGCCCGCACCACCCGGTCGGCGTGGCGGTACCTCGACGCGACCTCGAGCAGGGCGACGACCGCGCTCGCCGCATACATCGCGAGCCCGAGCGCGCCGAGCGACATCGCCCGCAGCGGCGCCAACGCCGGGATCCCGATCGGGTTCTCGACGGGCGACATCCATGACGTCTCGACGAGTCCCGGGATGAACAGCTGGACGGCGGCAGCCGCGACCATCACCGCAACCAGCGCGTCGACAGCGGTCGCCAGCCGACCCGCGTGGCGACCGTCCGGAAAGCGGACCAGCAGGAAGGCTCCAGCGACTAGGAAGGCCACGACCTGGATGGCTGCCGATGCGTTGGCGGCCACGATGGCGATCGGGGGGATGGGCCCGGGCCTCGCCTCCGCCCACACGGCGAACGCCCGGAGCGCTATCGCGGCGATCACGGAGAGCCCGATCGCCATGGTGATCCGGGAAACGGGCTCCCTTGGCCTGCGGTCCACGAGGACCGCGCCGACCGTCGTGAATCCCACCCCGAACCCGATCGCCCAGACGATCTCCTCCCAGCCCGTCGGACGGCGCGGGAACGGCAGCAGGATCCAGCCGCTGACGACGATGACCAGCATCGCCAGGAGCCATGCGACGGGTGCAGGCCGGAGACGGGACGAGGACATGACACCGACTCTGGAGGGAGGACGTTCCCGGAACGTTACGAGATCATCGGACCGCGTTGTACCGTTACGCGCCATGCCGCTCGACATCCGCGTCCTCGGTCCGCTCGAGGTCCTCGTCGACGGGTCGCCCCTGCGCGTCGATACGCGCAAGGCGCTCGCGATGATGGCACTGCTCGCCGTCGAGGGCCGGCCGTATGCGCGCGACGAGCTGGCCGCGATCTTCTGGCCGGAGTCGGACGACGAGAGTGCCCGCGGAGCCTTCCGGCGGACGCTGTCGGTGCTGCGGTCCGCGCTCGGGGAGCGCTGGCTGCGTGTCGACCGGGCGACCGTCGCCCTGGCGATCGACGACGACGTCACCCTCGACCTCGCGCGCCTGGACGCGGCTGCCGCGCGCGGTGATGGCGCGGGGCTCGCCGAGGCCGCCGCACTCGCGCGCGGACCGTTCCTGGCGGGCTTCTCGCTCCGTGACTCGCCGGACTTCGACGACTGGCGCGCGACCCGCGCGGTCTCCGTGGAGCGCCGGGTCGTCGACGTCCTCGAGCGGCTGACGCTTGCCGCCGAGGCGTCCGGCGACGTCGCCACCGCGGCCGAGGCGGCGTCGCGGCTCGTGGAGCTGGACCCCCTCGACGAGCC
>DASXVK010000225.1:0-2588 GCA_036504295.1 Polyangia bacterium
GACGGGGCCGCCGCGACGGCGCCCGCCCGGGTGCTCCTGCGCATCGCCCGCGGCGCGGTCGACGTCGCCACCGGGCGCGAGCGGCTGACGCTCCGCGCCGGCGAGCAGGTCGCGCTCGTGGCCGGCCGCCCGCCGCTGCGCGAGACCGCCTACGTCGCCGACCTGCCCCGGCCGCTGCTGCCGCCCGAGATGGGCGTCGAGGAGCCGGTCATCGCCGCCCCCGCGGCCACGCCGCCGCCGCGCGGCTTCGGCACGCTCGACGGGCGCGAGCCGCGCTCGGGGCACCGCTCCCGCGCCATCTCGCTCGCCCAGGCGAAGGTGAACGTCACGATCCGCGACGGCTTCGCCCGCACCGAGGTCGACGAGCGCTTCTACAACTCCTCGGGCCAGCGGCTCGAGGGCACCTACCGCTTCCCGATCCCGCGCGGCGCGGTGCTCGCGCGGCTGCAGCTCGAGGTCGACGGCGTGCTGCGCGACTCGGCCGTGCTCGAGCGGCAGCGCGCCCGCCAGATCTTCGAGACGGTCGTCGACGAGATGCTCGACCCGGCGCTCGCCGAGTGGAGCGGCGCGAGCCAGGTGAAGCTGCGCATCTTCCCGATCGAGCCGCACCAGTCGCGGCGCGTGGTGCTCACGTACGTGCAGCCGCTGCGCCTCGAGGGCGACCGCTTCCGCTACGTCTTCCCCATGGCCGCCGCGCGCGCCCAGGCGACCGCCATCGGCCGCCTCGCCATCGGCGTCGACATCGCGCACGCCGGCGGCATCGCCGGGCTCGCGACCCCGCTCGCCGACGCCGAGCAGGAGCTGACGCCGGCCGGCGGCCGGGTCCGCGCCTCGGCCCGCAGCTTCGTGCCCGCCGACGACTTCGTGGTCGAGTTCCGGCCCCGCACGCGGGCGCCGGCGGTGCGCTTCGCGACCGCGGTCGTCCCCGCCGCCGGGGGTCAGCCGACCCAGGGCTTCTTCTTCGCGGCGCTCCACCCGCGCCTGCCGGCCGCCGCCGCGCCGGCGCGCCTCGATTACGTCATCCTCGTCGACACCTCGCACGCGATGGCCCCCGAGCACCTCGCCACCGCGCGGGCGAGCGCCGCCGCCCTCATCGCGTCGCTCGACGCGCAGGACCGCTTCGCGCTGCTCGCCTGCGACAGCTTCTGCGCCCGCTACGGCGACGGCCTCGGGCCGGCGGACGAGGAGCGCCGGCAGGGCGCCCTCGCCTTCCTGCGCGGCCGTACGCCCGGCGGCGCGACCGACCTCGAGCGCGCGCTCGGCGAGGCGGCGCGGCTGCTGCCCGCGGGCGGCGGCGGGCGCATCGTCTACGTCGGCCCCGGCACCGCGGCCGCCGGCGAGCTCGACCGGCCCCGGCTGGTGCAGCGCGCCGGCGCGACCCTCGCCGCGGCCCGGGCCCGCCTGCTCGTCCTCGGCGTCGGCGCCGACGTCGACGAGCTCTTCCTCGACGCGCTCGCCCGGCGCACCGGCGGCCGCGCCCGCTACCTCGCGAGCGGCGACGAGGCCGACCGCGCCGCCTGGGAGCTGGTCGCGGCGGAGCTGCGGCCCGCGCTCGAGCGCGCCGAGCTCAGCCTGACGACCCCCGGGACCACCGACGTCTTCCCCGGCCTCCCGCCCACCATCGTCGACGGCGACGACCTCTTCGTCGTCGGCCGCTTCACCCCGCCCGGCGGGGCCGGCGACATCGTGCTCAAGGGCGACGTCGGCGGCCAGCCCTTCCAGCTCGTCACCCCCGTTGGCCTCGGCGGCAGCGCCGGCGGCGGCGAGGCCCTCGGCCGCCTGTGGGCCAAGCAGCGCATCGATCAGCTCCTGGCCGAGGACGACGGCGCCGAAGGGCCGCGCCGACGCGAGGTCATCGCGCTCTCGACGCGCTACGGCCTGGTGACCCCGTACACCTCGATGCTGGTGCTCGAGAACGCGGAGATGGAGCGGCGCTTCGGCGTCCACTCGCGGCGCCGCCTGACCGGCGCGGGCGAGCAGCTCGCGCTCAAGGACGGGGACGCGGTGTCCGCGGAGGCGGAGGCGGCCGACAAGAGCGCCGGCCTCGGCACCATCGGCGACCTCGCCACCAAGGGCGGCGGCGGGGGCGCGGCGGGGCGCGGCAGCAGCGGCTTCGCGAACGCGCCCGGCGGCCGGATCGCGACCGGCGCGCCCGCGACCGCCGCGCCGGCGCCGGCCATGGCCAAGCCCGCGGAGGAGCGCGCCGAGGCGCGCAAGGAGAAGAAGGGCGCGGCCGACGCGCCGCGCGCGGTGGCCGCGGCCCGGCCGGGCTGGGGCGATCGGGCGGCGGCCGAGCCCGCGCCGGCGGCCCCGGCGAAGATGCCCGCGCCGCGGCCGGCGGCTCAGACCGCGGCGCCGCTGGGCAAGGCCGCGCCCTCCATGGCGAAGCCCCCGCGGGGCGCGCCGGGGCTCGACGACCTGCTCGACGGCCCCAGCGTCGCGATGGACCCGTACCGGCGGCCGCGCCCGATCGCGCCGCCGCCGCCGCCGAGCGCGACCTTCCGCGCGCCCGGCCAGGCGAAGTTCGAGCGCGTCGACGCGCTCACCGCGCAGGTCCGCGCGCGGCCGCTCGCGCGCGCGTCCCGGCG
>DASXVK010000226.1:0-26712 GCA_036504295.1 Polyangia bacterium
GACCTGCTCGTCGGGGCGGTGGCCGTCGTTGACGTAGGCCGTGAGCACGTCCTCGCGGGCGTTGTACGAGTTCACCGCGAGGGCGGCGTCGAAGTTCTCGTACACGTTCACCCCCTGCACGCCGTAGGTGATCACGGGCACGATGAGCGGGTCGGTGATCTTCTTCGCGGCGGCGTTCGCCATGACCCGGTACTTCTTCCCGGTGATCTCGCGCAGGTAGTTCTGCAGCAGCGCGGCCACCTCGAGCGCGAACTTCTTCTTCGTGATGATCACGGCCCGCTTGTTCTCGGCCGCGAGCTTGTCGACGAGCTGCGCGACGGTGAACAAGATCTGCGGGCTGTTCTTGCGGAAGTGGCAGGCAGCGCCGAGGCCGGCGCGGATGTTGTAGACCTCGGAGTTCACGTTGGCGAACGTGACGCCCGAGCAGAACTGCTGCAGCCCGGGCTCGTCGAGGCGATGCCGGGCGAGCTCCAGCGGCACGTCCGCGGCGGCGATCACGTAGTCGGTGCCGCGCAGCAGCGGCCGCCGCACGAACTCGATCGTGTCGCTCCCCCGCCATCGGCGTGAGAACGCCAGCGATGCCATCTCGAAGCCCAGGAACCGGAACCTGTTGCCGAAGCGGGCGTACCCGCGCTCCTGCAACTCGGCGACGAGGGCGTTGTCGAGCCAGGGCAGCGGCTGCAGATCGCCAGGGTCCTGCAGCGGGTCCAGCAGCAACTCGTGTGCGTCGAGCCAGCGGTCGAGGGCGGTCCGGCGCCGCGGGCGCAGTTGGTGAATCTCCTCGAACACGGCGAGCGACTGCTCCACGGTGGCGAAGTCCAGGCGCGCCCGGAGTCGCGTGTCGAGCACGGTGGCTTCGTCGAGGATGACGGCGATGCGCTGGGCGCCCGTCTTGAGCTTGACCTTCAGGACGAAGGTGGGCACGGCGGCGAGCTGGGCCTGGGTGGCCACGATCACCCGTTTGCCACACAGGCGGGCCTTCGTGAACTGCTCCGGCCAGTCGCAGCCGCGCTCGTTGGGGCACGTCGGGCACAGTTGCTGTCGGCCGAGGAGGCCGCAGCTCGCCGCCTCGTACTCGGCCCAGGCGGCGTCGAGAGATCCGCAGCGGTGCCGCGGCCGGCCCTGGAGCACCGCGACGTCGTACTTCTTGGCGGCCGCACCGGACAGGCCGCTCATGGCCTGCACCCACGGCCGCTCGTTGATGATGGCCCGCTGCGAGGTCAGGTACAGGAGGAGGTCGTAGCGGTCGGCGTGGCGGTGGTGCTCGACGAACCGATCGAGCAGGTGCGTCTTCCCCACCCCGACGGGCAGAGCAACGAGGACGGCGCCCGAGACGTCCAGCGCCCGCTGCAGCGCATCCACGGTCAGGTCGTTCTTGCGGAACTCCTCGAGCTCCGTCGGGGTCTGGATGTGCATGCAGCGGGCGCCGCTCATCGCCCGCTACAGCTTCGCCACGTCGAGGGTCGGGTGCAGCAGCTTGATCCGGCCGACGAGGCCGGGGACGTCGGCGAGCAGCACCTGATTCGGTCGCCGCTCGACAGTGGCGGCCACGTCCTCCGGGGAGAAGCCACCGCGGGCCAAGTAGTCGCGGAGGATGTCGTCGCCGAGGTAGGCGCCGTCCTCGCCGGGCATCTGCGTGTCGCGGACCTTCACGATCTTCGCCGTGTAGCGCCAGTTGCTCTTGGTGATGCCGACGACGAGGTCGAGGTAGTTGGCCTGGCGCAGCAGCGAGAGCACCTGGGCGCGGAGCGAGCCCGCGCCGCTGTCGCGGTACAGGGTGATGATGCAGACGTCGGCCTCGTCGACGGAGAAGACGGGCAAGTGGTGCGTGACGACCGCCTTGAGGCCGGCGAGACACAGGGCGCAGCCCGGGCCGTTGCAGCCGAGGGAGAGCCTCGTGTCGGAGTCCACCTTCACGCCGAAGTGCATGGCCATCGTCAGCCACGCCTTCGTGATGAAGCGGATGAGCATGACCTTGTTGTTCTCCACGCGCAGGTGCCGGAGCGCACCGTTCGCCTTGCCGGGCTCGTCCACCTCGTCGGAGACGTCGTCGGCGTTCTCCATGACGAAGCTCGGCTGAGGCGTGGCGGTGACCACGGTGGGCTCCTCCCCGGCGGCCGGGGTCGGGGCCACGGTCGGCGGCACAGGCGTCATCGGCGGAGGCGCCGGCGGCGCGGGCGGGAGCGGGGCGACCGCGTAGAACGGCGGCGGCGGCACCGCCGGGAGGGCCGTGGGGGGCTGCGGCGGCGCCGAGGGCGGCGTCGGCGGCGCGCAGACGGGCGGCATCGGCGGCGCCGGCGGTTGAGGGACGGCGTAGGCCGGCGGCGTCGGCGGCACAGGCGGGGCGTAGACGGGCGGCTGGGGCGGCGCCGGCCAAGGCTGCGGGACCGGCGGCTGCGGCACCGGGGGCACGGCGTGCATGGTGTTGTTCGCGGCGGGGGACGACGGTACACTCTTCATGGTCCGGTTCTCCTTCTGCCCCCGCGCATAGTCTTGATGGGCCATGCGCGGGGGCCCTGTCGTTGTGCCGACGGTGTCGGCGTTGAACGTGTGCGCGCTACGGGTGCGTGGGCTCCACGCGGTGCTCATCGAGCCATTTCTCGAGCTCGCTGCGGCGGAACCGCACCAAGCGCTTCCCGAGGCGCAGGTGCGGGATCCGCTTCCTCGAGACCAAGCTGTACAAGGTGCCGAGTCGAAAGCCGCAGAAGGCGGCCGTCTGCGGGTAGTTCAAGACCTCGGGGTCGTCAGGTGCCTGCATGGATCCTCCGGAGCATGTGGGCGTTGCTGCCCTTGCTGAATCGACGCTAGCCCGAGAACCCAGGCGGCAATCCCGCAACCAAGGCGCCGGATTTGCGGGAGCTGGTTTCTCGACGGGGATGGCCGAGCGCAGGGGCTAGTTCGCGGATCCGCTCGGGAACGGGATGACGGTCGCGGGGAGTTCGGTGGGGACGTGCTTTCCGAGACGCTCGTAGTCCTGCGAGAACGCCTCGGGGGCGAGGTGGGCGTAGCGCTGCACCATGGCGAAGGACTTCCAGCCCCCGATGCGCTGCAGCCGGAAGATGTCCCCGCCGTTCATCATCCAGTGCGAGGCGAACGTGTGGCGGGTGCCGTGGAAGGTGATGTATGTCCGGCGCTTGCCGTTCCGCATCTCCTCGGCGAAGCCGGCCTTCACGAGCACCTTGTGGAACCTCTCCTGGAAGATCCGCGCCGAGGGCTTGTGCATCCGCCCCGCCTCGTTGGGGAACACGAGGACGCCGGGGCAGCGGAGCCGCCACTCGCGCAGTACCGGCAGCAGCGGGTCAAGGATCGGGACGTACCGCACCTCGTCGACCTTGGTCGGCCCGTCGAAGGAGCGCTGCACGGTGATGAGCCGCTTGCCGAGGTCGATGTCGTCCCACTGGAGGCCGGCGAGCTCGCCGGCCCGCATGCCGGTGTAGACGGCGGCGGCGTAGAGGACGAACAGCAGCTCGTCGGCCTCGCGGGCCGCCCGCAGGAACTTGTCGATCTCCTCTTTGGTTCGCAGGTAGCGGAAGTCGTGGCTCACGAGGGCGATGCGGGGCTTGCGGACGCGCGGGCGCTTGACGAGCCAGTTCAGCTCGACGGCCAGGTTGAGCATCGAGATGAGCAGGGTGAGGATGTTGTGCAGCGTCTTCTTGCCGCCGATCGAGGTGATGAGCGCGTCGATGCGCACGACGTCGACCTCGACGAGCGGGAGGGCCCCGAACGCCGGCCGGAGATGCCGCCGGATGATGCTCTGGTCGTCCTTCTCCGAGCGCTTGCGTGAGGCGCGGTGCTCGAGCCAGTAGTCGGCGAGCTCACCGAAGGTGCGGGACTCGAGCGGGGCGGGGCGGAGGCCGCGCCTGATCTCCTCGGCCTCTACCTCGTGCCGCTGCAGCGCGAGCTCGGCATCACGGTGCTTCTCGAAGACCTCGCTCCGGCGCTCGCCGCGGGCGTCGAGCCACCGGATGCGCCACCTGCCGTAGTGCTTGACTGGCCGTGCCACGGTCCACTCCTACCGCGTGCAAGCGACCGTCCTTCCCGCAACCAAGATCTCGGTTTTGCGGGAGCAGGACAGGGTACAGGTCCGCGGCGCGTGGCCCGAAAATGGCCCGAACAGCAAAACGCGGAGTCAGCCGTGAGGCCAACTCCGCGTTTTCGCAGTAGCGGGGGCAAGATTTGAACTTGCGACCTTCGGGTTATGAGCCCGACGAGCTACCAGGCTGCTCCACCCCGCATCACCGTGAAGCCGTGCCAATATAGTTGAGGATTGCAGGGTGTCAAGCGCTTTCCGGGCAGTCTGCGTAACTTCGGCGCGGCGGCTCTCGTCCCGCGGTCGGGCTTGATCCTTTCTGGATGGACGAATATCGTGTTCTGGTCATGGTACCCGAGGGGGATGCGGGCGAGAGCCTGATGGAATGGCGGCGGCTGCGGCGGACGCTGTCGCTGCCGGAGTTCACGCAGCAGTTCGCGAATCCGTTCCTGCTGCGGCGGCGCCTCGCGCGCACCACGGGCATCTCGACCAGCGCCGTGGCCGACTTCACGCAGCGCCTGGAGTTCGAGACCGACGTCGTGAGCTTCGACGAGGTGCCGCAGGCGGCGGGCGCCGGGCGGCTCGCGAACGCGCGCGTCGTGCCCGTCATCAAGGGGCCGCTCAATCCGTACCGCGACCGGATCGCCGTCGGGCGCGCCCAGAACTGCGACATCGTGCTGCGGGACGCGTCGGTGTCGAAGCTCCACGCGCACTTCCGCGTGCTCGATCCCGAGCACGTCGAGGTGATCGACGCCGGCTCGCTCAACGGCACGAGCGTGAACGGCCGCCGGCTCACCGCCGCGGCGCCGACGCCGGTGGCGTCCGGGGACACGATCATCTTCGGGCAGGTGGCGGTGCAGCTGCTCGGGCCGCGGCAGCTGTACGAGCTGCTGTGACGGGCGCGGCGCCGCGGTGCGCCGCCGCGGCTACCAGTAGCTGGTGGTCACGGTGACGTCGCCGAGCACGCGGGCCTGGCAGGCGTAGCGCTCGTCCGCGTCGAGCGGCCGGCGCGCGATCAGGCGCTGCTCGACGGGGGTCGGGGGGGCGAGGTGCGCCGCGCCGGCGAGGACGCGGACCTTGCAGGCGGCGCACACGCCGTCGCCGCGGCAGGAGCGGCCCAGGTGCATGCGCGCGCGCACGGCGGCGCGCAGCACGGTGCCGCCGCGGCGCACGTCGAACGCCTTGCCCGAGGGCTGGAAGGTCACGCGGGGCATCGCCTCCATCCTAGCATCGCCCGCGGCCGCCGGGCTTTTGTGCGCCGACGGTCAGTTGGGGTACGATGCCGCAATGTCCGCCTCTCGTCTGGGTCTCGTCGCGCTCGCCCTCGCGCTCGCCCTCGCCGCCACCCCCGCGCCCGCGCGCGCGTTCGAGATCGAGGACCCGCTGCACGCGAACTGCCACGAGCGGATGGTCGCGGCGGCGCTGCAGAAGGTCGGCTACCGGGGCGGCGTCGCGCCGGCGGCACCGACGGGCGCGGACGCGACCTTCTTCGACCGGCAGCAGTTCGACACCAGCAAGTACGACCGGAACCTCTACGCGCTCGCGTTCGTACTGGGCGTGCGCTCGAACGACGCGCGCGGGCTGCCGGACTTCGATCTGGGCGCGCTCGCGGCCGCCGCGAACGACGACGCGGACCAGCCCGCCCACTGCCTGCGCCGGCTGGCCGACGACGGGTCCGACGGCAACGTGGCGGCGCTCCGGCGCTGCCGCGACTTCATCGAGGCCGAGGTGACGCAGGCGCTCGCCGGCGTCGCCGACGACGGCGCCGTCGACCCAGCCGCGACCGACGACGTCGAGGTCGCCATCCCCTACGTCGGCACCATCCGCTGGCCGCTCGCGCGCTTCTACTACCGCGCGGGCCGGGCGCTGCACGCGCTGCAGGACGCCTTCACGCACATGTACCGCGACGCGAGCTGGTTCAAGGTCCAGGCCGTCGCCAACTGGGAGGACGCGATCCGCGGCGATCTCGACGAGGAGCGCGACGGCCCGCCGCACGAGACGCTGCTCGACCAGTGCGACACCCCGCGCCCGTGGCGCGTCGCGCAGCTCGACGCCGCCGCCCGCGCCACCGAGGCGCTCTACGGGCTACTCGCCACGGCGTCGCCGGCGGCGCGGGACCAGACGCACGTGGCGCTCACCGCCATCCTCGACACCTGGCTCACCTACGAGCCGGGCTGCGACCTCGCCAACGGCTACTGCGGCAACGCGGTCCACGCGGACCTCATCACGAACGGCCTCAGCGACGGGACGTCCGCGGGCGGGTGCGCGGCCGGCGGCGGCGCGCGCCCGGGCGCGCTCGCGCTGCTCGCGCTCGGCACGCTGCTCGCCGTCGCGCGCGCCGCCGGACGCCGGCGCCGCCGGCGGGGCGCCGCCGCCGCCCTCCTCGTCCTCCTGGTCGGGCTCGGCGCCGTCGCGCCGCGGCCGGCCCGGGCCGAGGCGATCACGCCCGTGCCCGTGCCGGTGCCGGTGCCCGTGCCCGTGCCGGTGCCGGTGCCGGTGGCCGTGCCCGCGCCCGCGCCCGCGCCCACGACCAGCCTCCGGGGCGTCCTGCGCGCCGGCGCGGCCATCAACCAGCCCGCGTTCGCCGGCGCCGGCGGCCTGGTCTTCACCTGGCGGCGGCTCGAGCTCGAGGGCGGGCTCGAGTGGAACCCCTGGATGAGCGTCGAGCGCGGCCAGACCGCCGCCGGCTCGCTGAACGTCTACCTGGTCGCCGGCTATCGCTGGCCGGTGTCGCCGAAGGTGGACATCACGTCCGGCTTCGGCGTGGGCCTCGCCGTGCTGCTGTTCGAGACCGTCGGGACGCCCGCCGGCAACGTCGGGCCGTACCTCACGATCCGACCGCTGGGCGTGACCCGCGCGCTCGGCGGGCGCTTCGCGCTGACGGTGAACGCCTTCGAGCTCGACGTCCCGATCCCGCAGACGCGCGGGTGGCCGTTCTCGGTGCCGCAGTACCGCGTCGCGGTGGGTCTGCGGTTCTGAGCGGCTTGACGGCGGCGCGGGCTGACCCTACCTGGGACGGAGGAGAGGGACGATGGGTACGGAGACGGTGGCAGCCACGACCGCGGACACCTGCATCATCACCTGCGCCTGCACCGGCGCGCTGACGACGAAGAAGCACTGCCCGGCGATCCCGTACACCCCGGCGGAGTACGCGCAGGAGTGCCGCCGGGCCTACGAGGCCGGCGCGGCGGTGGTCCACATCCACGCCCGCGAGGACGACGGCCGGCCGAGCTTCCGCGTCGAGCGCTACGGCGAGATCAAGGCGGCCGTGAACGCCGCCTGCCCGATCCTCATCAACTTCTCCACCGGCGCGATCGGGCTGCCGATGGCGGAGCGGGTGGGCCACATCACCGAGCTGCGGCCGCACATCGGGGCCCTCAACATGGGCTCGATGAACTACGCCAAGTACTCGCCCGAGCGCAAGGCGATGGTGTTCGAGCTGGTGTTCCAGAACCCGTTCAAGGACATCATCCTCCTGCTCGAGCACATGAACCGCGCCGGGGTGAAGCCGGAGCTCGAGTGCTTCGACACCGGGCACGTGAGCTCGGCCCTCCCGCTGCTCGACATGGGCGTGCTGCGGCCGCCGCTGGACTTCTCGCTCATCATGGGCGTCACCGGCGGCATCGCGGCGACGGCGAAGCACCTCGCGTTCCAGGCGGAGAACCTGCCGCGCGGCGCGACCTGGAAGGTCATCGGCATCAGCCGCGATCAGTGGATGCTCGCCGCGGCCGCGCTCAGCCTGGGCGGCCACGTGCGCGTCGGGCTCGAGGACAATTTCTACCTGCCCTCGGGCGAGATGGCGCGCTCCAACGGCGACCTGGTGGCGCAGGCCGCCGCGCTGTGCCGCGCCGTCGGGCGCGCGCCCGCCACCGTCGAGCAGGCCCGCGCGCTGCTGCAGCTCGACTCGTACCATCCGACCACGGACAGCGCCGCCGCCGGGGCGCGCGCCTGACAGCTCGGAGAGACAGGGAGGTCGTCCCATGACGATGCGGGAGCTCGTCGACGAGCTCGAGCGCCGCCGCGCCGAGGCGAAGCGGCTCGGGGGCGAGGAGCGGGTGCGCAAGCAGCACGAGCGCGGCAAGCTGACGGCGCGGGAGCGGCTCGCCCGCTTCTACGACGAGGGCACGTTCGCCGAGGTCGGGCTGCACGGCACGACCATGGGCGGGCAGGGGCCCGACAAGCCGCCCGCCGACGCGGTGATCTGCGGCTACGGCAAGGTGAACGGCCGCATGGTCTGCGCCGCCGCGTACGACTTCACCGTCAAGGGCGGCTCCATCGGCTTCACCGGCGAGGTGAAGGTCTCGCGCCTCCGCGAGCTGGCGCTGCGCTCGCGGTGCCCGATGGTGTGGTTCATCGACTCGGCGGGCGCGCGCATCGACCCCTCCGGCGCGCACCCCGACATGGTCAGCTACTTCGCCGGCACCGGCTACCTCTTCCGCGAGGAGGTGGTGATGAGCGGGGTCGTGCCGCAGGTGGCGGCCATGGTCGGCCCGGGCGCCGCGGGCACCGCCTACATCCCCGGCCTCGCCGACTTCGTCCCGATGGTGAAGGACGTCGGCTCGATGGCGCTCGGCGGGCCGCCGCTCGTCAAGGCCGCGACCGGGCAGGAGGTGAGCGAGCAGGAGCTGGGCGGCTCGAAGGTCCACTGCGAGAAGTCCGGCGTCGGCGACCTCGAGGTCGAGAGCGACGAGGCCTGCATCGCGGCGATCAAGGACTACCTCTCGTACATGCCCCAGCACTGCGAGGAGAAGCCGCCGGTCGTGCCCTGCGACGACCCGGTGGACCGCCGCGAGGAGCGGCTCCTCGAGCTCCTGCCCGAGAACACGCGGCAGGCCTACGACATGTACGAGGTGATCAAGCTCGTCGTCGACCACGGCCGCATCTTCGACGTGAAGCCCAAGTTCGGGCGCTCGGTCATCACCTGCCTGGCGCGCATCGGCGGCTACCCCGTCGGCGTGGTCGCGAACAACCCGCGTCAGCTCGGCGGCATCCTCGAGAACAACTCCGCCGACAAGGCGGCGCACTTCATGCAGATCTGCGACGCCTACAACCTCCCGCTCGTCTTCCTGATGGACGTCCCGGGGTTCATGGTGGGCTCGAAGGTCGAGCACGAGGGCATCATCCGCCACGGCGCGAAGATGCTGCACGTGATGGCGTCGGCGACGGTGCCGAAGCTCACCGTGGTCCTGCGGCGCGGCTACGGCGCGGGCTACTACGTCATGTGCGGGCGGGCGTACGAGCCCGACCTGCTGGTCGCGTGGCCGAACGCGGAGATCGCGGTGATGGGCGCCGAGGGCATGCTCGGCATCGCGGGCATCAAGCTCTTCGGCGGGCAAGAGCCGCCGCCCGAGGTGAAGGAGCAGCTGCTCGCGAAGATCCGCGACATGATCAGCATCTACAAGAGCGCCGGCTGGGCGGCCATCGACGACGTCATCGATCCGCGCGAGACCCGCGCGCGCCTCTTCCGCGGCCTCGAGCTGGCGTGGAACAAGAAGATGGAGCGGCCCTGGCGCAAGCACGGCATCATGCCGGTGTGAGCGGGGCGCCTCCTCGACCCGGCCCGACGCGGATGCTATGGTCCGGCGCGAGGAGCCTCCATGGCCGAAGCCACCACCGTCGCCGGCGTCTTCCACCCGTCCAGGACCCTGTACCGCTACACGCTCCTCGGACTGGCCGCGCTGCTGCCGTTCGGCAGCTACTTCGCGTACGACAGCATCGGCGCGCTGTCGACGTCGCTGACGGAGAAGCTGCACCTCGCCCGCAGCACCATCGGCAACTCGTACACCGCCTACTCGGTGGCCGCGGTGCTCATCGTCTTCTTCGGCGGCTTCCTCGTCGACCGGCTGGGCACCCGCCGGGCGAGCCTGCTCTTCTCGGCGCTCGTGGCGGTCGGCGCGCTCGGCGTCGCGCTCGCCCGCAACAGCTGGGAGCTGTACGCCGGGCGCCTGATCTTCGGGGCCGGGTCGGAGTCGCTGGTCGTCGCGCAGAGCGTCATCCTGGCCCGCTGGTTCAAGGGCAAGGAGCTGGCGTTCGCCTTCGGCGTGACGCTCACGATCAGCCGCGTGGGCACGCTCTTCAGCTTCAACACCGAGGAGCTGATCGCCAAGTACTACGGTGGCTACAAGTACGCGCTCTGGGCGGCGTTCCTCTTCACGGTCTTCTCGGTGCTCGCGAACCTCGCCTACAACGCCATGGACCTGCGCGGGGAGCGCATCCTCAAGCTGTCCGACGAGAGCAGCGACAAGCTCGACTTCGGGGCCTTCCGCCGCTTCGGGGCCTCGTTCTGGTTCATCACGCTGCTGTGCGTGACGTTCTACTCGGCGATCTTCCCGTTCACGTCGCTCTCGACGGACATGTTCCACGCCAAGTGGGGCTTCCCGTCGACCGCCGCGACGTCGGGCGGCTTCCTGTCCCAGGTGTTCGGCAACTTCGCGCACATGTTCAGCACGGCGCCCGGGGTCACGAGCATCATCATCTTCGCCTCGATGATGTGCGCACCGTTCGCGGGCAAGCTGGTCGACCGGATCGGCCGCCGCGCCACGTTGATGGTCGTGGGCTCGCTCATCCTCATCCCCTGCCACGCGGCCATGGGTCTGAGCCGGATCGATCCGCGGGTCTCGATGGTGCTGCTCGGGGTCGCCTTCGTGCTGGTGCCGGCGGCGATGTGGCCCTCGATCCCGCTGGTGGTGGACAAGCGCTACGTGGGGACCGCCTTCGGCCTGTGCACGGCGGTCCAGAACCTCGGGCTGGCGGCCTTCCCGTTCCTGAACGGCCAGCTCCGCGACCGGACCGGCGGCTACACCTGGAGCCAGATCATGTTCGCCGGCCTCGGGGCCGTCGGCCTGGTCTTCGCCATCCTGCTCAAGGTGTCGGACCGCAAGGCTGGTGGTGTGCTGCGGGCCCCCTCGGTGGCGCACGCGGCCCCCGCCGCCGAGCCGGCGGAGGCCGCGAGCGGGACGGAGTAGCCGTCACCTCCGGCGCGACGCGCGCCTCCGCCGCAGGCGCCCGAGGGCCAGGCCCGCCCACAGCAGCGCACCCCACGCGAGCGTCGCCGACGAGCCGCCGGCCGTGCGGCAGCCGCAGCCGCTGTCGGGGGTCGGGGTCGGCGTCACCGGCACGTTGACGCGGCAGGTGTTCGAGCAGGCGTCGGTGTCGACAGTGTTGCCGTCGTCGCACTCCTCACCGGGGCCCACGATGCCGTCGCCGCAGCGCGCCAGCTTGCAGGCCGAGGTGCACCAGTCGGTGTCGATGGCGTTGCCGTCGTCGCACTCCTCGCCGGGGCCGAGCACGCCGTCGCCGCAGCTCGAGAGCTTGCAGTCGTTCGTGCACCCGTCGGTGTTGACGGTGTTGCCGTCGTCGCACTGCTCGCCCGGGCCGACCACGCCGTCGCCGCAGCGGGCGATCGTGCACGTGTTCAGGCACCAGTCGGTGTCGACGGTGTTGCCGTCGTCGCACTCCTCGCCCGGGCCGACGACGCCGTCGCCGCAGCGCGCCAGCTTGCAGTCGTTCGTGCACGCATCGGTGTTGACGGTGTTGCCGTCGTCGCACTCCTCGCCGGGGCCCACGACGCCGTCGCCGCAGCGCGCGATCGTGCAGGTCGCCGTGCAGTGGTCGTGGTCGTCGAGGTTGCCGTCGTCGCACTCCTCGCCCGGACCGACGAAGCCGTCGCCGCAGGTGGCGAGCTTGCAGGTCGAGAGGCACGTGTCGGTGTCGATGGTGTTGCCGTCGTCGCACTCCTCGCCCTCGTCGACGAACCCGTCCCCGCACGAGGGGGAGACGATCGTGACCGTGGCCGCGGCGGGGGTGGCGAGGTTGAACAGCTCGCCGACGGCCGGCGCCAGCGTGACGATGACCGTCTCGCTCGTCGCCGGCGCCGCCGCGACGACCACGTTGATCGTGGCCGTGCTGCTGCCGGCCGCGAGCGTCACGCTCCCCGGCAGCGCCGTGTAGGTGCCGGCGGCGGCGGTCCCGGAGACCGCGTACTGCACCGTCAGGTCCGCGGCCGCGGCGCCGGTGCGCGTCACCGTGAAGCGGCCCGGCGCCGCGCCCTCGCGCGTCGTCGGCGTGGTCGCGGCGATGCTCACGGCCGGCATCTCGCACGGCAGGTCGAGCGACCAGCTCTCGATGGCGCCGAGGCCGGTGGCCTTCGCGTCCTGGACCGTGAGCGTCCAGACGCCCTGGCGGGCGAGACCCACGAAGCCGCTCAGCGGCGTGGCCGGCCGGAGCGTGCCGTGGAGCGCGGGGATGGTGAGGTCGCAGGTGCCCAGTTGCCCGGCCGTCTGGTCCGAGAACGTGACGTCCAGGTCGTCGCGGTTGCAGTCGCCGGACGGGCCGCCGGTCGCCCCCGGCCGGACCAGCAGCGTCGCGGTCGCGCCGCTCGGGTGCGTGAGCTTGAGCGTCAGGTCGCCGATCGACTGGTGCAGGATCTTCACGTGGACGTTGACGTCGACGAGCGGGGCGCCGCCGCACGCGCCCGGCAGGACCATCAGCGACGAGGTCACGCTGCCCGTCCCGTCGGGGATGGTGCCGTCGCACGGCGTCGTGCTCAGGAAGCTCGCAGGGAAGTACCCGGACCACGCGCAGGTGCACAGGGTACTGGGCATCGAGTCGCAGGTCTGCGCGGCGGCCGTCACGGAGAGGCCGAGCGTCGCGCAGGCAATGACAAGGGCTCGCAGCATCATTGGTGTCCGCCTTTCACGCGCCGCCTACGGGGCCGGGTTCGCCGGGTTGTCGATCTGGAACGCGCCCAGGGCCGTCGCCCGGCCACCGGCCGGGTGGACCGCCGTGACGCTCGCCTGCCGCGCCGTGGGATCCGCCGGCGGCGAGGCGCCGGTCGCGCCGTGGAAGTCGAGCGCCAGGAAGCCCGCGGCGAAGGGCACGTTGAGGCCGGCCGGGCCGACGTCGATGCGGGCGGCGACGCGCGGGGCGAGCGTGCCGGTGAGGGCGACCGGGTGCTCCTGCTCGTCGAACGCGACCATGCTCACGGCGCTGAGCGGGAAGACCCCGGGCGCGCTGCCGCACGTGAAGGGATTCACGGGCACGCCCGGGTCCTGCCACACGAAGAGGCTGGTGCGCTCGGCCGCGGTGGCGCCGTTGTGGTAGCGGGTCTGCCACGTCGTGCCCAGCGGCTCGCGGTTGTCGCTCGCGTTCCAGCCCACGTGGCGGCCGTAGAACGTGTAGTTCCCGGACGTGGACGTCGCGGGATCGGACGGGAACGCCTGGACGTGGACGACCGGGCCCGCGTACGCCAGGGCCGCCGCGCGGTTGAAGAAGGTGAAGGTCCCGGTCAGGTAGTTCTGGTTGGTCGCGTAGCCGGTGCCGCCGGGCATGAAGTAGCCGGGCGCGGGCGTCATCATGCTGCACGCGTTGACGGTATCGACGGTGACGAACCCGCGGGCGATGTCGTCGCCGAGCGCCGCGCCGCTGCACCTGCCGGCCCAGAGGGGCGAGCCCTGGCCGGTGTGCGCCTTGCGCAGGTGGTCGCGCTGCGCGGCCGTGAGGCGGGCCTCCGGCAGCAGGCCGTTGCAGCTCGCGAAGTTGATGTCCTGCGAGAACGGTCCCTTCGGCGAGACCAGGTCCTGAAAGTCTTGCCCGTCGGACGCGCTGAGCTCGTTCAGGCCGGCCATGAAGAGCAGCCGCAGATCGAGGGTCGCGACGTCGAAGCCGGTGAGGTAGATGTTCCCCGCCCAGGTGGGGATGCCGAGATCGGTCCACAGGACGACGTGGGCGAGGGTGGCCGTGGGCTGGCCGTTGGTGATCGTGAAGGTCGTGTTCGCCTGGTTGGGATCGGTGAGGCTCACCTCGAAGTACGGCAGGAGCAGGGTCGCCGCCGGCCGCGGGCCGGAGACGCCCACCTTGGGCGTGATGTTCGGGCCCCAGGGGGGCGGGGGCGGGGGACTGAAGGGCAGCGCGTGGATCGCATACGTGGCCGAGTCGAGCGGGACGGCGCTGGACGTGGTCGTGAGGGGCGAGGCGCCGGGCACGGCCTCGGGATGCGCGATGCCGAGGACATAGGCCTGCGCCGCGGCCGGATCGGCGGGCGGGCTGGCGCCGGCCGCCGCGACGACCGTGTTGAGATCGAGGCTGAGGAAGCCCCGCGGCGCCAGGCCCTCGAAGCCGCCGGGGCCGATCGCGACGACGTTGACCGCCGCCGGGAGCAGCGACGGCGGCGGCGGCTCGCCGGGGATGTGGCTCGGCGCGACGACGCCGACCTGCGTCGGGTGCTCCTGGGTGTCGAAGCCCACGATGCCCTCGTACCCGAGGGGGTACCAGCTCGGGCTCGTGGTGCACGCGAAGGTGGCGGGCACGGTCTTGGGGTCGCGCCACACGATGAGCCGCGCGCCCTCGCCCTCGTACGGCGCGGTCCACTGCGTCGCGAGCGGCTCGCGGTGGTCCGCGGCGGACCAGCCGACGAGGCGGCCGTAGAACGTGTAGCTGCCCGCGGTCGAGGTGAGCGGGTTGGTGGCGCTCGCCTCGAGGTGCACCGCCGGCTCGGCCGCGAGCACCGCCCCGGTCGCGTCGAGGAGGGCGTAGTCGCCGACCAGGAGATTCCAGGGCGCGGCGTCGCCGCTCCCGCCCGCCCCGAAGTAGCCCGGCTCGTGCGGCATGCGATTGGTGCAGTTGGTCACGACGTCAATCGTGACGTAGCCGCGGGCCACGTGGTCGCCGTGAGCGAGGCCGGCGCACCGGCTGCCGGCGCCCGGGATGGGCGCGCCGGTGAGCGCCGCGTGCAGGTCGGCGAGCTGCGCGGCGGTGAGCGGCGCCGGCGGCAGCACGCCGGCGCACGAGGCGAAGTTGATGTCCTGCGACGTAACCCCCTTGGGGCTGATGGCGTCGGTCGGATCCTGCCCGGCGCTGGCGGTCGCCGGCAGGTTGCCGGCGAGGACGTCGCGCATGGTGAAGGTCTGCACGTCGTAGCCGGTCAGGTAGATGTTGAAGTTGAGCACCGGCACGGCCGCGTCGCTCCACACGACGACGTGCGCCAGCACGGCCGTGGGGCTGGAGCTCAGCACCGTGATGCGCGCGTCGGTGCCGCCCGCCGCGTCGAGGTCCACCTCGAAGTAGGGCACGAGGAGGGTCGCGGCGGGCGTGACGTCGAGGGTGCCGATCACGGCGTGGGCCGAGACCGGCGCCCACAACGCGGCCAGCCACACTAGCAGCCTAACGAGTCTTCGCATGCGTCAGTCCTTTCTTCAAAGGCGGTTCGAACATCGATCACCGTCGGGCCGGCCGGGCCGTGACCCGCCACGCCGCGAGCCCGCCGCCGCTCCCGCACCCGGTCGCGCCGGCGCCTTCGTGCTCGTCGCCGAACGAGGCGACGATCTCGTCGCGGCCGTCGCCGTCGAGGTCGGCGAAGCGCAGGCGGCTGCCGCGGCACCCGGCGCGCCACGCCGGCGCGGGCAGCTCGAGGTCGGGGGTGACGAAGCCGTGGCCGTCGCCGGCGAAGAGCAGCAGCGCGCCGTCGTCGCGCAGCGCGCCGAGATCGCGGCGGCCGTCGCCGTCGAGGTCCCCGGTCGCGAGCGCGACGATCTCGTGCCCGCCGCCGAGCGTGAGGACGCCGCGGCGCTCGAAGCGCCCGCCGCGGCGATACAGGAGATCGATGCCGCTCACCCAGCCGCCCGGGCCGGGGTGCCGGGTCGCGACGGCGAGATCGGGGCGGCCGTCGCCGTCGAAATCGCCGAGCGCGACGGCGCGCACGAGGGCGCGCGGCGGCAGCTCCGCGAGCTCGGCGATGCTCCGGCGGGCGCCGCCGCCCAGGTGCAGAAGGGTGCGGGCGCCGACGACGCTGCTGGCGGCGAGCGCGTCGGGCGCGCCGTCGCCGTCGACGTCGCCGACCACGACCGCGTCGCCGAAGCCCGTGTTCGCCGGGTTGTCGCCGTCGAGCTCGGCCCAGGTGCCGTGGCGGTTGAGGAAGATGCGCAGCCCGAGCGCCGCCTTGCCCGCGGCGCCGCGGTAGGGGCGGGGCCCGTCGCTGAGCGCGACGAGGTCGGGCGTGCCGTCGCGATCCCAGTCGACGGCGGCGAGGGCGCGGGACGAGAACGCCGCCGGGCCGAGCGGGAGGCCCTCGGACCAGGCGCTGAACCTGCCGTGCCCGTCGCCGGCGAGCACGAGGAGGCCGCGCAGGTGGATGGCGAGGGCGAGGTCGAGGTGGCCGTCGCCGTTGAAGTCGGCCACCGCGACGTCGCCGTAGTCGTAGGGCAGCGGCGGGAACGTCGCCGCGGTCCACCGCTTGAAGCCGTGGCCGTCGAAGAGGAAGATGCGCGGCGGGCCGCCGCCCTTGCGCGGCGGGCCGTGGACGAGATCGAGCCGCCCGTCGCCGTCGAGATCGGCGAGCGCGAACCCCTCGCGCCACTGGCCGGCGTGCGGCAGGCCGGCGCCGATGTCCGTGAGGCTGAAGCGCGCGTGGGAGGCGCGCGCGGCGGGCCGCGGCGCGCGGGAGCGCAACGCGAGGGCGCCGCCGCCGGCGGCGAGCAGCATCGCCACGCCGAACGCGAGCGCGCGCCGGTGGGAGCGGCTCAGCACGGCTGCGACTCGGCCAAACGGGCACCTGGCGGTCATCCCCCCGCCCCAGGGGGACTACACCGCGCCGCAGCGACTCAGGTCAAGCGCAAACGCCCAGGCTGACCGACGGTAGGTCACAGGCCGGGACGGCTGGTCCCGCGTTCTGCGTAGGCGATCCTGATGGTCGCGCCGTCCCGCGGGCTCAGCGGACCCGCGCGACCGAGTCAACGCTCACAGCCGCAGCTGCTTCTTGATCTCGAGGTAGCGGTTCACCATCCGCACGGCGACGTCGTCGGGCGTGGTGTCGAGGACGCGCATGCCGTGGGCGGAGATGATCTGCGCCAGGCGCTCGCGCTCCTCGAGCAGCTCGACGGCGACCGCGCGGGTGTAGACGTCCCCGGCGTCGGCGGGCGGCGCGGACCCGGCCCGGCCGAGCGAGGGGTCGCGCACGGTGACGCAGAGGCACAGGTGGCGCTGCGACAGGTGGCGCGCGGCGTCGGCGAGGGGCGCGGCCTGCACCCCGTCGAAGAGATCGGTGACGATGATGCACAGGGCGCGGCGGCGGATGCGCGCGAGCACGTGGTGCGCCATGGCCCGGTAGTCGACGAACGTCAGGGCCGGCTCGACGCCCGAGAGGACGTCGAGGATGCGGCGGTAGTGGGCGCGGCCCTTGGCCGGCGGCAGGTAGGCGAGCACCTGGTCCGAGAAGAGCACCACGCCCACCCGGTCGTCGCTGCGCAGGGCCACGAACGCGAGCAGCATCGCGGCCTCGGCGGCGTAGTCGAGCTTGTCGTGGGGGCCCATGCGGGTCGCCATCATGCGGCCGGCGTCGACGCAGAGGATGACGTCCTGGCTGCGCTCGATCTCCTTCTGGCGCGTGGTCGGGCGGTGGCGCCGGGCGGTGGCCTTCCAGTCGATGTCGCGGAACGAGTCGTCGGGCTGGTAGTCGCGCAGCTTCTCGAACTCGCCGCCGCCGCCGGGCCGCCGCAGGTTGCGCAGGCCGACGTCGCGCAGCGAGTCGAGGCGCATCTCGGCGAGCTTGGCCGCCTGGTGCCGCGTGTCGGGGTAGATCGAGACGTCCTCGGTGGCCGCGGCCGTCGCCTGGCGCTCGACGAAGCCGAGGCTGGTCGAGAGGCGGTACTCGGGATCGCCGAAGCGGGCGCGGCCGCGCGAGGGCGGCACCACGTCGTAGGTGAGCTCGAGCGGCGCGCTGGGGCGCAGCCAGCCGCGCACCGTGTCGGTCGACGCGGCGAAGGTGCTCGGGTAGGCGTCGCGCACCTGGATCCGCACCGGCACGCGGGCCCCGGCGCGGGCGGTGCCGGCCGCGCCGTGCTCGATCTGCAGCGTCACGGCCGAGGAGCGCGCGACGGCGAGGCGGTGCGGGATCCGGCGGGTCAGGCGCGGGGCCGGCAGGCGCGCCAGCACCAGCGCGTCGAGGAGCGCGAGCGCGACGAGGAGGCCGTCGACGGCCACGATCGCCCAGCCGCCGAACGGCAGGACGCCGGGCAGGGCCGCGCCCAGCGCGGTCGCCAGGGCGCACAGCACGATGAGGCGCGCCGACGGGAGCACGGTTACCTCGGGACCTCCACCCGACCGACGATCTCCTGCAACACCTCCTCGGGGGTGCCGCCGTCGAGCTCCACCTCGGGGTCGAGGAGGATGCGGTGGCGCAGCACCGGCAGCACCAGCGAGCGCACGTGGTCCGGGGTGACGAACGGGTGGCCGTCCAGGGCGGCGCGGGCCTTCGACGCGACCAGCAGGTGCACCGAGGCCCGCGGGCCGGCGCCCACGCGGATCGACGCCGAGCCGCGCGTCGCGGACACGAGCTTGCGCACGTACGTCACGACCTTCGCGTCGACGTGGACCTCGGCGAGCGCCTTGCGCGCCCGCATGATCGCGTCGAGGTCGGCGACCTCCTTGAGCCCGGCCAGGGCGAGGTCGTTCGGATCGAAGCCCTGGTGGATGCGCGTGAGGATGCCGTCCTCCTCCTCGGGGCTGGGGTAGGGCAGGACGACCTTCACGATGAAGCGGTCGAGCTGCGCCTCGGGCAGCGGGTAGGTGCCCTCGCTCTCGATGGGGTTCTGCGTCGCGAAGACGGTGAAGCAGGGCGAGAGGCCGTGCTCCTTGCCGTCGATCGAGACCACGTGCTCCTGCATGGCCTCGAGCAGGGCCGACTGCGTCTTCGCCGGGGCGCGGTTGATCTCGTCGGCCAGCAGGAAGTCGGTGAAGATCGGGCCCCGGCTGAGCACGAAGGTGCCGCTCTGCATCTGGTAGACGTTCGTGCCGATGATGTCCGACGGCATGAGGTCGGCGGTGAACTGCACGCGGTGGAAGCTGGCGCGCAGCGACATCGCGAGCGAGCGGCACAGCAGCGTCTTCGCCGTGCCCGGGACGCCCTCGAGCAGGACGTGGCCGCCGGCGAGGAGGCCGATGAGCATCAGCTCCTGCGCCTCGTCGAGGCCGACGATGGCCTTGCGCATCTCGGCGATGACCCCGTCGCGCAGCGAGGCGACGGCCGTGATCGCGGGCGTCGCGGGGGCGCCCGTGCCGGGGATCTGGTACGCCGTGGGTTCCTGGCCCTGCATCTCCATCACTACGTCTCCTCTCGCGGCGCGCCGGCCGGCTTCGGCTCCTGGGGCGGGCCCGGCGGCGGGGTCGTCATCGTCATCGTGGTGCGGCCGGGCCCCCGGGCGGCGCGGCGGCCGCGGCGCGCCTCGGCCTCGAGGGCCGCGACGGCGCGGCCGAAGGCGAGCAGGTCGCCGTCGCTGGCGCCGGGGTGGTCGAGGGCGGCGCGGGCGTGCACGGCGCGCTGCCACAGGCGCGCGACCTCGCGGCGGCCGATGCGCTCCATCTCCTCGGGCGCCGCCTCCTTGCCCCGGGCCGTGAGCCCGAGCCGGGCGGCGACCTCGCGGCGCGCGTAGGTCCACACCCGCTCGGCCGCGGCGGCCCGGTGGCCGCCCAGACGGTAGATGCGGGCCATCGCCATCAGGTAGTCGCGCTGGGTCTGCGTCGCCTCCGGCGCCGGCATCAGGGGCCCGAAGCGGCGCCACACCCGCAGCAGCCCGAGGAGGCCGAGGAACAGGAGCTGCAGCACGACCCAGCGCAGGTCGCCGCGCCAGAGATACCCGACCGCGGTGCGGCTGCCCTGGAAGCCGTGGTGGAACTCGTCGATCTCGAGCCGCGCCGCGGGGGCCGCGGGCAGCGCTCCGGCCGCCTTCGCCGCCGGCGCCGCGCGCGTGACGGCGGCCCGGGCCAGCGCGAAGAGGAGCTGCGCGTTGTCCGCCTCGCCGAGCCGGCGGTTGGCGACGAGGTCCGGCGCCGCGACGACCACCACGGTGCCGCGCCCGCGGGCGACCGCCACCGCCACGTCGCGCCCCTGCGGGTCCCGCAGCAGCGGCGTGACGCGCGCGTCGGCCCGCGTCGCGCGCAGCGCGCCGGCGACGATGGCCCGCACCTCGACGACGCCGGCGACGAGCTCGGCCGGCTGCGGCGGCACCAGCGTCTCGACCGGCGCCTTGTCCGCGGCCTCGACCTCCTTCTGATCCCACGGGAAGCTCGCCGGCATGCTGGCCGGCGCGCTCGCAGGCGCGCTGGCCGGCGCCTTGGTCCCCGTCCCCCCGTCCGTGCCCGTGCCCGTGCCCGTGCCCGTGCCCGTGCCCGTGCCCGTGCCCGTGCCCGTGCCCGTGCCCGAGTCCTTCTTCGTCTTCGTCTTCGTCTTCGTCTTCGCCTTCGTCTTCGCCTTCCCCTTGCCCCCGGCCTCGTCTTCGTCCTCCGTGATCGGCCGCGGCGACAGGCCGCCGGCGAGGCGAGTGAAGGCGAGCCCCAGGCTGTCGAGGAGCGGCGAGTCGCGCTCGGGCATGAAGACGAGCGTGTGCCCCTTGTCGACCCACGCGAGCAGCGCGTCCCGCTCGAAGCCGCGCAGCCGCTCGCTCGGGCCGACGAGCAGCAGGGCGTCGGTCCGGGTCAGATCGTCGAGGTCCTCGGTCCGCCGGGTCACGGGCACCCCGGCGCGCTCGAGCGTGAGATAGGCCGCGCGCAGGCCCTCGGGCTCCGCCGACCAGCTCGAGAAGCGGCCGGCGAAGGAGCCGCGCTTGCCCACGTCCTGCACCACGACGCCGAGCACGAGCCCGAAGCCCATCAGCGCGGCGGCGAGCACGAGAGCGCGGCGGCTCACGGCCGATCTCCGTCGCCGTCGCCGGCGAGGCGCACGGCGAGACCGCGGGCGCCCTGGTACTGGGGCGAGCCCACCGCGAGCTCGCTGTAGAGCACGGCGTCCGAGAGCAGGGTCACGGCGCGGAAGGCGGCGCGGTCGTCGGTCGCGCCGCGGAAGCTGCGGACGTACTCGCCGTTCGTGCGCGCGGGGTCGTAGCGGAGCACGCCGCGGCGGCAGAGCGCCGAGAGCAGCGCGAGGTACAGGTTGCGCACGGCCCCGCGGAACTCGCCCTGCGCGGCGGCGGCGTCGGCGTCCGCGAGCCACTCCGCGGCCGTGCGCTTCGTCGGGTCCGGCAGGGGCTCGGCGCCGGCGCGAGCGAGGTCCGGCAGGCCCGGCCGGCCGTCGGCGTCCTCGCGGCGGCGCCCGAGCAGCCAGCGCACGACCTGCACCACGATGAGGGTGGCGCCCGCGGCGAGCAGCAGGATCGTGAGCGCCTGGAAGAAGCCGCCGCCGATCCCCGGCGCCCCGACCCGCGGGCCGGCCGAGACCTCGCGCGGCTTGAAGAGCCGCTTGAGCAGGCGGTCCCACCAGCTCTCGCCCTCGGGCTGGGTCGCCGGCACGGGCGCGCGGCGGAACTCCGGCTGCGCGAGCACGTCGCGGGCGACCGTGCGCGCGTCCCGCACCGCCGGCTGCCCCCCGAGCCGCCCGACGGCCTCGACCACCTCGGCGCTGCGCGCGGCCAGGCGCCCCGCCTCGCGGCGGCGGGTGTCGTGATCGGGCAGCCGCGCGAGCCTGCGGCTCTCGGCGTCCGCCTCGTCGAGAAAGCGGCCGAGCTTCGCCCGCTCCGCCGGCGCCAGCCCGTCCACCTGCTCCCGGAGCGCCTTCACGTCGGCGCGCTTCGCCTCGGTCCCCCCGAGCCGCTGCGCCTCGTCGTGGAGCGCCGCCAGCCGCTGCCCGAGGTCGTCGGTCGAGACCGCCGCGGCCGGCGTCTCGCCGCCGACGAGCCCGAGCCCGCCCGTAGGCTCCGCGCGCGCGACGCCGGCGGCGCCGAGGAGCAGCGCGAGCGCGAGGGCGCCGAGCGTCCCGGCGCCGCGCGCGGGCGCCGAGCGCGCCAGCTCGGCGAAGACCGCGCGGATGTCGTGGGCCTCGCGCCGGATGCGGGCGTCCCACACGAGCAGCGCGCAGGTGAGGTGCCGCACCGGCTCGAGCACCGTGATCGCCAGCCCCACCGAGAGCACGCCGAAGATGGGCGACGCGGGCGACAGGAACCGCTGCATCCAGGCCACGTCCACGTCGAAGAGGGCGTGGGCGATGACGAGCAGGATGTGGACGCCGAGCACCACGTTGAGCCACACCAGCAGCAGCAGCAGCAGGTACAGGACGTTGAGCGCGGCCGCCTTGCCGCCGAGCCCGGCCAGCACGCGCCGCGACGCGTTCAGCGCCCCCAGCCCGGTCGCGTCGCGCCGGGCGCACAGCGGCACGGCGCAGAGCATGAACCAGCCCAGCCACACGTTGGCGAAGAAGACCGTCGCGAGCAGCGTGTTCACGACGAAGACGAGGCTGCCCGCGACGGCGAGGGAGACCCCGCGGCCGAGCGCCGCCCGCAGGCACGCCCCGAGCCGCGGCCGGTCGCCGTCGAGGTGCTCGTCGAGGGCGAGCGCGCTCGCCCCCAAGACGACGAAGCGCCCCAGCAGCGCGGCGGTGAAGCCGAGCGCGTACCGGGCGTGATCCCCGCCGTCCAGGGGCACGTGGCCGTTGCGCAGCACCACCAGGCGCAGCGCGAGCAGCACGAGCGGCGCCATCCCGAGCAGCCCGAGGGCCCCGTACAGCCCGAGGTCGCGGCGCGCGATCTCCGCCGCCGCGTCGAGGAGCTCGGACGTGCGCAGCGGGCGCAGCTCGGCGCTGCGCGGGGGGCCGGCGCGCTCTGCCATGCGCTGCTACCCGCCTCCGCAGTAGGTCGCGCCGAGCGCGAGCAGGAAGACCATGCCCCCGAAGAAGAGCAGGGCGAAGAGGTTGCCGCCGCGCAGCTCGCCGCTGTCGTCGCGGCTCGACGTCGCCTCGAACTCCGCGGCCGGCGCGAGCGCCGCCACGCACGCGGCGCACCGGTTGATGCCGTCGATCGGGGTCGAGCACTCGGTGCAGATCGGCCGCCGGCACACGATGCAGATGCCGATGGCCTCGCGCTCCGGGTGCTGGGCGCACTGCGGGCGGAGGAACGGCGGCGGCGGCGGTGGGTAGTACATGGGGCCCGGCGATTATACGGGAGCGGTGACGAGCCGAAAAGCCTCGCGCGTCACGACGCGGCGCGCCGGTTTTGGCCCCGGCGACGCGGTTCTTGTTGACTCCCGCATCATTCTGGAGTACACGCCCCATGGCTGTCCGGGGCCGATGCTCTCGGTGCCGCGAGTGGTCTCACGAGTGTGGGGCAATCCACGAGGGGCAGGCATCCAATACCCCAGCCTGAAGGAGTCACGAGTGGCCGAAGCTTCCCTGGAAGGACTGTGGTACATCCAAGCCGGCGACGACCCGAAGGTGCGCACGCCGGTGCTGGCCAAGGTCAGCGACGACACCTACATGCTGGCCTTCAGCAACGCGCCCAAGGCGCGGAGCTTCATCCAGCGCATGAACCTGACGGGAGCGGACGTGGGTATGGTGGTCCGCGGCAACCTGGAGGACGTGCGCAGCCAGCTCCGGAGCTACGGGGCCATCGGCGTCATCATCGACTACGATCCCGAGACGCACGCCTTCGCCGCGGCCCGGGCGGCGTGAGTTGGCGGCGCGGGGTCGACCGCGCCGCCGTCCCCCCGACTCCTACTGCAGCACCTTCGCGGCGACCTTCAGCACCTCGTCGCGGCCGTCCTTGTAGTCCAGCCACACTTTGCCGACCGGCTCGAGGATCTCCGACTCGCGTGTGCGGTTCGCGCGCTTGAAGAAGTCCTTGAAGGCGCGGATGTCGCGCGGGTCCTCCTCCTCGCCGATCTTCTTGAAGCCCTCGACGTACTTGGGCGTGGGCTTGGCGGGCGGGGCGTCGAGGAGCTTGTAGCACTCGGTGCGCAGCCGGTTGACGTAGGCGGTCGCGGCCTTGAGCTGCTTCTGCAGCTCGGCCACGAGCTCGTCGCCGTTCTTCAGCACGTCGTAGTTCGGGACCGCGCAGCGCAGGAAGTGGTCGTAGACGATCGCCTCCTTGGTGGCGTCCTTGGGCGCGTACCCCTTGTGCCACTCGTCGGCCGCGGCGAGGATCTTCTTGTCGCGGGCGATGTCCTCGTACAGCCGGCCGAGCTCCTCGGAGATCTTGAGCGTCGCCTGCTCGACCTTCATGGAGCTCTTGGTGTACTTCTCGAGGGCCGCGGTGTACTCCGACGGCGGGTTGAGCCCCGAGACCCGGCGCGGCACCTCCTTGATCTTCGGGATGCACTTGTCCTCGACGAAGGTCTTGTAGCCCTTGCGGTTCGCCTCGAAGGCCTTGCTGATCTTCTCGTACAGGACGAGGTTGCTCTGCAGCGCGAACGCCTGCTTCGTGGTGTCGCGGTAGAAGCACTGCCAGAAGTCGCCGTAGCTCTTCTCGTCGGCCTGCGAGAAGTCCTCGTAGAACTTCTTGTGCACCATCCGGTTCTGCTGGGCCTTCCACATCAGGATGCCGCCCACGACGGCGCCGATCACGGCGACCGCGGCGAACCCGGCCACCATCATGGTCCGCGTCTTCTTGCGCCGCGCCTTGTCGGCCATGAACGCGTCCACGTCGGTCATGGCCGAGCTCTGCGCCGGCAGCGACGTGCTACAGGCGGCGCAGATGAGCGCCGCGTCTTCGTTCTGGAACGAGCACTTGGGGCAGATGCGCATGACGAAGCTCCTCGCAGGCGTGGCCTGCCGCGGTGGCCTCAGGACGCCGTTACCCACCCCGCGGCAGCGACGGCGACGTTAGCACCGCGGGCCCGCGGAACGCAAGCGGCGGTCGCGGTTACCCGAGGATGATCGGCTTCGGCGGGACCAGGATGAAGACCTCGCGCTGGTCGAGGTCGGTGCAGCCGCCGGCGGTGACCTTGATGACCGCGCGGAAGATCTGCGCCTGGTCGGTCGCGTCGACGAGGTCGTTGAAGGCGTAGATCTGGAACGTGACGATGGTGCCCGGGGTCACGGTGTGGAACCCGGCGCCGTCGAACGTCGGGTCGGGCAGATCGGTCGGCTGCGCCGGCTTGACGAACGAGATCGGCTGGACGAGCTTGAGGAAGTCCGCGGTCGTGGCCCCGGGCGGCAACGGCTCGCCGGCGGTCCCGGCGGCGTCGCCCTGGGTCTGGGTGCCGACGTCGAAGGTGGCGTAGCGCGTCAGGGCCTTGAGCCCGGCCACGATGCTCGTGCCGAGCCCGCTGCCGTCGCCGTTGACCTTGAAGACGAGCGGGCAGGTGCCGTCGGCGTCGGGGGCGCGGCCCGCGCCGCCGAAGTCGGTGCAGCACAGGCCCGCGGCGCAGCCCGCCGGCCGGCCGCCGACGTCCCAGACGCTCGGCTTGACCCGGGCGCCGGTCGCGCGCGCGAAGTCCTCCTCGTCGGCGAGGCCGGAGCAGTCCGGGAAGCGCGAGTCGATCGAGGCCACGCCGACCACCTTGGCGCAGATGGCGTTGAGCTTGTCCTTCGTGGGGAGGCGGCCGTGGGCGACCGCGCCCACGGCGCCCGTGTAGTTGACGGAATCGCCCGATGCCCCGCAGATCGTGCCTTCCCCCGGCGCGTGCGACATGGAGTCGGTGATCGGGATCACGACCGGCATGCTGCCCGCCCGGTACGCGACGCCGCCGACGCCGGTGTGATTGGCCGGCACGCTGGCGAGCGCCGGCCCGGTGAGCCCGTCGCCGGTCGCCACCTGGTACAGCGCCTCGATCATGGACTCCGGCAGGTCCATGCCGCAGCCGATGGGCTTCCCGGGCCCGTTCGTGAGGTGGGTCAGGCCGGTCTGCACCAGGGCGAGGTCCGCCGTGACCGCCTGGAACAGGCTGAAGGGCTGGTCCGGGGCGGCGATGCCGCCGGCGCCGCAGTCGGACCCGTGGGCCGCGCCGTAGGTGAAGCTGGGCGAGTCGGGGAAATCCTCGAACGCGCCGACGCCGAACTGGGTGTCGGGGATCTGCGCCTGGATCTGCGGGACGATGGTGCTGCTCACCGTGCTCTGCAGGTTCGTGATCTCCTCCGCCATCGACCCGGTCGTGTCCATCGCGAAGAAGACGTCGAGGCTGCGCACGTCGGTCTTGAAGTCGAGCGGCTTCTGCTGGTTCCCGTTCGGGTCCAGGTACGGGAGGATGAAGAAGAAGTCCGTCTTCGCGCCGCTCTTGCGGTAGGCGACGACCGTGAGCTGGGCGTAGCCCTTCACGCCGTTGAGGGCGGCCTCGATCTTCGTGACCGTGGCGCCGGAGGTGGCGAGGCCCGGGATGTCGAGCGACGCGCCGGTGAAGGTGCCGAGCGTGTCGCTGCTCCAGGTCACCTGGGTCGAGAGGTCGCCGTCGGCGCCGTCCTGATAGTGCCCGAGCGCCTGGAACGTCTGGCTGGCGCCCGTGTTGAGGTCGAGCTCGAGGATCGGGTTGGTCGGATCGGTGCCGGCGGGCACGCCGACGGCCGTGACCGCGATGGAGACGAGCGTGTGCGGCGCGGCCGAGTCCGGCCGGGGCCCGCCGTCCGGGATGCGGGTGTCACGGCCGCCGTCGCCGCCGGTCGGCGGCAGGCCGTCGGACCCCGGGCCGCACGCCGCCACCGCGGCCAGCGCGGCCACGGCCAGCACGTTCACGATTCTTCCCCTGGTCGCCATCGCACGCTCCCGCGTCTATCCGCCGTAAGATACTCTGGAAAGTCGCGCTGCGGCAAGGCCGAGCCGCGGCTGCCGACGGGGCGGCCTGCAGCGGGTGGCGGCCTAGGAGCCTGTCGCGCATTGGACCCGCGGGCAGCGCGGGCGGCCTCGGCCTCGGCGCCGCGCCCGAGACAGCCGAGGATCGGGGCTGGGCGCATCCGGAGGCTGCAGAGGGTCCCGGAGTGCCGCCTACGCCGGGGTCGC
>DASXVK010000227.1:0-11291 GCA_036504295.1 Polyangia bacterium
TCGACCGGCCCGACCATGCACGTGTCGTGGGGCCGCCAACAGCTCGGGCCCACGCCGCTCACCCTCATGCGGCCGCGCGACAGCGGACCGATGGACCTCGTGCTCCACGCCGCGGGCTGCTTCCCGATGCACGTGCGCGCCTTCACCTACAAGGACGACACCATCGTCGTCCGGCCGACGCGGGTCGAGGACAGGAAGAACCTCTTCGGCGCGCGCGCGGAGCTCCCGCCCGAGGGCGACGGCGGCGTGCCGGCGAGCGCCCCCAGGCCGGCCGCGCCCCGGCCGGCGCCGGCGCCCGGGCCCGCGCGCTGACGTTGACCGCCACGCCGTGGGGCTCCACAGGAAGCCGGTCCGCTCACGCACGAGGCCCGATTGGCCGGCGCGGCGCTCACCCCGCGCGCGGGGCGCCTACTTGAGCTGGCTGTCCTTGTTGCCGCGCCGGTTGTACAGGCTCCGCTCGACGGCCTGCGCGTCGGCCTCCGCCTGGCAGGCGACGCACCGGCGCACCCCCGCCACGGCCCGCCGTCGGGCCTCCGGGATCGCCTCGCCGCAGTCCTCGCACTCGCTCAGGCTCGGCCCGGTGCCGAGGCGACTGCGGGCGCGCGCGACCTCGCTCGCCACGGTCGCGTCGATCTGATCCTGCACGGCTCCGTCGCGAGCCCAGCCCACGGCCATGCGGCGCTCCTTCCTCTGATCGAGCCTACCGCGGTTTGACTCCGGCGCAATGGGGGATCCTGCTTGACCGCCCCGCGGACTTCGGTGAACATGTTCATCAACTAGAACACGTTCAGGAGTCGTAACATGTCCCCGGGCACCCGCCGCAACGCCCAGAAGCTCGAGACCCGTCGCGTCGTCCTCGACGCGGCCCTCGCGCTCTTCGAGGAGCGCGGCTACGAGCCGACCACGATGCGCGCGCTCGCCGAGCGGGCGGGCGTCGCGCTCGGCACCATCTTCACTCACTTCCCCGACAAGCCGGCGCTGCTGGTCGCCGCCTTCGAGACCGATCTCGGCAAGGTCGTCGAGGGGGCCTTCGCCCGGCTGCCGCGCCGCGACGTTCGCGCCCAGCTGCTGCACGTGGCGAGGACGCTCTACCGATTCTACGCCCGCCGCCCCCGCCTCTCGCGCGAGCTCGTCGAGAACACCCTGTTCCTCGAGAGCCCGCAGGGCGCGCACCCGCTCGAGACCCAGGTGCAGCGATTCCTCGAGCGGGTGGCGAGCGTCATCGCCGACGCCGTCCGGCGCGACGAACTGCGCTCCGACCTGGCCCCGTTCGACGCCGCGCTCGGCTTCTGGTCGGATTACTTCACGGGCCTGGTCATCGGTCTGCAGCAGCCGCGCCTGGGCGTCGCCGGCCAGCTGGCGCTGGTCGCCCGGCTGCTCGACCTGCGCCTCGATGGGATGAGGAGGAAGCGATGACTCACCCGAGGAGCGTCAGCATCGTCGGCGCGGGCGTGGCGGGGCTGGCCGCCGGCGTCCTGCTCGCTCGGCGCGGCGTCCAGGTCCAGGTCTTCGAGGCCGCCGGCAAGCCGGGCGGCTGCTGCGCGAACACCAGCCTCGGCGGCTTCACCTTCCACGACGGCGCCGTCTTCCTCGGGCTGCCGGGCGTGCTCGACGCGGTGTTCGCCGAGCTCGACCTCGATCGGGCGCGCCTGCTGCCGCTGCGGCGCATCGATCCCTCGTACTGCGTCCATCTGCCCGACGACAGCACGGTCGCCATCGGCGCCGGCGCGATCCGCGTGGGCGAGCGCCAGGTGTCCGAGCCCGAGGTCGCCGCGTTCCTCGCCCGCTGGCGGCCCGTGCTGCGCCTGTTGACCGGCGAGCTGCTGCTGCGGCCGTTCTCCGTCTGGCGAGCGCTCACTCGCGGCGGCCTCCAGCTGCTCAAGTTGCGCGGCACCGCCGGCGCCGAGCTCCGCCGCAGCTTCACCGACGAGGCGGTCCGCTCGGCGCTCGCCGGGACCCTGCTCTTCGCCGGCGCGGCCGCCGATCACCTCCCCGCGAGCGCGGTCGTCGCGCTCGCCGCGCTGCTCGACGAGGGCTTCTTTCTGCCCGTCGGCGGCATGGGACGCATCCCCGAGGTGCTGGCGCAGGCGCTGGTCGCCGCGGGCGGCGAGCTCCACCTCGGCCGGCGGGTCCAGCGCATCGTCGTCGAGGGGCGACGGGTGCGCGGTCTCGAGGTCGAGGCCCTGGGCCGGGTCGACTCCGACACCGTGCTGTCGACCGTCAGCGGCATGGCCACCTTCCTGCGGCTGCTCGCCCCCGAGGTCACTCCGTCGCCGATGCGCCGCAAGGCCGAGGCCGCGCCGCTCTCGCACCAGGCGGTCAGCGTCCAGCTCGGGCTCACGAATCGAATCGAGTCCACCGCGCACTCCAGCGCCGTGGTGCCGATGATGGCCGAGCAGCAGCGCGTCTTCTCCTCGGAGCGCGACACCCCGTGGCTGAACTGGGCGGTCCCGACGATGACCGTGCCCGAGCTCGCGCCGCCCGGCGGCAGCGTCGTCGAGATCTTCTGCCCTCTGCCACCCAGGAGCGGCAGCGATGCGCGCCGTGACGCCGAGCTGGCCGACCGTGCCGTCGAGCTGCTCGCACGCCGTCATCGGCTCGACGTGAGCGTGCGCCGGGTGCGCGGCCCGCAGCAGTTCGAGGAGGAGATGAACCTCTTCGCCGGCGCGCTCTACGGCCTGTCGCCCGCCGCCAGCCCGCGCTGCCAGTTCCCGCACCGCACCCCGGTGCCCGGGCTCTTCCTCGCGGGCCAGACCACCTACCCCGGCTACGGCGCCCACCTCGCGGCGCGATCGGGAGTGATCGCCGCACGCTCGCTCCTGGGCGAGCTCCGGTGACCGAGGCGGCAGCTCGCCTCCGGTCGGGGCGTCGACAGGTGCTCCGGCCCGACGCTGTGCGGCAGGACCGCGGCGAGGGTCGCGCGGCGCTCAGGGCAGCGAGAGCCACCCCGCTATGGGCAGCCTAGGTGCACGACGGCGAGGCTGTCCATGCCGGGGTTCATCGTCGTCGCCAGCAGGAACCCGTCACTGACCGCGACGAGGGCGTGCGGGTTGTCGTCCCAGCCGACGCCGTGCGCGGTGACCTGAGTCCCCTCCGCGGTCCCGTCGGCCGCGAGGGCCCGATAGCCAATGAAGCCCGCGAAGTCCGACCACGTGACGCCGAACTTGCCGCCGGCGCCCGCGACGGCCACCTGGCCGTAGCTCTGGGCGCTCGCCGACAGGGTGGCCGACGAGGTCACGGCGCCCCCGGCGCCGGCCACCGCCGCGGTCGCCTCGTGGTTGGTGGACGCCACCCAGGCGACGCCCACGAGCTCGCCGGCGCTCGCGATCGCGGAGAGCCCGCGCCCGCCGACGGAGACGCCCGTGCCGGTGACCGCCCCGTGCGCGTCGAGGCGATGGAGGAGCGGCGCCTCGGACGCGATCGCGGACGCGACCGCGTAGCCCGTCGTGGTGGGCGTGATCGCGACGAGCTGCCCGGCGCCCGCGGCGGCGCTCGGCCGGATGAGCTGCGCGTCGCCCGTCGCGGCGCCGTCAGCGCCGAGCCGCTGCGCCTGGAACCCGGGGCTGTTGCGGAACGCCAGGATGAAGCCCCCCGGGCCGAACGCGAGGGCCGGGTAGCCGGCCGCACTGACGCTGGCGGCGGCGGTCGCGCCGCCCGCGCCGACGGGCACGCGGCCGCAGGCGATCCCGGGCCAGCCCGTCCCGGTCGGCGCGGCGTAGCACACGATGTACGCCGCCCCGTCCGTGGCGACCGCCACGGCCGGGTACCCGGCCGCCGGCATCGCGATGGTGCCGACGTCCACCGGGCTGCCGACGAGGGCCCCACCGCCGCTCAGGCGCTGCAACTTCACCTTCCAGGTGCCGCTGGCGTCCGTCATGACGTGGGCCAACCCGGCCTCGGCGCCGCCCCACGCGAGCTGCGGCGCGAGCAGGCGTTCGGGGCTCCCGGCGATGGCGACCGCGGTCCCCGGCGTGGGCGAAGGGCACGCGGCCACGGTCGCGGGCGGGCTCCAGACCGCGCTGTCCCGGCCGCCCGCGTCGTGACCCGGCGCGCCGTCACTCTGCGCCGCGGGCCCGTCCGCGCCGCCGTCGAGGGCGGTGCCGCCGCCACTGTCGCCGCAGGCGGCGAGGAGGAATGCCGCCGACAGCGGCAGCAGCTTTGCGCCAGCACGAGTCCGCACGTGTCTCATGTCATCCTCGCGATCGGGGGCGGGTGGAAGCCGCCCGTCCTCCAGCACCTTTCATGCCAGGGGCGAGCGATCCCAAGGGCGCGAAATGGCACGCGGGTCGCGGGTGGCCGCTGCTGACGGCTGGCAACACCCGTTGACTGCGGCCCACAGCCGCGTGGCTCTGCGCGGCGCACTCAGGGCGCGGACATGGCCTCGACCGCGCGAACGGAGCGATGCGGGGGGCCTCAGGTCGTCGTGAGGTGCTCGGGGCCGAAGCTGTGCGGCAGGACCGCGGCGAGGGTCGTCTCGACGCGCTCGCCGCGCGGGTTCACGAGCACGATGCGCAGGTCGCGCCCGAACTCGCGCAGCGCCTGGCGGCAGGCGCCGCACGGCGGCGACGGCGGCGAGGTGTCGGTCGCGATGGCGATGACGCGGAAGCTGCGCACCCCGGCGACGACCGCCGCCGCGATGGCGTTGCGCTCGGCGCAGACCGACAGCGGGTAGCTGGCGTACTCGACGTTGCAGCCGGCGAAGACGCGGCCGTCGCTCGCCTCGATGGCGGCGCCGACCAGGAAGCGCGAGTAGGGCGCGTAGGCCTGGGCGCGCGCCGCGAGCGCGGCCGCGGCCAGCGGGTCCGACCCGGGGACGGGGTCGCTCATGTCGCGGGCGCCTCCGGCACGGTCGTGATGATGCGCGTGAGCAGGTCCGCGAACGTGCGGCGGATGCGCGTCGCGACCTCGGTGACCTCGGCGTGGCGCAGCTTCGTCGGCGAGATGCCGGCGGCGAGGTTCGTCACGCACGAGATGCCGAGGCACTGCGCGCCCATGTGGTGCGCGGCGATCACCTCGGGCACCGTCGACATGCCGCACAGGTCGGCGCCGACGGTCGCGAGCATGCGGATCTCGGCCGGCGTCTCGTAGCTCGGCCCGCTCATCATGGCGTAGACGCCCTCGTGCAGCGTCAGCCCCAGCTCCGCGCCGCAGCGCAGCGCGTGCTCGCGCAGCTCCGGCGCGTAGGCCTCGGACATGTCGGGGAAGCGCGGCCCGAAGCGCTCGTCGTTGTCGCCGCGCAGCGGGTTCTGGCCGGAGAGGTTGAGGTGGTCGCGGATGAGCACGAGGTCGCCCGGGCGGTACGCCTGGTTGATGCCGCCGGCGGCGTTCGTGATGATGAGCGTCCTGCAGCCGAGGGCGACCAGCACCCGCGCCGGGAAGACGACCTGCGCGAGCGGCCAGCCCTCGTAGTAGTGCACCCGCCCCTGCAGCGCCGCCACGCCGCGCCCGGCGATGATGCCGCAGCGCAGGCGCCCGGCGTGGCCGATGACGCGCGAGATCGGGAAGTCGGGGATGCTCGCGTAGTCGATGGCGATCGCCTCGGCGAGCGTCTCGGCGTAGTCGCCGAGGCCGGAGCCGAGGATCAGCCCGACGCTCGGCGTGCGGCCGCCCAGCCGCTCGCGCAGGTGGCGGACCGTGGGCTCCACCGCCGCGAAGCCGCCGGGCGTCGGGTCGGTCGTGCTCGCGCTCATCGGATCTCTCCCAGGACGAGCGGCCGCAGGGTCGGCGGCGCGTCGTCGATCGTGTAGGCCGCCCGGATCATCGCGGCCGCGGGCTCCGGCCCGAGGTCGTTCATGAGGAGGGTGGCGAGCGGCTCGCCGCGCTCGACGCGGTCGCCGAGCTTCTTGTGCAGCATCACCCCGACCGCCGGGTCGACCGCGTCCTCCTTCTTGAGCCGGCCGGCGCCGAGGCGCATCGCGGCGACGCCGACCGCCTCCGCGTCGATGCCGGCGACGAAGCCGGTGGCCTCCGCCGTGACCTCGTGGCGGCGGCGGGGCTGCGGCATGCGGCCGTAGTCGTCGCACGCCCGCGGGTCGCCGCCCTGGGCCGCGACGCAGCGGCGCATCCGCTCGAGCGCGGTGCCGTCGTCGAGCGCCTGCGCGAGGCGCGCCCGCCCCGCGGCGAGGTCCAGGGCGACGCCGCCGAGGACCAGCATCTCGGCGCCGAGCACGAGCGTGAGCTCGCGGATGTCCGCCGGCCCGCGCCCCTTGAGCACCTCGAACGACTCGATGGCCTCGTTCGCGTTGCCGACGGCCAGGCCGAGCGGCTGGTCCATGTTCGTGAGGTAGGCGACCACGCGCTTGCCGTGGCCCGCGCCGATCTTGCACATCGTCTCCGCCAGCTCGCGGGCGCGCGCCTCGGTCTTCATGAAGGCACCGCGGCCGACCTTCACGTCGAGCACGAGCGCATCGATGCCCTCGGCGAGCTTCTTCGACATGATCGACGACGCGATGAGCGGGATCGACTCGACCGTCGAGGTCGCGTCGCGCAGCGCGTACAGCTTGCGGTCCGCCGGGGCGAGGGTCGCGGTCTGGCCGATGAGGCACAGGCCGATCGCGCGCACCTGGGCGATGAAGCGCGGGACGTCGAGGTCGACGCGGAAGCCCGGGATCGCCTCGAGCTTGTCGAGGGTGCCGCCGGTGTGGCCGAGGCCGCGGCCCGAGATCATGGGCACCGGCACGCCGCAGACCGCGACCGCCGGGGCGAGCGGCAGCGAGATCTTGTCGCCGACGCCGCCGGTCGAGTGCTTGTCGACCTTGACGCCGGGGATGCCCGACAGGTCGAGCACCTCGCCCGAGCGCAGCATCGCCTCGCACAGCGCCGTCAGCTCCGCCGGCGTGGCGCCGTTGAGGAAGAACGCCATCACCAGCGCGGCCGCCTGGTAGTCGGGCACGCCGCCCTCGGTGTAGGCGACGATGAAGTCGCGCAGGTCGTCGGGGGCGAGGGCCTCGCGGTCGCGCTTGCGGCGGATGACCTCGGTCGGGATCACAGGATCTCCTCGAGGAAGCTGCGCCCGTGCGGGGGCGCGGTGACGCCAAAGGCGGCGGCGATGGTCGCGGCGACGTCGGCGAAGGTGGCGCGCACGCCGAGGTCCACGGGCCGGACGCCGGGGCCGAAGGCGAGCAGCGGGACGTGCTCGCGGGTGTGGTCGGTGCCCGGGTAGGTCGGGTCGTTGCCGTGGTCGGCGGTGATGAGGGCGAGGTCGCCAGGCCGCAGGCGCGCCTGGAAGCCCGGCAGCCAGCGGTCGACCTCCTGGAGAGCGCCGTAGTAGCCCTGGGGGTCGTTGCGGTGGCCGAAGAGCATGTCGAAGTCGACGAGGTTGAGGAAGAGCAGGCCGCGCGCGAGGCGGGCCTCCACCTCGAGCGTGACCTTGAGCCCGTCGGCGTTGCCCTCGGTGTGCAGGCTCTCGGTGAGCCCCTGCATCGTGAAGATGTCGCCGATCTTGCCGATGCCGACCACCGGGAAGCCGGCGGCCTTGAGCGCGTCGAGCACGGTCGGCTGCGGCGGCGGCATCGAGTAGTCGCGGCGGTTGTAGGTGCGCTGGAAGGCGCCGGGCGGGCCGACGAAGGGGCGGGCGATGACGCGCCCGACGCCGTAGGGGTCGAGGATGCGGCGCGCCGCCTCGCAGGCCCGGTACAGCTCCTCGAGCGGCACCTTCTCCTCGTGGGCGGCCACCTGGAAGACGCTGTCGGCGGAGGTGTAGACGATGAGGTCGCCCGTGGCGAGGTGCTGCGGCCCCAGCTCGTCGAGGATCGCGGTGCCCGAGGCGGCCTTGTTCCCGAGCACGCCGCGGCCCGTCGCCTGCCGGAACGGCCCGAGGATCTCCTCGGGGAAGCTGGGGAACACGGGGAACGCGCGGTCGAGCCGCAGGCCCGCGATCTCGAAGTGCCCGGTGGTCGTGTCCTTGCCCTTCGACGCCTCGCGCATCTTGCCGTAGGCGCCCGCGGGGGCCGCCGCCGGCGCCATCCCCGCGACGGGGATGATGTTCGCGAGGCCGAGCGCGCCGAGGTGGGGCAGGTGCGCCCCGCCCACGGCCGTGGCGATGCCGCCGAGGGTGTTGCTGCCCTCGTCGTGGTACTCCGCGGCGTCCGGCAGCGCGCCGCAGCCGAGGGAGTCGAGGATGAGGAGGAAGACGCGATCGGTGTGCATGGGGAACCTCGGCGAGAACACCTGGATTAAGCAAGATTATCGCGTGCGACGCAAGCGGCGGCTCCGGCCGGCCGCGCTGGAGGCTATAATCGGGATCTTCGCCAAGGTGGAGGCGCATGCCGATGAAGCACCTCGTTTGCGCGGTCGTGTCGATCGGTCTGGCGATGACGGCGGGCTGCAGCGGCATGAGCGGCTGCCAGATCGTGGAGCCGCTGCCGGCCCCGTTGCCGCCGGATCAGGTGATCGAGGGCGCGATGCAGGTGCGGCTCGCGCCGAGCGCCTTCACCAAGATCCAGCTCGCCGCGCCGGCGATGGTCCAGGCGCTGTTCCAGAACGGGCTGTGCGTGCCGAAGACGCAGCTCAGCGGCAGCTGGGTCGGCGACGTCTACGCCTGCGACACGGCGGCCTGCCCCGGCTCGACCGCGCCGGGGTGCCTGGTGCACTTCAACCTCACCGGCCTCAGCCTCGGCGTGCCCGACGGCGACACGATGAAGGTCGACATGACCTTCGACGCCGACGCGCCGCTGCGGATCCTCTACGACAACGGGCTGTGGAAAGACGCCTGCACGTTCAACTTCACGGCCACGAACGCGCACGTGGTCGCCTACCTCCGCTTCGGCGTGAACGCCGGCACCGGCGAGCTGGAGGTGCACCTCGATCACCTCGATCAGGTCGACCTCAGCAACTCGAGCGTCGGCTCCGACGACTGCAGCGTGCTCGGCGCGATCCTCGGGGTGGTGTGGGACGCGGCCAAGAGCATGATGGCCGACTGGCTCGTGCAGCTCATCTCGCCGCTCTTCGACGGGTTCGTCCAGAACCTGCTGCCGCGGCCGCTCGGCCTCTACGGGCTGCTCGACCTCAAGCAGGCGATGGGCCTCCTCGGCACCGGCGCCGGCCCGGCGAGCGCCCTCGAGCTCGAGGGCAAGCTCGAGACCGCGATCGTCCCCGGCGGGTGGGCCGAGCTCAAGGGCGGCGGCCTCTCGCTCGGCGTCATCGGCGGCCTCAACAGCGACCTCGACCCGACGACGCGCGCCCCCGGCCACAGCCCGGTCAACAGCCAGCCCGCGGCGTGCGTGCCGGTGAACCCGAGCCCCGACCTCAGCCTGCACGGGATGTACCGCCACCCGCAGCGCCAGACCTACATGCTCGACCGGCTCCCGGCCCTCTCCGGCGCACCCGACCCGCAGGGCGACCTCATCATCGGCATCGCCCAGCCCTTCCTCGAGCTGGGCGGCTTCCACGCGATCAACTCCGGCGCGGTGTGCCTGGCGGTCGGCACCAGCATGGTCGAGCTGCTCAACGTCGGCGCGCTGGGCATCATCGTCCCGTCGCTGATGAACCTCGTCGACTCGCAGACCGCGCCGATGCTGATCGTGCTGCGGCCGCAGAAGCCGGTCGGCATGAAGGTCGGCGCCGGCACCGCCACCGACCCGTCGATCCAGGTCGGCATCCCGCGCATGATGGCGGACCTCTACGCCTTCATCGACGAGCGCTACGTGCGCGCCTTCACCCTCGGCCTCGACCTGAACGCGGGCCTCAACCTCGCCATCGTCCCCGACGCGAACGGCAACCCGGCGCTCCAGCCGACGCTGCTCGGGATCGACCCGGCGAACGTGCAGCTCGCGGTCTACAACACCGAGCTCATCAGCGAGACCGCGGCCGACCTCGAGCAGGTGCTGCCGAACCTCCTCGTGCTCATCTCGAGCGCCATGGGCGGCGCGCTCAAGCCGTTCGCGCTGCCGGCGGTGGGTGGCTGGGGCCTGTCGCAGCTCACCCTCGGCAAGGCCACGGGGCCGACCTGCGACTTCCTCACGATCGCCGCGACCCTCGCGCCGGCGGCGACCACGCCGCAGCCGGTGCTGCCGCCGGTCCGCACGCGCGCGCAGGTCGCGGCCGTGCGCAATCCGCCCGCCGCGGCGGTGCGCGCCGCGCTCCTCAAGGCCCCGGGCGGCGAGCCCGCGACGGTCCACCTCGACCTCGGGGGCGACGGCGGCGAGCTCGAGTGGCAGCTGCGCGTCGACGGCGGGATGTGGCGGCCGTTCACGCGCGACCCGCGCCCGGTCGTGACCGATCCGGCGTTCGCGCTGCAGGGCCGCCACGCGCTCGAGGTCCGCGCCCGCCGCGTCGGCGACTGGGCGTCGCTCGACCCCGCCCCGGTGGCGCTCACGGCGCTCATCGACTCGCTGCCGCCGCGCCTCGCCCCCCGCCGCGAGGGCGCGCAGCTGCGCTTCGGCGGCCAGGACGCGGTCTCGCCGCCGGAGGCGCTCAGCTACGCGCTCGTGCAGGACGGGCGGCGCGGCGCGTTCGGCGCCGCCGACGGCCTGCCGCTCACGGAGGCGCTGCGGCTGACGAGCGGCGGCGCGCGTCCGCTGGTCGTCGCCGTGCGCGACGAGGCCGGCAACGTGGCCGAGACCGCCATCGACGTCGCCGCCCTCGCCGCCGTCGCCGCGCCCGCCGCGGCGGCGCCGGCCGCCGGCTGCGCGCTGAGCCCCGCGGCCCCGGGCCGCGCCGGGGCGCTCGCGCTGGCGGTCGCCCTCGCCGGCCTCGTGCTCCGCGCCCGGCGGCGGCGCCGGGCCGCGCCGCTCGCTCTCGCGCTCGCCCTCGGGCTCGGCGCCGGCGCCGCCGGGTGCGACGACGCCGCGCCGCCGAGCGGGACGTGCGAGCAGGACACCGAGTGCACCGCGACCGCGTGCGCCGAGGGCACCATCCCCGTGTGCGGCACCAACTCGCGCTGCACCTGCGCCGACGACATCCCGCTGGGCGCGGTCGGCCGCTACAGCTCCATCGCCCTCGCCGGCGAGACCGTGCTCGTCGCCGCCTACAACGAGAAGCACGGCGATCTCATGCTCGGCCGGGTGGCGAAGGGCGACCAGGTGCTCGTGAGCGACTGGGAGTACGTCGACGGCGTGCCCGCGGACGGCCGCGTGGTGCTGCCGCCGCCCGCCGCGCGGGGCGGCATCCGCGACGCCGGCGACGACGTCGGCCGCTTCAGCGCCATCGGCCTCGCGAACGGCCTCATCTCGATCGCGTACTACGACCGCACGCACGGCAGCCTGCGCTTCGCCCAGAAGCCGGTGACCGGCAACGCGCCGTGGGTCTTCCACGTCATCGAGGCGGGCGCCGGCATCGAGGACGAGGGGCCG
>DASXVK010000228.1:0-2574 GCA_036504295.1 Polyangia bacterium
GCGCCCTACGTGTGCTCCGGGCAGAGCGCGCTCTGCCCCAACTCCTGCGCGCTCGACGCCGACTGCGTCGCCGGCGACTACTGCGTCCTCGGCTCGTGCACGAACCTGCTGCCGAACGGGCGGTCGTGCACCGCGGCGGCGCAGTGCGCGTCGGGCAACTGCGTCGACGGCCTGTGCTGCGACACCCCGTGCGCCGGCGCGTGCGTCTCGTGCGTGCTGCCGGCGACCAAGGGCGCCTGCACCCGCGTGCCGGCCGGCGACGACCCGCACGGGCTGTGCCCCGGCGGCTCCGACCCCGCGTGCCGGGCCGTCTGCGGCGACGACGGCCTGTGCGGCTTCCCCGGCGACGCGCGCGCCTGTGGGAGCTGGACCTGCACCGGGACCGCGCTGCGCCGCTTCTCGTGCGATGGGCTCGGCGACTGCGTGGATCGCGGCGCGCTCGACTGCGCGCCCTACCAGTGCGCGACCCTGGGCTGCCCGACCTCCTGCGCCTCGAGCGCCGAGTGCGTGCCGCCGAACACCTGCCAGGGCGGCACGTGCGGCCAGCACCGGCCGCCCGGCACGGCGTGCGGCGCGGCGAGCGACTGCGAGTCGGGCTTCTGTACCGACGGGGTCTGCTGCACGACCGCCTGCGCGGGCGCGTGCCGGCGCTGTGATCGCCCGCCCGCCGCCGGCGCCGCGCTCGACGGCGTGTGCCGCGTGCCGATCGGCGCGGACCCGGACGGCGACTGCCCCGGCGCCGGCCTCTGCGCCGGGAGCTGCGCCGCCGACGGCGCCTGCGCGTGGCCCGGCTCCGAGCAGGCCTGCGACACCTGCCTCGCCTGCGACCGCGCGGGCCGCTGCGACCAGGCACCGGCCTCGGGCGACGACCCCGCCTGCGGCGTGGTCTCGTGCGCGGCTCTCGCCACCGAGTGCCGCACCTACGCCGACCTCGCCGACGCGCGCTGCGTCGCGCCGGGGCTCTGCGCCCGGGCGGCGGACCCGGCGAGCTGCCGGGACGCTAGCGACGCGCCCGACGGCACGCCCTGCGCGGGCGGGGTCTGCCGCGGCGGTCTGTGCGGCGCCCCCATCGACGCCGGCCCCGCCCGGGGCGACCCCTCCTCGAGCTGCGGCTGCCGCGCCGGCGCCGGCCCCGGCCCCGGCCTCGCGCTCCTCGCGCTCCTCGCGCTCCTCGCCCGCCGCCGGAGCGAAGGGAATTGAACAGGGAGACGGGGAGGCGGGGAGCAAGACTGGGTTTGGTCGCGGTCAGCGCGCGCCTATGTGCTCGAGCGCCGCTCGCGGGCGCTCAGCGCAACCCAACCCGGATCCGTCTCCCCGACTCCCCGTCTCCCTGTTGATTCTCCGGCGCGGCGCTACCGCCGCGCCGCCTTCATGCCGAAGGTGTGCAGCAGCCAGGCGTACATGTCGGCGGACTTCTCGATCGCCTTCTTCACCTGGTCCGCGCCGCCGTGGCCGGCGTTCGCCTCGATGCGCAGCAGCGCCTCGCTCGCGCCCGCGGCCTGGACGGCGGCCACGAACTTGCGCGCGTGCAGCGGGTCGACGCGGTCGTCGTGGTCCGCCGAGAGCATCAGCATCGGCGGGTAGGTCACCTTCGCGTCGACGTGGTGGTAGGGCGAGTAGGCGTGCAGCACCGGGAAGTCCGCGGGCTTCTCGGCCGTGCCGTACTCCGGGATCCACGTCCGGCCGCTGCCGAAGAGGTGGTAGCGCACCATGTCGAGCAGGGGCACCGCGCACACCACCGCGCCGAAGAGCTCGGGCCGCTGCACCATCGCCGCGCCGACGAGCAGGCCGCCGTTGCTGCCGCCGTAGATGGCGAGCCGGCGCGGGCTGGTGTAGCCGCTGCGCGCCAGCCACTCGGCCGCCGCGAGGTAGTCGTCGAACACGTTCTGCTTGTGCGGGCCGCGGCCGGCGTCGTGCCAGCGCTTGCCGTACTCGCCGCCGCCGCGCAGGTTCGGCTCCGCCCACACGCCGCCCGCCTCGAGCCAGGGGTAGATGCTCGCCGCGAACGACGGCGTGAGCGACACGTTGAAGCCGCCGTAGCCGTAGAGCAGCGTCGGGTTCTGCCCGTCCTTCCGGAGGTCCTTGCGCCGCACGATGAACATCGAGACGCGGGTGCCGTCGCGGGAGGGGTAGAAGACCTGCTCGACGACGTACGGGCTCGGGTCGATGGGCAGCTCGACCTTGGCCCACAGCGACACCGCGCCGGTGCGCATCGAGGTCTTGTAGATCTGCTGCGGGATCGTGAACGAGCTGAAGGCGAAGTAGCCGTCGTCCTCGTCCTGCAGGCCGTGAATGCCGCCGCTCGTGCCGATGGCCGGCAGCTTGACGCGGCGCACGGGCTTGCCATCGAGCGTCGCCACCCGCAGCTCGCTCGCGGCGTCATGCAGGTAGCTCAGCGCGAGCCGCCCGCCGACGACGGCGACGTCTTGCAGGATCGCGTCCGGCGCCTCGCGGACGATCTCCCGCCAGTACCGGCGGCCGGGCCGGGCGGCGGCCACCTTGAACACGCGGTAGTTCGGCGCGCCCTCGTTGGTCGTGATGTAGAGCTGGCCCTGCCACGCGCGGACGTCGTAG
>DASXVK010000229.1:0-11571 GCA_036504295.1 Polyangia bacterium
GAGGGCGCGGTCGCGGCCCGCGCGGTCCGCTTCCGCCCACTTGAAGTAGGCGAGCATGAGCGGCACCTTCATCAGGCTGCCGGGGATGAACGTGGTGTCCGCGTCGACGGCGACCTCGGGCCCATGGTCGAGGTCGCGGAAGTACACCGACATCGCGGCGGCGTCGCCGCGCCGCAGGTGCAGCGTCACCGCGTCGTGGATCGCGGCGTTCACCGGCGCCATCTCGTGCGGGACCGCGCTCGCGCCCACGCTGCACCTGGCCCAGCCGGCCGCCAGGGCGACGCCGACGCCGCCCAGCGCCAGCACCAGCGCCGTCCTCCGCCCACCACGCTTCGTAGTCTCTAGCCGGGGGTCACCCCGTCGCTGCCGTGCCCGACGCATCCCATTCCTGAACAACCCCCGCGGGACCAGTCCCACCAGCGTTAGCAATCGGGGTGCCACATGGGACCTATCCGTGATTACGGGTAGATGCGCCACACGCGCGCCCGTGACTGCGGGTTTCCAGGCTAGCCGCCGCAGAGACCTTATGCAACCAGTAGCTGTTTTATTTCAGGGATGCGGTTCAGGCGCCGCCGGCGCCGGCGGCCCCCAGCGGGGGGATCATGCGGTCGACGCGCGCGCCCCAGGCGTAGTTGCCCTCGACGACGCGGGCGCACCAGCACTGGGCGCAGCCGGTCCGCGCGAGGCGGCGAAAGGCCGCCGCGGCGCCGCCGTGCAGCGCGCTCGGGGCGGGGCCGCTGCGGCTGACGAGGCCGCAGGGGAAGAGGCGGCCGCGCGGGTCCAGGGTCGCGTTCACCCAGCCCGCGGCGCACGGGAGCGGCGTGTCATCCGGGAAGGTGCGGAAGTGCCGCAGGCTCGACCAGCGGTTGCCGACCGGGAGGCCGGCGGCCTTCGCGGCCTCGAGCCCCGCGAACGCGGCGCGCGCCTCGGCGGGGCCGAGCTGGAACGGCCGCGCGTCGCCGCCCGCGGCGCCGAGGATCAGGCTGGAGCGCGCGGGCTGGAACACCACCTGGCAGCCGAGCGCCACGGCCACGTCGAGGACGCGGTCGATCACGGCGGCGTTGTGCCGCGCCACCGTGCAGGTCAGCCCGACCGCGACGCCCAGGTCCTGCGCCGTGCGCAGCCCGCGCACCGCGCGGTCGAAGGCGCCGGCGCCGCGGGCCGCGTCGTGGACCTCGGCCGGGCCGTCCATGCTGATCGTGAGGTGGCTCAGGCGCCGGATGGTCGCGCGGTGCCGGGGCACGAGCAGGCCGTTGCTGTTCATGTCGACGACGATCGCGCGGTCGACGAGCCAGGCGACGACCTCGTCGATGCGCGGCCGCGCGAGCGGCTCGCCGCCGTCGAGCGACACGCTGGTCATGCCGAGGTCGGCGAGCTCCGCGAGCAACGCGACCGCCTGCTGGTGCGTCACCTCGCCGCCCGCCGGCGTGTGGCGGTCGCAGTAGACGCAGGCGAGGTTGCAGCGGTGCGTCACCTCGAAGTTGACGTGCACCGGCCGGGCGCGGCCCCCGGCGCGGATCGCGAGCGCGTGGGCGATCAGGCTGACGAGCATGCACGGCCCCCTCGGCGCCGGACGGGCCGGCCCCGGCCAAGCCATGCAACCCGCGTTCCCGCGCGCAAGCGCGCGCGAACCCGCGGCGCCCGGCGCGCATCCGTCCAGGATCCACCGCGCGCGCGTCGGAGATCGGACGGCGGCGCTACTGCTTCGGCGTGTACCGGCGGTACATCTGCATCAGCCCGCGCCACTGCTCGTTGTCCGCGGCCGCCGGCATGGGCCCGAGCACGAAGCCGACGATGACCGCGCCGTTCGCGATGACGGCGATGTCACCGTCGAAGCGGTGCGCGGTGAGCGTCACGCCCCTGCTCGTCAGCTCGAGCGTGCCGCGCGCCGCACCGAGCGTCTTTGTCGCCTTGGCGAGCGCGTCGCCGGGTTTGAGCGGAAAGTCGGTCTTCGCGTTGAAGTACGACCCGTAGAGATACGCGAACGCCTCGATCGGCTGCTGGTAGGGCGCCTCCTTGGAGAAGCGCAGGTAGAACATCACCGTCGTCTGGTCGGGGAACACGCGGTCGCGGCAGGGCAGGGCGCCATAGACCATGAAGCGGCGGCGCTGGTGGTCGATCGGGTCGTTGTCGCAGGGCGCGTCGTACGGCGCCCGCGTCATGACCTTGCGGCCGTAGTCGTCGCCCAGCTTGAAGCCGTCGAAGCTGAAGTCCTTCGCCACGCGCGGCTTCGCGCCCGCGGGCGCCGCCACGAGCAGCGCGGCCAGGCAGAGCGACCAGGCAAGGACACGACGCATGCGGCACCTCCCCTGACCTGCAGGATAGCACCGCGCGGTCAGGGCCGGCACGGCACGGCGCCGGCCCGCGCCGCCGCCGCCAGATACCCCAGCAGCCGGTCGTCGCCCGCGCACCGCGCCGCGGCCGTGAGCGCCGCGGGATCGACCGGAGCGGCGCGGAGGAGCCGCACCGCGCGCGGGGTGATGCCGCACACCTCGGCGATGGCGCCGACGTTGCGCCAGCCGTCTCGCACGGCGAGCTGCACGAAGAGATGACGGGCCACCGACCGCGACCGCACGGCCGCGAGCGCCGACCGCGTGGCGGCGGCTGCGGCGGCCGCGAGGCGCGCCAAGGGCAGCGTCGCTGACGGCGACGGCGCGACGGCGCGGGGCGGCGGCGAGCCAATCACGCTGACGGTGGGGTCCGCCGAGACGTACGCGTGGTGTCGTGCGGCGAAGTCGGCGCGGCTCCTCCCGAGGACGCGCGCCAGGCGGTCGGCGGTGACCCAGGGATCGACGACCGCCCCCATGACATCGCGGTGCGTGGACCACAGCCACTCGAGCGGATCCCGCGTGAGCGGAGCCCGGCTCGGGTTCAGGACGATGTAGCGAATCATCCGCTCGATGTGCTGGCGGCCGCGCAGTGGCTCGGCTTCCGGGAGCGGCTGCCACATCGGCGCGTGCCGTCCGCCGAGGCGCGCGGCCCCGCCCAGCACCGCCGCGAGGCGACGGCGCGCGCCGTCCGCGTCGCCGACCTCACTCGCAAGATGCACGTGTTGCGGCATGAGGCAGGCCGCGACCGTCGCCGGGTACGCATCCCTGAGCCGCTCCCAGACGAACGCGGCGAGGTCGAAGTCGGCCAGCGGCGTGAGCGCGCCGAGGGCATGCGCCGTGAGGTGAACCAGCATGTGTCGCTCCTCTGCGATGAGGTCCGTGCTGCCCATTGCATCTGCACGTCGCGTGCCGATACGATCGCGGGCGGCAGGAGCCCGGGGACGCCCCGAAACGATGTCCCACGTGACTTCCGGAATCCGGTCGTTCACAGGCACATCGACCGTCGATGACGCGGACGGCTTCCCCTTTCCGGAAGTCCCGGGCCACATCGTTTCGCGCCCTCCGGACCCGCGCTCCGCGTCCGGCTTCCGGCCCCGCTGGCCGGAACCCTGGCCGGATTCCGGACGCTCGCGCGGAATCCGGACGGCGGGCCCGACCTTCCGGCCTGCGCCCGCGCGCGCGCCGGTGCCCGTGCCCGCGCCCGCCAACGCGGCGGTGCCCGCGGTGCCCGCGCCCGCCCGCGCGCGGCGGTGCCCGTGCCCGTGCCCGCGCGCGTGGCGTTGCCCGCGCCACCGCGCGCCCGCGGGTTGCGACCGCGCGCCGCCCGCGCGTACAATCGCTGCGCCCGTCGCCCGCGGGCATCGCCGAGGAGGCGAACCGATGCGCTGCGCTCTCGCTCTCGTCTGCCTGCTGCCGCTCGCGTGCTCGAAGGCGGAGCCGCCGTCGCCCGCCGCGCGCGGGCCGCGGGCCGGGCTGCGCGAGCCCCGCGTGCCGGCCTACTTCAAGAGCCAGGCGGCGGCGAACGAGGCGGTCGAGCCGACCGAGGCGGCGAGCCAGCCGGCCGCCGAGCCGGCGGTGGCCGCGGCGTCGCGGCCCGCGTCGGCGCCGGCCCCGGCCGCCGCCGCTGACGCCGAGCGCGCCGCGCCGGCCGACCCCGAGGTCTTCGACAACGCGTTCGCGGGGGTGCGGATCCGCAAGCCCAAGGGCTGGCGGTTCATGACCGCCCCGGAGGTCCAGCGCGCTCGCGAGGCCATGCGCGACTCCAGCAACGCGCTGGCCGGGGCGGGCCTCGCGCTCGCGCCGCCGCCGCTCGTGAGCATCACGCGCTACCCGGCCGACCGCGCCGGGTTCTCGCCCAGCATCGTCGTGACCTCCCGGGTCGTGCCGGACGGCGACCTCGCCCCGAAGGAGCTGATGGAGATGCTGCTCCCGAGCCTCACGGCCGGCTTCCCCGGCGTCACCCAGGCCCAGGCGCCGGCGGTGACGAAGGTCGGGGGCAAGGACGCGGCGGAGGCGCGCGTGCGCTACGCCGCCGGCGCGTCCAAGACTCCGGTCGAGACGCGCCTCGTGATGGTGCGCCGCGGGTCGACCCTCCTCGTCTTCGCCCTGACCGGGGCGGCGAAGGGCCCCGACCGGTGCGACGCGGAGCTCAAGGCCGCGCTCGGGAGCGTGGAGATCCGCTGAGGCGCGGGCGCGCGCCGGCTACTTCGGCGCGTGCGTCGCGGGCGCGGCGGGGGTCGGCTTGATCGGCGTCCCGCGGTTGCCCGCGGCCGGCGCCGTGACCTGCTTCGCGCGCGCCTCGGCGCGATCCTGCTCGAGCACCGTGTTCCCCTCGACCTCGAGGAGCTGGCCGCGGGAGCGGACGTCGGCGAGCGTGAGCACGAAGAAGACCCCGAGGAAGAGCACCGCCGAGAAGAAGACGAGGCTCATGAACCGGCCGTCGTACTTCAGGTGCATGAAGTACCCGACGACGAAGCCGGCCTTGATGGTCGCGATCGTGAGCGCGACGAGGAGGCTCGCAGCGCCGAGGCCGAGCAGCGAGACCATGATGGTCGCGCCCGTGAGCAGCACCAGCGCGCCGAACACCTTGAAGTAGAGCGACACCGGCAGGACGTGACCCCGGTGGGCAGCGACCGTACTCGACATGGCGGCTCCCATGGCCCTGTCACCGCACCAGGTACAGGAGCGGGAAGAGGAAGATCCAGACGAGGTCGACGAGGTGCCAGTACAGCCCGACGTTCTCGACCGGCGTGTAGTAGGCGGGCGAGAAATCGCGGCGGCGGGCGCGCACGATGATCCAGGCGATGACGCCCATGCCGATGACGACGTGCAGGCCGTGCAGGCCGGTCATGACGAAGTAGATCCCGAAGAAGATGTGCGGCTTCCCGGCGATCCCGTGGCCGTGGTAGAAGCGCCCCGGCAGCAGCCCCTCGTGGAACTTGTGCGCGTACTCGAAGGACTTGATGACGAGGAACACGCCGGCGAGGAGGAACGTCGCGGCGAGGAGCTTGATCGCGAGGCCGTTGTCGCCGGTCTGCGCGCTGCGCACCGCGAGCGCCATGGTCAGGCTGCTCGTGATGAGCACGATGGTGTTGAGGCCGCCGAGGGGGACGCTGAGGTGGTGGTGCGCGGCCAGGAACATCTCGGGGTGCAGCCCGCGGAAGACGCCGTAGGCGAGGAAGAGCCCGCCGAAGAAGAGCACCTCCGTGGCGAGGAAGATCCACATCCCCAGCTTGGCCGCGTCCTGCTGCTGCTCGGCGGTGGCGAAGTGATGCTGCTGGAAGGGCGCGTGCTCGCCGTGCGCGGTCGTGCTCATGCGCGCACCTCGCCCGCCACGGGCCCGACGGGGTGGCGCTCGATCTCGTCGAACTCGTAGGGACCGGTCGTGATCACCGGCGTGTCGCGGAAGTTCTCCGTCGGCGGCGGCGAGGCGATGGTCCATTCGAGCGACTTGCCGCCCCACGGGTTCGCCACCGCGACCGGTCCCCGCACGAGCGAGTAGACGAGGTAGCCGGCCATGAGGAAGAAGCCGAGGCCGAGGATGAGCGAGCCCACCGTCGAGGCCTGCATGAGCGGCGCGTACTTGGGCAGGTACACCGCGTAGCGGCGCGGCATCCCGAGCGTGCCGAGGACGAACTGGGTGAAGAACGTCAGGTTGAAGCCGACGAAGACGAGACCGCAGGCGATCTTGCCGAGGGTCTCGTTGTACATGCGGCCGAAGATCTTCGGCCACCAGTGGTGCAGGCCGCCGAGGAACGCGATGACGGTGCCGCCCATCATGACGTAGTGGAAGTGCGCGACGACGAAGTAGGTGTCGTGCAGGTGCACGTCGGTGGCGAGCGAGCCGAGGAAGATGCCGGTGAGGCCGCCGATGGTGAAGAGGAAGAGGAACGACAGCGCGTACAGCATCGGCGTGTTCAGCGCGATCGAGCCCTTGTAGAGCGTCGCGGTCCAGTTGAACACCTTGATGGCGGAGGGCACCGCCACGGCGAAGGTGAGGAACGAGAAGATCATCGTCGCGAGCGCCGACTGGCCGCTCACGAACATGTGGTGGCCCCAGACGAAGAACGAGATGACCGCGATGGCCACCGACGAGAACGCGACGGCGCTGTAGCCGAAGATCCGCTTCTTCGAGTGGACGGCGATGAGCTCGCTGATGATGCCCATCCCCGGGAGGATCATGATGTAGACCGCCGGGTGGGAGTAGAACCAGAAGAAGTGCTGGAACAGGACCGGGTCGCCGCCCATGCCCGAGTCGAAGATGCCGATGCGCAGTACGCGCTCGACGACGAGGAGGAGCAGCGTGATCCCCAGCACCGGCGTCGCCAGCACCTGGATGATCGCCGTCGCGTAGATCGCCCAGATGAAGAGCGGCATCCGGTGCCAGGTCATGCCGGGCGCGCGCAGCTTGTGGACCGTGACGATCATGTTGATGCCGGTGAAGATCGACGAGAACCCGAGGATGAAGGCGCCGAGGATGAGCGAGCTGACCGCGGTGTTCGAGGTCGAGCTGTAGGGCGTGTAGAAGGTCCAGCCGGTGTCGGCCGAGCCGTGGATGATGGAGTAGAGGGCCCACGCCGCGCCGATGACGTACAGCCACCAGCTCGCGAGGTTGAGCTTGGGGAAGGCGACGTCCTTCGCCCCGATCATCACCGGCACGAGGAAGTTGCCGAGGATCGCCGGCACCGACGGGATGATGAAGAGGAAGATCATCATCGCGCCGTGCAGGGTGAAGAAGCGGTTGTATGTCTCCGGGCTGAGCATCAGCCCCTGCGGCGTGAAGAGGTGGATGCGGATGAGCAGCGCGACCATGCCCGCGACGAAGAACGAGCCGAGCACGCCGCCCATGTACAGGACGCCGATGCGCTTGTGGTCGAGCGTGAAGATCCACGACAGGACGCCGTGCTTCGCGTTCAGGTAGCTCCGCTGGGGCGCCGCGGAGGTCGCCTGGAGCTGTGCGCCGACTGACATGTCCTACCTCACTGAGCCGCCCGACCCACCCGGGGACGTCACCGCTTGAGCGACTTGATGTAGTCGATGAGCGCGTTCATCTGCTTGTCCGTGAGCTTGCCGCGGAAGGTCGGCATCACGGGCTGGAAGCCCTGGACGACCTTGGCCTGCGGGTCCATCACCGACTCGCGGACGTAGTTGTCGTCGACGAGCACGGTCTGCCCGGTCGAGAGCAGCTCGCGGGAGCCGTACTTGTTGAGCAGGCTCGGCCCGGTGCGCGGCGCGCCGTCGACGCTGTGGCAGGTCGCGCAGCCCTGCCGGTCGAAGAGCATGCGGCCGAAGTCCACCGACGACATGCCCTTGCCGCTCATGCCGCCCCCGGAGTCGACCCACTCCTTGAACTGCTGCTCGGTCTTGACGACGACCTTGCCGAGCATGCCGGAGTGGCCGGTGCCGCAGTACTGCGTGCAGAAGAGGTCGTAGTCGCCGGGCTGCTTGGCCTCGAACCACACGACGGTGTAGCGGTTCGGGAGCACGTCGCGCTTGAGGCGGAAGGCCGGGACGAAGAAGCCGTGGATGACGTCCTGCGACGACATCGTCAGGCGCACCGCGCGGCCGACGGGCACGACGAGGTCCTTGGTCGTCGAGATGCCCTCCTTGGGGTACTCGAACGACCACATCCACTTCTGGCCCGTCACGCGCACGTCGAGCGCGTTCGCGGGCGGCACCGACAGGTGCATGTACTCCTTGAAGCCCCAGCCGAAGATGAAGACGAAGAGCACCGCCGGGATGGCGCTCCAGGCGATCTCCAGGTTCCGGTGGTGCGCGACCGGGCTCGTGCGCTGGGCCGCGCTGCGGCGGCGGTAGCGGACGGCGAAGTAGCCGACGAGGCCGACGACCAGCAGGAAGAAGAAGCCGGTCAGCGCCAGGATGAAGTAGAAGAGCGTGTCCATCCGGCCGGCCGAGGTCGAGCCCGCGGGCGGCAGGATCCAGCTCTCGGGGCCTTTGGCGAGCAGCGCCCCGTGCAGCGCGGCCAGGCTCATGCGTGCGCCTCCCGGTCGTGCGGCGCGCCCGCGGGTGTGGGACCGCCCCGGCGGCGCCGCCGCTCGCGCGTCCACATCACGCCGAGCAGGACGGCGAGGAGGACGACGGTGAGCGAGCCGCCGAGCCGCATGATCCCGAAGGCCCACGGCGTGTAGCGGCCGGTGCTCGAGTCGAAGTGGAAGCAGGAGAGGATGAGCTTGTCGATGGTGCTGGCGGTCTTGCCCTGCGAGGCGTCCATGAGCGAGAACTTCAGGTCGCCGGTCTGGTACTCGATGCCGTACAGGTAGCGGCTCACCATGCCCGTGGGCGAGACGACGAAGAGGACCGCGGGGTGGGCGTACTGCTTCTGGCTCGGGTCGTAGCGGTACCCGAACCCGACGGCGGCGGCGACGCGCTGGATCTCGGGCTCGGTGCCCGTGAGGAAGCTCCAGTCCGCCGGGCCGCGGCCGTACTCGCCGAGGAACGCCTGGCGCTTGCCGTCGGCGAGCGTGGCGGTCTCGTGCGGGTCGATGCTGATCGTGACCACGCGGTACTGCTTGCCCGCGGTCCAGTCGAGCTTGCGCATGGCGTTGACCATGCCGTTGAGCTGCAGGCCGCACAGCATCGGGCAGGTGTAGTAGTTGAGCGAGAGGAGGACCGGCTTGCCGTCCTTGAAGTAGTCGCCGAGCCGCACCTTCTGGCCGCGCCAGTCGGTGAAGACGGTATCGAGCGGGATCGTCGCGCCGAGGTGCTCGGTGACGCCCACGCCCTCGAGCTCCTTGGGCAGCGGCTCGGCGGCGCGGACCGGGGCGGCGGCAGCAAGCACGAGAGCGGCGAGGAGCGCCGCGCGCGCGGCCGCCCGCCTCACTTGCCCCCCATCGGCTCGAGCCGCTTCGGGTCGGCGGCGATGAGCTGCATGGCGCGCTCGATGGGGACGCGGTAGTGGCCGGGCTTGCCCTCGACCTCGTCGTAGCGGCCGAGCAGCGCCGCCTCGCGGTCGCGCGCCTGCACGACCGCCGGGGCGACCGGCCGGAGCTGCTTCTCGTACACCTCGTCCTGCGCCTGAAAGACGAAGAACTGGTACAGCCCGATCGTGGCGGCGATGAAGACCACCGCGAGACCGCCGATCCACAGCCCGATCTTCAGGATGGGCAGGGTGTCGGGCGAGTAGCCCTCGTCGGGCGTGGTCTCCTCGGGCCCCGGGCGTTCGTCGGACATGACGCTCCCTCTGGCGGCTTCCTCACGCTGGGCGGAAGGCCGCGCGCGTCGCCCACACGTCCAGCCCGTGGGTGGCGGCCTCCTGCTGGTGAGATGCAGGGTTGACGCTGAAGGTCACTTTCTTGCGATGCACCGCGGCGACGCGAGCACGCCGTGGCCGCGCGGGGTTGCGCCGCGCGCGGGGGCGCGTATGACGCGCGTCATGCGGGGGCGGGCTCGCGAGCTGCTGCGCGCGCGGGTCGGTCAGCGCCCCGGCCGCGCGAGCCAGGCGTCGATGACCGCGAGCGCGGCCGCGTGCTGGCCTTCGGCGCGGGCGTAGCCGGCGCGCGCGCGGGCGGCGAGGTCGCGCGCCCGCGCCGCGTCGCGACCGGCGGCGGCCAGGGCCTGGGCCAGCGCGAAGCGCGTCGCGGCGACGTCGGCCGGCCGCACCTCGCGCTGCTCGCGGCCGGCGAGGGCGCGCTCGAGCGTCGCGACCGCCTCCGCGTGGCTGCCCTGGGCCCGCAGCGTCTCACCGGTGTCGTGCAGGACGCGCGCGAGATCGGGGTGCCCCGGCTCGACCGCGCGCGCCAGGATGGCCAGCGCGCGCCGCTGGTGGGTGAGCGCCGCCGCCGGCTGGCCCGCGAGCCGCAGCATGTTGCCCACCCGGTCCAGCGCGCGCGCGACGCGGGGGTCCGCGGGCCCGAAGGTCTTCTCCGCGCTCGCGAGCGCCTCGCCGTACCGCGCGCGCGCCTCGGCGGGGTGGCCGGCGGCCGCCAGACTGTCGCCGGCCACCATGAGGGTCTCGATGCCGAGACCGGACTCGCGGCCGAGCACCCGCCCCGCGAGCGCCTGGGCGCGTTTGCTGAGCGTGACCGCCTCGTCGCCGCGGCCCTGCGCCGCGCGCACGCGCGCCAGCTCGAGCAGACAGTAGGCGAACCGCGGGTGGTTGGGCCCGACGTCCTGCTCGACCATGGCCAGCGCGCGCTCGAGCACCGCGGTGGCCTCGGCCAGCCGCCCCTCCTCGGCCAGCGCCCCGCCCAGGGCCTGCAGGGCCGGGGTCAGGTCCGGCGGCGACGGCGCGGCGCGCTCCCGCAGCGCGACGGCGCGCTCGAAATGGGCCCGGGCCCGGGCGACGAGCCCGCGGGCCTCGGCGAGGCCGCCGAGCGTGTACTCGAGGCGGGCCTGCATCAGCGCGTCGCCCCCGAGCCGCTCGATCACGGCCGAAGCCTGACGGCCGCAGCGCTCGGCCAGGTCGAGGCGCGCGGGCGTGCGCTCATTCCCGTTGCTCAACACCCAGATGAGCGCCGTCAGGGCGCGCGCCCGGACCTCGTCGTGGCCGGAGGCCTCGGCGACCGCGACGGCCTCCCAGAACGCGTCCTCCGCCGGCCTGGTCTCCCACAGGGCGCTGAGGATGTCGCCGAGGGCGAGCAACGCCTCGGCCTCGACCGGGCGCTGGCCCGCGGCGTGCGCGGCGGCGGCCGCGCCGCGCGCGACGTCGCGCGCCTCCCGTAGCTTGCCGGCGTAGTAGAGCATCCGGACCCTGGTGACCTGGGAGCGGGCGGCATCGCTGCGCGCCCGCAGCGCCGGATCCCGGGGTGATCGCGGCCGGCGCATGAGCGCGCTCGTGGAGGCGCACTCGGCCACCGGCGTGAGCGTGCGGGTCACCCCCGCGGCGCGCTCGACGACCATGGTGTCGGCGCTCTCGAGCAGCGCGGCGACGGCGCGCACCTCCTCGAGCCGCCAATCGAAGCACTCGAGCCGCAGGTCCCGCATCTCCTCGGACTGCTCGCCCCGCCGCGTGGCCGCGCACGCCTCGTCGCGCGCCGCGGCCCAGGCGCGCGTGTAGGCGTCAAGCCGCGCGGCCGACTGCGTCCACGCCGCCGCGGCGCCGTCGAGTCCGGTCGCGACGAAGGCCGCGCGACCGCGGCGCTGTCGCTCGGGGTCCCACACGCCCCGGAGCCTGGCCTCGGCCCCGAAGCAGGCCGAGTCCTGGGGTTGCCAGTGGGCGCGGCCCGCGAGGGCGGTGCCCGCGACGAGCGCCGCCGCGGCCACCGCCGCGGCCGCCTTCCAC
>DASXVK010000230.1:0-10033 GCA_036504295.1 Polyangia bacterium
CGATCGGGGTGAAGGTGCTGGTCCAGCACCTGACGGGGGGGTAGGCGCCAGGCGGCGCTCATGCAAGCGCTTATGCGGCGGCGTCCTGCCCGGGGCCGCGCTGCGCGCCCTCGTCGAGATACCGCTGGAAGAGGTGCCCCCAGCCCGACTCGCGCAGCCACCGCTCGTAGACATGGTGCTCCTGGAGGCGCCAGTGGAGCACGTCGTGGTAGAACGACGAGTAGAGGTTCCCGAGCCAGAGCAGCGGCGGGCGCGTGAGCCACGACTGCAGGAAGCGGGTCGGCCCGAACCACGTCACCCACGCCGCGAACTGGTGGAAGCACTTGCCGATCGCGAAGCCCCAGCGCTCGCGCGCCGCGTCGAGGTCGCCCACGACCTCGATCTCCTCGAGGCGCGCGACGCCGAGCCCGTCCTCGTGGGCCATGCGCAGATAGGGGATCTGCATGGGGTCGAACCCCATCATCTGCGCCGCCAGCGCGTCGATCGCCACCTGGTCGGCGCTCGCCAGCAGCACGTTCTTCTCCACCGGTTGCATGATCCGCGGCCCGGTGCCGTTGCCGGCGGTGGTCCCGTCCATGATACAGAAGAGCCCCGGGTGGATCTCCTGCTGGATGGCGAGGAGGTCGACGAGCGTCTCGTGGATGACCGTGTGCGTCTGGTGGCGCTTGTGGTTCAGCAGCCCGCCGAACGCGTTCTTCATCGCGCCGGTCGTGGTCGTGTAGATGTGGCACTTCACCGTCGGCAGGTGGACGATGTTGCGGCCGACGAAGTAGTCGGGGATGCGCAGCTCCGCGCCGTAGATCCGGTCGAGCACACGCATCCGCGCCCGCGGCCGGTGCGGCACCCACCGCATGTCCTCCTCGCGGAAGTTGAAGCGGACCGGGACGCCGTGCGCCCGGAGCACCGGCGTGTAGCAGTTGAGCGTCTCGCCCTTGACCGCGTCGGTCACCTCGGTCTTGTTCTGCACGCAGACGAGGTCGCCGAAGCCGTGCTTCCGGAGCGCGAGTATGGTGCCCTCGAGCTGCCAGGGCGTGGTGTTCGCCGAGGGGAAGGGGTAGTGCCAGCTGATGTTGTCCTTCAGGATCGTGCCGGCGCTCCGCTGCAGGGCGGCGGGACCGCCGCCGAGCTCGAAGGCCCGGACGGTGTCCTCGAGCACGGTCTCGGGGCGGGTGCGGACGACGGCGACGAGAGCGCGGGGCATGCGGGGCTCCTGTCTTCAGGCCGGATCGTGCGGCAGGCTGCCGCGCGGGGAGCGCAAGAGCGCGAACGGCGTGCGCTGCGCGAAGTTCGACACGCGCGACGTGTAGACGTCGGCGTGGCGCTCCACCTGGCGCGCCAGGTAGCTCTTGTCGTTGCCGGCGCGCATGAGCAGCCCCCACCGGGCGTTGCCGATCTCGCCGGCCTGCCGGGCGAGCGGCGCGATCACGTCGTCGAGCTCCGCCAGCCGCTTGCGGATCCGCTCGGCCGCGACGTTCTCCTCGTCGGACGGCGGCGGGGTCGGGTGGTAGCCGTCGCGCCACCGCTGCGCGACGATCTGCAGCTGGTTCAGCGCCCGCTCCTGCCCCTCCTTCTCCGCCATCAGCGCGGTGAGCTGCCGCTGCGCCGGGCCGAACGCCTCGAGCGCGTCGATCTCCTGCTCGAGCTCGCGCAGGATCAGCGCCGTGCGCCAGCGCAGGAGGCGCTTCAACACATAGACGTCGCCGTAGAGGTGGTCGCCCACGTACAGGACCTCGTCGCCCGAGAGCGCCAGGTACTGCTCGACCTGGGCCGCGCTGCCGCCGAGGTACACGCCGCCCCGCCGCAGCCCGCCCACCGTCGGGCGCAGCAGGCCCTCCTCGTTCACCACCTCGAAGAGCGGGCTGCGGGCGAGGAAGAACTCGGGCTTGCGCGCCGCGACGACGATGACCTCGAACAGGTCGCGCCACGTCATCCCGTCCGGCAGGTAGCGGTCGAAGGCGTAGCTCATCATGCTCCGCGTGTAGCTCCACTCGGAGTTGGTGATGAGCATGAGCTTCTTGCCGGCCGCGCGCTGGTCCAGCAGCGCCAGCGGCGTCTCGGGATCCAGGAGGACGAAGCGGTCGGGCGCCGCGATGATCTCCTCCTTGAGCCGGCCCTCGGCGTGGGTGGCATCGAGCCCGCGCTTCACCTCGGCGTGGAGCGCGGCGTAGCCGAGGCCCGGCGCGAGCTTCCGCTCATCGAGCAGATCGACGAGCTGCGCGTACATGCAGCCCTCGGAGAGCGCGAAGAGCGTGTTGAGGAACGTGTAGCGCGGCTCGGTCAGGTCGACGACGGTGCGCTGGTACACGCGCCGCACCTCCCCGAACTCGAGCTGACGCGTGCCGTGGCAGGCGCTCTTCACGTACCCGAAGCGGTTGGCCTTGAGGAGATTCCCGAGCTGGGTGTCGATGACCAGGCCGCGGACGGTGAACTCGGGATCGAACTCGAGCCCCCCGACGGGCCAGCCGTCGGCCAGCAGGCGGTCGCGCAGGTACTCGTAGGCCCGCCGCTCCCACGCCGCCACGTCGTAGTGGATGAGCGTGTAGTCCATGTCGTAGCCGACCGCGCGGATCGAGCGGAGGTTGAGCGTGCGGTTGGCGTAGAGCTCCCGCTGGCGGGCGATCGAGGGCGGGGTGTCCACGGCGGAAGCGTAGCACGGCGCCGGCGGGGCCGGGGGTCCACGCTGTCCCGCGGTTGTCGGCACCATCTGCGGCTGCTAGATTCCTGACCGACGAGGCCGACGCCAATGACCGAGCCCACGTTCGTGTCCATCTGTTGCCCCGCCAACATGGTCGAGTTGGCCTTCGTCCGCTCGCTGCTCGAGGCTGCGGGCATCCGCCACAGCGTGCCCAACGAGCATTTCGCCGCGGTCAGCTCGCCGGGGGCCTTCACTGGCGACGCGGCCGTCGAGATCCTGGTAGAGCGCGACCGCGCGGAGCAAGCCCGCATGCTGCTGCGCGACCGCGGCGTGAAGCTGTAGCAGCGGCTGCGCCTCGCCGGCCTCTGGGGACACGCAGCCCCATGCTAAGGCAGCGGAATCGAACGCGTCCTGGACCCTAGTGCGCACTTTGTGTACTGTCCGCCGGACGGCTCGCAAAACGCGCACTATGGTCTAAAACCCGTCTGCTTCCGGGTACCTAGCGGGGGGCTGCGTGTCCCCAATTCTGCTACACTAGGCCCTGGTGACCGCGGCGCCCGACGACCACGACCTCATCTACGACTGGAACGTCGCCGGCGGGCCCGACCCGCTCGCCAGCGCGCCGTTCCAGATCCTCGACGAGTCGCTGCGCGAGGGCATCCAGTCCCCGTCGGTGGTCGACCCCGCGGTCGAGGAGAAGGTGGAGCTCGTCCGCCTGATGGCGGCGATGGGCGTGAGCGCCGTGAACCTCGGGCTGCCGGGGGCGGGCCCGCGCGCCCGCGACCACGCGCTCGCCCTCGCCCGCGCCATCGTCGCCGAGCGCCTCCCCATCGGCGCCGCCTGCGCCGCCCGCACCGTGGCCGCCGATATCGTGCCGATCGCCGAGCTGGCCCAGCGCACCGGGCTGCGCGTCGAGGTGATGGCCTTCATCGGCTCGAGCCCGATGCGCCAGTACGCCGAGGGCTGGGACGTGGCGCACGTCGAGCGCCTGTCGGCCGACGCGCTCGACCTGTGCGCGCGCGAGGGGCTGCCGGTCACCTACGTCAACGAGGACACGGTGCGCTCGCGGCCCGAGGCGCTGCGCACGCTCTTCCTCAGCGCCATCGACCACGGCGCGCACCGGCTGTGCGTCTGCGACACCGTCGGGCACGCGACGCCGGCCGGGGTCGGCAACGTGCTGCGCTTCGCCGCCGGTCTCATCGCCGAGCGCGGCGCCACGGTCGGGCTCGACTGGCACGGCCACAACGACCGCGGCCTCGCCCTCGCGAACGCCCTCTTCGCCCTGAGCTGCGGGGCGGACCGCGTGCACGGCACCGCGCTCGGCCTCGGCGAGCGCGTCGGCAATCCCCCGCTCGAGCTGCTGCTCCTCAACCTGCGGCTCCTGGACGCGACCCGGCGCGACCTCGGCGCCCTGCTCGGCTTCGCCCGCGCCGCGGCCCGCGCGTTCCAGGTGCCGATCCCGTTCAACTACCCGCTCGCCGGCCGCGACACCTTCCGCACCGCGACGGGCGTGCACGCCGCCGCCATCCTCAAGGCCGAGGCCCGCGGCGACCGGTGGATGGCCGAGCGCGTCTACTCGGCCGTGCCCGCCAGCCTGTTCGGGCAGGAGCAGGCGATCGCGCTCGGCCCCCTGAGCGGTGAGTCGAACGTCGTGTGCTGGCTCACGCGCCGCGACCGCGCGCCCGCGCCCGACCTGGTCGCGCACCTGCTCCTCCTCGCCAAGCAGTCGCGCCGCCTGCTCACCGACGACGAGGTCGAAGCCGCGGCGGACGCCTGGCTCGCCGGCCGCGCGCGCCTCGGCGCCGGCGGGAGCGCCGGGTGAGCGGCGGCGCGGCCCCCGCGCGGCGCGCCGCGCGCGTCGCGGTCATCCCCGGCGACGGCATCGGCCCCGAGGTGATCGCCGAGGGCGTGAAGGCCCTCACGGCGGCCTGCGCCCGCGGCGGCGTCGACCTCGCCCTCACCCACCTCGACTTCGGCGCGGAGCGCTACCTCCGCACCGGCGAGACGCTGCCCGAGGCCGACCGCGACCGCCTCGGCCGCGACTTCGACGCCCTCTACCTCGGCGCCGTCGGCGATCCCCGCGTCCCGGACCAGCGCCACGCCTTCGACATCCTCTTCGGCCTGCGCTTCGGCCTCGACCTCTACGCGAACGTGCGCCCGGTCAAGCTCCTCGACGCGCGGCTCACCCCGCTCCGGGACCGCGGCCCCGCGGACGTCGATTTCGTGCTCGTGCGCGAGAACACCGAGGGGCTGTACGCCCACGTCGGCGGCTTCTTCAAGCGCCACACGGCCGACGAGACGGCGGTGCAGCTCGACGTGAACACCCACCGCGGCGTCGAGCGGATCCTGACCTACGCCTTCGACCTCGCCCGCCGCGCCGGCCGCCGCACGGTCGTCATGGCCGACAAGTCCAACGCCCTGACCTACGGCCACGACCTGTGGCAGCGGCTCTTCCGCGCGGTCGCGGCCCGCTACCCCGACATCACGGCGCGCCACCTCTACGTCGACGCGCTCACCGCCCTCATGGTGCAGCGCCCGCAGGAGCTCGAGGTGGTCGTCACCTGCAACATGTTCGGCGACATCCTCGGCGACCTCGGCGCCGCGCTCCAGGGCGGCCTCGGCCTGGCCCCGAGCGCGAACCTGCGGCCCGGCGCGCCCGGGCTCTTCGAGCCGGTGCACGGCAGCGCCCCGGCCCTCGCCGGCCGCGGCCACGCGAACCCCTATGGCGCGATCCTCACGGCCGCGCTCCTCTGCGACGACCTCGGCCTGGCGGCGGAGGCCGCGCTCCTCGAGCGCGCCGTGACGCACGTTCTGCGCGCGGGCGTCCTGCCCCGCGATCTCGGCGGCGACGCCGGCACGGCCGCGTGCGGCGACGCGGTCGCCGCGGCGGTGGCGACGCTGCCGGCAGCGTAGACTGGTGATGGAGGACGACATGGACTACGCCCAGCTCACCGCCCCCTGCGGGCTCGACTGCTTCAACTGCGCGCTCTACCTCGCGCGCGAGGATCCGGAGCTGCGCGCGAAGGTCGCGGTCCGCCTCGGCGTGCCGCCCGAGCGCGCCGCCTGCGCGGGCTGCCGCGCCGCGCCCCCGCCGCCTTGACACCCTACCCTCGCGAGCGTACAAAAAGCACCGCGTAAGGTCCTAAGGGGAAAGGCTCGATCGAGTCGTGCCGGGCGCGACACTTCACGTCACCTTCATCGACCTCCTGCAAGACGCGGCCATTCCTGCGCCGTTCGCGCAGGCCATCGCCGCCCACCCGCGGCTCGCGCACTACGGCGCGATGGCGCTCGACCTGCCGTACTACGGCAACATGGCGCTCATGGCCATCCGCTACGGCCTCAACCGGCCGGCGGAGTTCCGGCCGTGGGGCAAGCGGATCCACGACGAGGGCGGCGCGGTGCCGATCTTCGCCCGCCTCTGCGCCCGGATGCGCGACGCGAGCGCGGTGCCGGAGGCCGGGCGCCTCGCCCTGCTCGCCGGCGTCGCCTCGCACATCGCGCTCGACGTCGCACAGCACGATCTCGTGCGCTTCATCGCCCGGCGCGAGGCCGCCCGCGGCGAGGGCGACGAGTCGTTCCATCACCGCTACGCCGAGAAGTTCCACAGCATGTTCTTCCACCTCGACCGCTTCGGTCGAGACGTCATCGGCAGCCCCGAGTGGCTCGAGCTGACCCGGCTCACCGAGGGCGGCTCGCTCCTCTGGCGCCGCCACGACCCGGCGGTCACCGGGCTGTGGCTGGGCGCGCTCGCCGACCACTACGGCGACGCCCCCACCGTCAGCCAGTGGACCGACTGGCAGCGCAACTTCATCCACTTCGGGTTCCTCACGTCGGGCTTCCTCGCCGCCCGCAACACGCGGCTGTACTCGACGCCGGAGAACCGGCGGATCTACTACTCGAACGACCTCTTCCACTTCCCGGACCACATGGACGCGGCCTTCCGGCTGGCCGAGCGCATGCTGACGCTCACGGCCGAGTACCTCGACGCCGGCCGCTTCGACGACGGGGCCCGGAAGCAGTTCCTCGCCGACCTGCAGCTCCCGAAGAGCCTCGGCTGGCCCGAGAGCACGACGCCCCCTCACCCCTACGAGGTCCCGCCCCTGCCCGCGCGGCGGCGGCAGGCGGGACGGGTGCAGTAGCCCGGCCGCCGCGCAGAGCCCCAGGCGTGGCGCGCGCTCACGGCACGGAGGTGCGCAGGAAGGCGACGTGCGCCGCGGGGGCGGTGCTGTCCGTGTAGGCGATGTACAGCTTCCCCGCCGCCGCGGCGAGGCCCTCGTAGTCCCCGAGCCACCGCGTGGTGACCCGCGAGGTGTCGAAGACGAGCGGCTGGTGCAGCACGATACTCGAGGTGAAGGACTTGCCGCCGTCGGTGGAGCGGCGGCGCCGGTAGCTCGCCGCCGGATCGCTCGCCGCGGACCCGGCGTAGTAGGTGATGTCCAGGCCGCCGCCATCGTCGTGGACCAGGTTCGGCAGCATGAGGTACTCGCCGGCCTCGGGGTCGATGCTGACCGGGGCCTCGAGGGTGGCCCCACCGTCGCCCGAGCGGACCAGGTGAAGCCGGTTCAGCTTCATCTGGGACTGGCGGCTCGGCACCTCGTCGGTCAGCCCGTACAGCACCCAGATCTCCTCCCCGTGACCGGCGATGGCGAGGTCCAGGGAGAACATGGTGCCGGCCGGCTCGTCGACGTTGCGCTGGTTCGCCGCTGGCCAGGTGCGCCCACCATCATCGCTGCGGCAGAGCCTCACGCCGCGGTTCCCGTCGAGCAGCATGGCCACCCAGACCCGTGCATCGGTCGGCGACGCGTAGATCCGCCCGATGTTCTCGTCGATGGCGATCCCCGGACTGATCGCCGTGCGGGTCCACTGCAGGCCGTCGTCGCTCGAGGCGGCGATCTGCCGCGAGTCCGTGGTGCTGAAGTGGCTGTACGTGACGAGCAGCCCGCCCGTGCTCGTCGCGGCGATACGGGGTTGATCGTAGGCGAAGGGCGTCGCGGCCGGATCGGTGACGACCACGCCGTCGCCGAACGTGGTGCTGCCGGCCGGGGAGCGCGCCGCGAGCACCTGGACGTTCGAGCGCACGCCGCCGGCGCTCACGGTCTCGCACGCGTACGCCAGGTGGATCGCGCCGGCCGCGTCGGCGGCCAGCGAGGTGTTCGCGCAGATGTTGGTGTCGGTGGGCATGGGAATGGTCTGCTCGACGCCGAAGGAGACACCGTCGTCGGTCGAGATGCGGTAGTTGATCTGGTACTTGGCCGCGAAGGCCACGAGCCAGGCCACGGCCACCCGGCCGTCGGGCGTGGCGGCGACGCTGGGCTCGTGCTCCCCGTACTGGTGCTGCTCCGAGATCATGCCGAGGTCGACGACCACGGGGGCGAGGTCGGGCGCCGCATCCGGCGGGGCCGCGGCCTCGCCAGCCGCGTCCTCGAGGGGGCCGGCGTCGGCGGCACCGGCGGGTGTCGAGCTCGTGCAGCCGCCTCCGGCGGCGAGAGCGACGATGGCGGCGAGGATTCGAAGCGCGAGAGCAGAGCGCGGTGACATCACGACCTCCACGAGTGACTCCGCCTTCGAGCCTGGCTCAGGCCATTGTGCCAAAGGTGCTCACTTGTATGCGGAACGTGCTCCGGTGGGACGCCGCAGCTCCGAGGGGGCACAGCCCAGCTGGCGCCGGAAGAGCTGGCCGAAGCGCGACAGATCCGAGAAACCGGAGCTCAGCGCCGCTTCGCTCACGCTGTGGCCGCCGCGCCTGAGGAGCGAGGCGGCGTGCGCCAGGCGCGTCCGCAGCAGGTACTGGTAGGGGCTCATGCCGAACTGGCGCCGGAAGGCCCGTGAGAAGTGGTAGCGGCTCATGGCCGCCGCGGCGGCGATGTCATCGACGGTGAGCGCCGCCCGGAATCGGCCCTCGATGAGGTCGACGGCCCGGGTCAGGCGGGGATCCCGCGCCGCCGGGGGCGCGTCGGTGCGCCCGCCCCGGAGCAGCTCGACCGCCAGCGCTTCGCCCAGCGCCCCGAGGACGAGCGGCTGTCCCGGCGCCGTGCGCGCGGCCTCCGCGAGCATGAGCTGGCCCAGCCGCAGCAGCGGCCCCGGCGCGCCGATCACTTCGGCCGCGAGCCGCACCCCCTTGAGGCCGGGCCCCACGGCCTCGGCGATCTCGCCCCAGAGCTCGCACCCGAGGTGCACCACGCCCGCCCGCGTCCCACCCGCGATCCAGGTGGCGTGGTCCACCGCGGACGGGATGATCGCGACCGCGCCGGGGCCGAGGATGAGCTCCCGCGGCCCCACCCGGTACCGTGCTCGGCCCGTCTCAACCCAGACGAGCTCCACGCTGGGGTGCGCGACGGGGTGGGGAAAGCTCTCGGAATCCAGGGTGTCCCACTGGTCGACCCGCACCTGCGACCCGGCGCCGGACGAGAGCACCGGCCTGCCCACCGGCCGGGCGAGCGTCGCACCGCACGGCCCGGCGGCTACGGCACGCGGCCGCGCGTCACGCCCCGACGCGGCGAGCTCACTCGCCAGATGGCGAACGTTGGAGCGCAGGCTGGACCTCTCGAAACCCCCTTCGTGCCGGCGTGGACGGTACCATTCGCGGCCTCTGCCTGCAATCGGGGCGGCGGGGGGCGGCGGGGGCGGCGCGCCGGGGCGCGCCCGCGCGCGCCGCGTGGCGCCTGCGGCAGCGTTGACACGCGGCCGGGCGCACCGCATGACCTCCCGCGTGCGCCGTCACTCACGCTGGAGGAAGAAATGCAGTCGCTACGCCTACGGATCGCGTTCCGGCTCGCCCTCGTCGTGGCCGCGGGCGTGGCCCTCGCGGCCCGCGCCGGCGCCGAGCCCCGCAAGTTGAGCCCCGCGGACCAGAACCTCGTCAAGAACCTCGCCCAGAGCCACGTCGCCGGGGTCAAGCTCGGGCGGCTCGCGGCGCAGCGGGGCAGCAACCCGGCCGTCAAGGCGTTCGGCCAGCGCGTGTCCCAGGACCGCGCGACGCTCATCACCGAGATGAACATGTGGGCGTCGAGCCACCAGGTCGCGCTGCCGACGGCCATCAGGCCGGAGCAGAGCGCCGAGCTCAAGAAGCTGCAGGGGCTCTCCGGGCCGGCGTTCGACCAGGAGTACATGCGGTACGCGCTGCAGGCGCACCGCACCGACGTCACCCAGCTCCAGCAGGGTGCCCAGCAGGCGCAGGACCCCAACGTCCAGGGCCTCGCCACCAAGGCGCTGCCGGTGCTCCAGGGTAACCTCGGCGCCGCGCAGACCGTCGCCGCCCAGGTGGGCGTCGCCCCGTGATCCGCGAGTGAGCTGCGCCGCGCCGCTCCGCTAGGCCGCGGCCTGGCGCGCCGCGGCGTCGCGCTCGCGCAGGACGCGGCGGGCGTTGATGCCGGTGCGGACGGTGCCCGCGGTGCCGAG
>DASXVK010000231.1:0-16517 GCA_036504295.1 Polyangia bacterium
GCTGCCCGCGCGTCTGCCTCGCGCTCGCGCCGGCGCCCGCGACCGGCTCGTGCTGGGCCGCCTGCGACCCCGCCCGCACCGACGCCGCGACCGGGGCGAACCCCGACTGCCTCGCGACCGAGCGCTGCACCGCCGGCGCCGCCAGCGGGAGCGGCTGCGTCCCGCGCGGCACGCTCGCCGGCGGCTTCGACGTCCCGGTCTTCACCGCCCCCGACGCCCCCGCGAGCCCCGCCGACCTCGGCCCGACCGACCTCACGCTCACCGTCGGCCTCGTCGGCGAGATGAGCTTCGGCGCGGGCGAGGGCGCGGCCCCCCTCGGCGGCGCCGCGGCCTACCGCCTGCGCTTCTACCCCGGCAGCGGCGCCGCGATCGACTGGGACAAGGTCCTCGTCCTCACGCTCGCGGCCGACGCCGCGTATGCCGCCGGGGCGACCTACGACCTCGCCGCCCCGCTGCCCGCGGCCACCGCCGAGTACCACGAGCTCACGCGCAGCGCCGCCGCCACCGTGACCCGCGACGTGCTGCGCGCGCGCGTCGTCGCCGGCACGCTCACGCTCACCGCGGCCGGCGCCGGCGCCCGCGCGCCCGTGACCGGCACGCTCACGGGCGGCGTCGCGGTCGAGGTCGAGGCCGAGGTGTGCGGGGAGTCGTCGGTGGCGTGCGAGTGACCCGCCCTACCGCGTGATCGGGCACCCCGCCGGCGCCTCGGCGGGGCGGGCGGCGCCGGGGGCGGGGGCGACCTGCGGCACGAACTGCGGCGCGTCCTTGCGCGCCGTCGTCGCCGAGTCGAGGTTCATCGAGCACAGCGAGCCGCACATGGTGCAGACGCGCGAGCCCGCGGCCTCGCTGCCCTCCTTGTAGCGGCGCGCCTTCTCCGGGTCGAGCGCGAGGCGGTACTGCGCCTCCCAGTCGAGCGCCTTGCGCGCGCGCGACATGGCGTCGTTGCGCTCCTTGGCGCCGCGGATGCCCTTGACGAGGTCGCCCGAGCAGGCGGCGATGCGCGTGGCGACGATGCCCTCGATGACGTCGTCGATCTCGGGGAGGCGCAGGTGCTCGGCGGGCGTGACGTAGCACAGGAAGTCGGCGCCGGCCGCGGCCGCGACCGCGCCGCCGATGGCGGCGGTGATGTGGTCGTAGCCGGGGGCGAAGTCGATCGTGAGCGGGCCGAGGACGTAGAAGGGCGCGCCGCCGCAGACGCGCTTCTCCAGCATGACGTTGGCCGCGACCTGGTCGAGGGGCATGTGGCCCGGGCCCTCGATCATGACCTGGCAGCCGCGCGCGCGGGCGCGCTCGGCGAGCTCGCCGAGGACGAGCAGCTCGGCCAGCTGGCCGCGGTCGGTCGCGTCGCCGGTGGCGCCGGGCCGCAGGCCGTCGCCGAGCGAGAAGGTGACGTCGTGCTCGGCGAAGATGTCGCACAGCCGGTCGAAGTGCTCGTAGAGCGGGTTCTCCTGCCCGGTCGCCTCGATCCAGGCGGCGAGCAGGGCGCCGCCGCGCGAGACGATGCCGGCGAGGCGGTCGTGGGCCCGCAGCTTCGCGACGGTCGCGCGCGTGACGCCGCAGTGCACGGTCATGAAGTCGACGCCCTGCCGGGCCTGCTTCTCGATGCAGGCGAAGAGCGTCTCGACGTCCATCGACTTGATCGAGCTCTCGGCCGCCACCTGGTAGAGCGGCACGGTGCCGAGGGCGACGGGGCTGCGCTTGAGCAGCTCCTCGCGCACGCGGTCGATCTCGGCGCCCGTCGACAGGTCCATGACGGCGTCGGCGCCGTGGGTGATCGCGGCCTCGAGCTTGCGCACCTCCTCGTCGAGGAACTGGTGCAGCCCGGAGGCGCCGAGGTTCGCGTTGGTCTTGGTGCGCAGCCCCTCGCCGACCCCCATCGGGTGGAAGTCGTGGTGGCGGTTCTTCGGGATGACGATGGTGCCGTGCGCGACGCGCGCGCGGATGACCTCGGGGCTGAGGCCCTCGTCGGCGGCGACGAGGCGCATCTCCGGGGTGACGATACCCGCGCGGGCTTGGGTGAGCTGGGTGGCCATGATCTCCCTCGTGGCCGTGCCAGGCGCCCGCCGCGCGCGCGCGGTGCCCGCGCCCTCGCCCCTGCGTCCGCCTGCGTCGGCCGGAGGCCAATGTAGTGAGAGCGGCTGGGCGCGTCAAGGCAGAGGCGGGTGCCGGCCGCCCCGGGGCGACCGGGGCGCGGGCGGGTTGCCCGGGACGCGGCTGTGCGACTAAGCTTGGGGGATGGCGCGGCCGCGCGGCGGCTGCCCGAGGAGACGAATGGCGACCACGTACGACACCATCCGCGGCTTTCTCGACGGCCCGGGCTGCAGCTACCAGTTCGACGAGGAGCAGCAGGTGCTGGTCACCGGCTTCAAGACCGAGCACTACGTGAACCAGGACGGTGAGAAGGGGCTGCCGGTCATCATCAAGCTCGAGGAGAACGGCGAGTTCCTCAAGGTCTTCTCCCCCGCGATCTACCACGTCGAGTCCGGCCAGCGGCAGCTCGGCGTCTTCCTCGCGCTGCTGCACATCTGCTGGCGCACGAAGATGCTGCAGTACGAGTACGACCCGGCCGACGGTGAGGTCCGGGCCATGATCGAGTTCCCCCTCGAGGACGCCGAGCTCACCGAGCGCCAGTTCATGCGCATCGTCTTCAGCCTGGTCGAGCTCGTGGACCGCTACGACCCGATCATCCGCCGGGCGATGGCGACCGGCGAGGTCGACTTCCACGAGCTGGCGCCCGACCTGGGCGAGCAGCTCGCGTCGCTCTTCCGCACCATGGCGGAGAGCGGCGGCGGCATCGACGAGCTGCGGCGAATGATCGAGGAGTCGCGGGCGGGGCAGGCGCGGACGCGCGAGAAGAACTGAGCCCGGGCTTGCCCGGGATGGGCGTCGGCGCGATATTGGTAGAAGGTCGCGACACATGAGCCTCAAGGTCACAACACCGCTGGACGAGGTCTTGGTCCGCAGAGCGGAGCGCGAGGCACAGCGCCAGGGGCGGGCCCTCAGCGACATCGTCGAGGAGGCTCTGGATCGCTACCTCATCGAGCACGGCGCGCCGCGCGGTGGCGCCGTGGCTCAGAGCTGGGGCGCGATCCGCCTGGACCCCGCCATCGTGCAGCAACTCCTCGACGAGGACGATGGTCTGCTCGACGCTTGACCAGCTCCCCGCCGGGAGCCGGATCTTGGTCGACTGCCCCGACGACATCGGCTGACACCGGCGCGGGGCTACTTCCTCCCCGCCGCCAGCTTGAAGTCGAAGCCGACCTTGGGCGGCTCCTGGCCGGGGACGCACTGGTAACGGGCGAAATCGGTCACGCCCTCGCCGCGCAGGAAGTCCTCGTCGATGAGCGCGTGGCCGGTGAAGCCGCGCGGCTCCTTGGCGAAGATCGCGACCGTGGCGTCGGCGAGGATGTCCGCGGTGCGCCACAGCGCGCGGTCGCCGAGGCCGAAGTTGATGGTGGCGTAGCTCTCGATCATCGTCGCCGGCCACAGGGCGTTGCAGGCGACGTTCTGCGCCCCGACCTCGGCGGCGAGGCCGTGGGCGATGAGCGTCATGCCGAACTTGCTGATGGCGTAGGCGATCTTGCCGCCGGCCCCGGCGGGGTCGATGGGCGGCGACATCATGAGGATGTGGCCGTAGCCCTGCCGCAGCATGGCCGGCAGCACGTGGTAGGTGCAGGAGAACGCGCCGCGGGCGTTGACCCCCATCACGAGGTCGAAGCGCTTGAGCGGCGTCTCGCTGAGCGGCTGCCAGTAGAGCGCGCCGGCGTTGTTGACGAGGAAGTCGATGCGGCCGAAGCGGTCGAGGGCGGCCTGGACCCCGCGCTCGACCGCGCCGTCGTCGCGCACGTCCAGCGGCACCGGGAGCGCGCGGCGGCCGAGGCTCTCGACCGCGGCGGCGGTCTCGAAGATGGTGCCCGGCAGCCGCGGGTCCGGCGTCGTCGTCTTCGCCGCCACGACCACGTCGCAGCCCTCGCGCGCGAGCGCCAGCGCGACGGCCTTCCCCACGCCCCGGGACGCGCCCGTGACGAACCCGACCTTCCCTGCGAAGCGCATGCTGCCTTCTATGATGCGCGCGGGCGGCCGCGCGACTGCGCGCCCGCCTCAACCGGCGGCGGCGAGGGCGGCCGCGATCGCGGCCGCGGCGCCGGGGTCGGTCTCGCGGGCCTGGGCGGCCGCGAGCGCGGCGCGGGCGGCAGCGCCCCCGAGGCGGCCGAGCGCCCACGCGGCGTGGCCGCGGACGAGCGCCGCCCGGGCCGCGAGCGCGCCGGCGAGCGCGGGCACCGCGGCGCGGTCGCCGGCGTTGCCGAGGGCGACGGCAGCGTTGCGCTGGAGCTGGGCCGCGCGGACCCGGCGCAGGGCCGTGCCGCGCGTGAGGCGGTGGTAGCCCGCCGAGCGCAGCGCGACGAGGTCCGCGAGCGCGACCCGCGTCTGGGCCGCGCGCGGCGCGAGGCCCGGGTCGCCCGGGGCGGGGTGGCGGTTGAAGGGGCAGGCGGCCTGGCAGGCGTCGCAGCCGAAGATCCGATCGCCGACGAGCGGCCGCAGCTCCGGGGGCACCGGCCCGGCGAGCTCGATCGTGAGGTAGGCGAGGCAGCGGCGGGCGTCGAGCACGTAGGGGGCGCGCAGCGCCGCGGTCGGACAGGCGTCGAGGCAGGCGGTGCAGCGGCCGCAGTGGCCGTGCGGGGGCCGCGGCGGGGCCACGCCCCCGTCGGCTTCGTCGGAGGGGTCGTCGGGCGGCAGGTCGAGATCGGTGACGACGGCGCCGAGGAGCGTGTAGGAGCCGACCCCGGGAGTGATGAGCATCGTGTTCTTGCCGAAGAAGCCGAGGCCCGCGCGCGCGGCCACGGCGCGCTCGAGCAGGGGCGCGGTGTCGACGGCGACGCGGGTCGCGACGGGGCGGCCAGCGAGGGCCGGGAGGGCCGCGGCGAGGGCGCGGAGGCGCTCGCGCAGGAGGTGATGGTAGTCCGCCCCGCGGGCGTACGCGGCGATGAGCCCGGTGCCGGGCGCGGGCGGCGCCGGGGCCGCCTCGTAGGCGACCAGCGCGACGAGGACGCTGCGCGCGCCCTCGAGCAGGCGGGCGGAGCTCTCCCGCAGCTCCGGCTCGCGGGCCAGGTACGCCATATCGCCCGCATGACCCGCGGCGAGCCAGGCGCGGAAGGCCGGCGCGGTCGCGACCGTCGCGGCGGGCGCGACCCCGACGCGCGCGAGGCCAACCTCGCGCGCCGCCGCCCGGATGGCCTCGCGCAGCGCCGTGCTCATGGAAATAACGTAGCGTGCGCGCGGCGTTTGGGCGAGGCGTCTCCGGAAGCTCGGCACAGGCGGCGTCGCGCGTCAGATCAGAGAAGGTCGCCTATCCAGAGCTCACCGGCCACATCGCACCCGAGGCGAACTCCGCTCTGAGGAGCCCGGGCGCCCACCCAGCGCCCCGCGTCCGGGGCGGACGCTCGCGCAAGTCCCCGATCAGGGTCGCGATCACAGCGAGGCTGCCTGACCCTGAACCAGGCGGCCCGGTAGGGTCGCGTAGCCCCGCGCTAACGACGTTAGGCTCCGCGGAACCGACGTCGCTCGAGGTCGCTGCCGATGTCCGGGTGGACTTCCCGGATCGGGCAGTTCCCTGGCACATCGACCCTCGATGTCCGGGAGGACTTCCCGATCCCGGAAGTTCCCTGGCACATCGTTTTCACGTGGCCTGCGAAACCGTCGAGTTCGTCAACCAACCTCCGCGCCGGCAGCCTCGATCCGCTTCCGACCCATGTCGGGCAATTCCGTCGGAAGGCGACGGCCCTGGACCACATGCCCACCCATCCCGCTCGCGATCATCCCCTCGCGACAGAATTGTGCGACATGGGTCGGTGGAGGCGACCCGGCCGTCCCCGCGGGGGCAATGAGGTGAACTTCTCTGCGCCGGGCGGGCGAGCGGCGGGCGACCGCCGGGCGGGCGAGGCGGGCGAGCGCGACGCTTGCGCCCGTCGGGGCCGCCCTGCTACCTTCGCCCCGTGCGACGGCCCGCGGACCTCGAGCTCACGGGGGCGCTGCGCGCCCGGGCGCGCGCGGCCGGGCTCCAGCACCTCGACGTCCGCGCCGTGGACACGGTCATCGGCTCCGCCCTCGACCCCGAGCCGCTCGTCGTCACCGGCCGGCGCCTGCTCGCGGCGCGGCCGGAGGCGGTGGTGCGGGGGCTCGGCGCGGCCGCGCTCCTCGGCGGCGCCCGGCGGCTCGTCCTGGCGGTGCCCGACGATCTCGGCCGCGACGGGCCCGCGGTACGGCGCGCGGTCGCCGGCACCGGCGTCGAGCTCGTGGAGCTGCCGGCGGCCTACCCGACCGACGCGGCCGCCCTCGCCTGCGACCTCGGCGGCGCCCGCCCGCGCGAGGGCGGGCCGGCGCCCGGCGTCGCGGTCCACGACGCGGCGGCGCTCGTGCACCTCGACGGCGCCAGCCGCGGCGTCGCCGCGACGCACGCCTTCGTCACCATCGCGGGCGCGGTCGCGCGGCCGCAGGTGCGCGCGGTCCCCGTCGGCACCAGCGTCGCGGCGCTCGGCGCGGCCGCGGGCGGGGCCGCGACCCCGGCGTGGGTCGCGCTCCGGGGCGGCGCCCTGCGCGGCGTGCTCGCCGAGCGCGACGACGTGGTGACCGCCGCCGACGACGCCGTCGTCGTGCTGCCCCACGACCACCCGCTCGTCGCCGCGCGCCGCCTGCCGCTCGGCGATCAGGTGCGCCGGGCGCTCGCCGCGTGCGAGGCGTGCGGCACCTGCACCGCCCACTGCCCGCCCGCCCTGCTCGGCCACCGCATCGCGCCGCACGAGATCGTGCGCGCGGTGAGCTACCTGCGCGACGACCTCACGCCGGCGCTCGAGGCCGCCACCCGGTGCTTCGGCTGCGGGGTGTGCGAGATCGTGTGCCCGACGGGGCTCAGCCCGCGGGCGCTCTACGCCGGGGTGCGCGCCGAGCTCGCCCGCCGCCGGGTCGCGCCCGGCGAGGGCGCGCCGCCCGCGGCCGCGCACCCTGACCGCCCCGGCCGCCGCCTCGCGTTCGCGCGCGTCGTCACCCGGCTCGGGCTGGGCGCCTACGTCCCGCAGCCCCCGTGGGCGCCGGGCGCGCTCGCGGTGCCACGCGTCACCATCCCGGTCGGCGCCGCCGCGCTCGCGGTGGCCCGCGGCGACCGCGTGGCGGTGGGCGACCCGCTCGCCCGCGCGGCCGACGGCACCGTCGTGCCGGCCTCGATCACGGGCGTGGTCGAGGCCGTCGCCGACGGGCAGGTCGTGATCCGGGCGGGGTAGCGCGCGTCAGGCTACAACGAGGCTCGCAGGGGCTCGCCTCAGGCGAAGGTGAAGCTCGCCGGGCAGTGGGGGGCCACCACGCACTCGCTGCACCTGGGCTTGCGGGCGACGCAGACGCGGCGGCCGTGCAGGATGAGGTCGTGGGCGAAGACGATCCAGTGGTCGCGCGGCACCTTCGCCATGAGGTCGAGCTCGATCTTCTCCGGCTCGTCGTGCGCCGTGAGGCCGAGCCGCTGGGCCAGGCGCCGGACGTGCGTGTCCACGACCACGCCGGCGGCGACGCCGTAGGCCGTCCCGAGCACCACGTTCGCGGTCTTGCGCGCGACCCCGGGCAGCGTGACGAGGTCCGCGATCGTGCGCGGCACCTCGCCCCCGAACCGGGCGGTGAGCTCGCGGCTCGCGCCGATGATGGCCTTGGCCTTGTTGTGGAAGAAGCCGGAGGCCCTGATCATCCGCTCGACCTCGGCGAGGTCGGCGGCGGCGAGCGCGCGCGCGTCGGGGAACCGGGCGAAGAGCGCCGGCGTGATCGCGTTGATGGTCACGTCCGTCGACTGGGCCGAGAGGATGGTCGCGATGAGCAGCTCGAACGGCGTGCGGTGGGCGAGCTCGGTCGTCGCGCCCGGGTACGCCGCCGCGAGCGCGCGCACGACGGCCGTCACGCGGGCGCGCTCGTCCGCGGGCGCGGCCGCGTGCATCGGCGCGACCGCGCCCGGGGCGACGCGGCCGCGGGGCTTGGCGCGTGGGCGCGCGGGTTTTTTCGGCGTGGCCATACCGGGAGCCTATGCGGCGGGTGGCCGGCCGGTCAAGCTGCCGGGCAGGGGCACGGGCAGGGGCACGGGCACGGCTTCTTCCTGTTCTCCCGTGGCAGCGCGCCCACCCCGATATTACAATCCCGGTGTCGTCGCGATGACGAAGCTCACGATCCACGACGTGGAGGTGCGCGGCAAGCGCGTGCTCGTCCGCACCGACCTGAACCTCCCGCTGCAGCGCGGCCGCGTCCTCGACGACGCGCTCGTGCGGGCGGCGCTGCCCACCATCACCGAGCTCACGTCGCGCGGGGCGCGGGTGGTGCTGATGAGCCACCTCGGGCGGCCGCAGGGCCGGGCCCGCGCCGACTATCGCATGGACCCGGTCGCGGCGCGGCTCGGCAAGTTCCTCGGCCGGCCGGTGCGCAAGATCGACCAGGTCATCGGCCCCGAGGCCGAGCGCGCCGTCGGCGGGCTGGCCGACGGCGAGGTGCTGCTCCTCGAGAACCTGCGCTTCCATCACGGCGAGGCCCAGAACGACCCGGAGCTCGCGCGTGCCCTCGCCCGGCTCGGCGACCTCTACGTCAACGACTGCTTCGCGACGGCGCACCACGCCGAGGCCTCGAACGCCGGCGTCGCGCGGCTGCTGCCGAGCTGCGCCGGGCTGCTCCTCGCCGAGGAGGTGCGCCGCCTGGACGCGAACCTCGGCGTGCCGCGCCACCCCTTCGTCGTGGTGCTCGGCGGCGCCCGCATCGACGAGAAGCTGCCCGCGATCGCCGGCATGCTCGGCCGGGCCGACGCGGTGCTGCTCGGCTCGGGCACGGCCCTGCCCTTCTTCGCCGCCCGCGGCCTCACGGCCGGCGGCCGCCAGGTCGCCACCGACGAGATCGAGGCCGCCCGGGGCATCCTCGGCCACGCCGAGGAGGTGCGGACCGAGATCGTCCTGCCGCGCGACCTCGTCGTGACCGACAACCCGATCGTGCAGAACGAGGTGCACACGGTCCCCGCCGTCGCCATTCCGCCCGACCTGCTCGTCGTCGACATCGGCCCCGAGACGACCGCGCTCTACGCCGAGCGCATCCGCGCGGCGCTGCTCGTGGTCTGGAACGCGCCCGTCGGCATCAACGAGGTCGAGGACTTCGCCGCCGGCACCCTCGCCATCGCCCAGGCCGTGGCCGACACCGAGGCCACCACGCTCGTCGGCGGCGGCGACACGACCACGCTCGTGCGCCAGGCCGGCCTCGCTGAGCGGGTGGTGCACCTCTCGACGGGCGGCGAGGCCTTCCTGCAGTATGTCGCCGGTCACGAGCTGCCGGGGCTCACGGCCCTGCCGGAGCGGGGCTGAGCCACAGCTCGAGCAGCTGGTGCACCATCCGCGCGGTCGCGCCCCAGACCACGCGCCCCTCGACCGGGTACTCGTACATGCGGTACTCGACGCCGCCGTAGGGGATCACCCCGGCGTCGCGGCCCACCGCCGCGAGGCGCGCGAGCGGCACGGCGAAGACCGCCGCGACCTCGCCCGGGTCGGGCTGGTAGACGGGCTCGGCCGGCACGCGGCCGACGACGGGCGTGATGAGGAACCCGGTCGGGGTCACGACGTCGTCGAGCAGCCCGAGCACCTCGACGCTCGCCGGCGCCACCCCGAGCTCCTCGGCCGCCTCGCGCAGCGCGCACGCCGCCGCGTCGGCGTCGGCCGGCGTGCACTTGCCGCCGGGGAACGAGATCTGGCCGCCGTGGGCCGCGAGCTCCTCCGGGCGCAAGGTGAAGACGAGCCGCAGCTCCCCGTCGCGCGGGACCAGCAGCGCGAGGACGGCCGCGGGCCGCGCCGGGTGGTCCGCCGGCGCCCCGCCGTGCCGCGGGCGCGCCGCGAGCCGCGCCCGCAGCGCCGCGACCTGCGCCTCGAGGGCGCCTTGGGGCGCCTCGCGCCGGTCGGCGCCGGGCGCCGTCACTCCGGCCACAGCTTGCCGGGGTTGAGCAGGCCGTCGGGGTCGAAGGTCTGCTTGAGGCGGCGCTGCAGCGCGATCGCCGCGGGCGCCTGCTCCCACGGCACGTAGGCGCGCTTGGCGATGCCGATGCCGTGCTCGCCCGAGAGCGTGCCGCCGAGCGCGAGGGCGGCGCGGAAGACGTCGTCGACGGCGGCGTGCACCCGCGCCTGCACCGCCGGGTCGGCCGGGTCCTCGTCGTGCACGAGGTTGACGTGCAGGTTGCCGTCGCCGGCGTGGCCGAAGGTGCCGAAGAGGAAGCCGTGGCGCGCGCCGATGGCGTCGATGCGCCGGAGCATCTCGGGGATCTTCCCGAGCGGCACCGCGATGTCCTCGGCCACCTTGCTCCGGTGCAGCTCCTTGAGCGCCGGCGAGGCGTTGCGCCGCGTCTGCCACAGCGCCCGGCGCTCCTTCTCGTCCTTGGCGACGAGCACGTCGAGCGCGCCCTCGGCCTCGCACCGGGCGGCGACCTTGAGCATCATCGCCTCGAGGCTGTCGGGATCGCCGTCGAGCTCGCAGAGGACGACGGCGCCGGCGCCGGCGGGGAAGCGGTACGGGCTCTCCTTGCGGATGAGGTGCTCGACGACGACGCCGTCGAGCAGCTCGAGCGCCCGCGGCACGTACCCGGCGCGCAGGATGCCGCCGACGGCGCGGCCGGCCGCGAGCGCGTCGGGCAGCACCGCCAGCATGGTCGCGACCCCCGCCGGCTGCGGCAGCAGGCGCAGCGTGATCTCGGTCGCGATCGCGAGCGTGCCCTCGGAGCCGACCACCGTCGCGACCACGTCGTAGCCGGTGACGCCCTTCACGGTCCGCCGCCCCACTCGCAGGCGCTCGCCGCCCATGAGCGCGAGCTCGAGGCCGAGCACGTAGGTGCGCGTGACGCCGTACTTGAAGGCGCGCGGCCCGCCGGCGTTCTCGGCCACGTTGCCGCCGAGCGAACAGCTCTCGAGCGACGCCGGGTCGGGCGGGTAGAACAGCCCCGCGGCCTCGACCTGCTCCTGGAGCTGGCCGGTGATGACGCCGGGCTCGACCACCGCGAGCAGGTTGTCGGGGTCGACCTCGCGCACCCGCGCCATGCGCTCGACGGACAGCACGATCCCGCCGCGCACCGGCAGCGCGCCGCCGGTCATGCCGGTGCCGGCGCCCCGGGGCGTGACCGGCACGCGGTGCTCGCGCGCGAGGCGCAGCGTCAGCGCGACCTCGTCGGCGCTCTCGCACAGCACGACCGCGTCGGGGGGAAAGGCGCCGAGGCCTGACTCGTCGTGCGCGTAGGGCTCGAGCCGCTCGGCGTCGCGCACGACGCGGCGCGGGCCCAGCTCGCGGGTCAGCAGCTCGTAGATGTCAGGCATGCCGCCAGGACAGCGGCGCGGCGCGCACCGCTCAGGCGCAGAAGCTCGAGCCGCAGCCGCAGCTCCCCTTCGCGTTGGGGTTGTCGAACTTGAAGCCGGACGCCTCGAGGCTCTCGACGTAGTCGACCTCGGTGCCGTCGAGGTACGACAGGCTCATCGGGTCCACGACGACCCGGATGCCGCCCGCCTCGATGGTCTGGTCGTTGGCGGTCGCCTCGTCGAAGAAGAGGTCGTAGCGGAAGCCCGAGCAGCCGCCCCCGACCACCTGGACCCGCAGCGCCAGCTCGGCGGCGACGCCCTCCGCCGCGCGGATCTCGTTGACCTTCAGCACCGCCCTCTCGGTGAGTCGTAGCATCGCCTGTCCTTCTCTCCCGCCGCGCCGCCGACCGTTTCCGCCGAGAGCGGGCCCTAGTGTGAAATAATCTTGGTCTGGGTAGCTTTTGGATGCTCGGCGCCGAGCACCTGCTTGCGGCCCCGCGTCCAGACGCGCTTGAGCCAGCCCCGCTCCTGCCCCATCTTGCGCTGGATCGCGATGAGGCCCTCGAGCAGCTCCTCGGGCCGGGGCGGGCAGCCGGGGATGTAGGCGTCGACGGGGATGACCTGATCGATCCCCTTGAGCACCGAGTAGCCCGACTGGAACAGGCCGCCGCAGTTCGCGCAGCTCCCCATCGAGAGCACGTACTTCGGCTCGGCCATCTGGTCGAAGAGCAGCTTGATGCGCGTCGCCATCTTGTAGGTGACGGTGCCGGCGACGATGATGAGATCCGCCTGGCGCGGCGTCGCGCGCGGCGCGGAGCCGAAGCGCTCGAAGTCCGCGCGCGGTCCGCCGGTCTGCATGAGCTCGATGGCGCAGCAGGCGGTGCCGAAGGTGAGATACCAGGTCGAGTTCTTGCGGCACCAGTTGATGCAGTCGTCGACCGTCGTCAGTAGGAACCCACTGTCCTGCACGCTCATCCGCGCCCTTTGAACCTGTTGGATGCGCCGCCCGCGCGGGCCGGCACAGGTCGCAAGAGGGCTACCACACGCTCGGCGCAGCGTCAACGCGGGGGAAAGCCCGATCCCTCCCTGACCGCCCGCGTCAACGCGCCCTCGCCCGCGCCTCCCCACTTTCCCCCACCGCCCGCTTTGGGTGTGCTCTTGCCTACATACTAACGGTCGTGTGTAGGCCGATCACCTGCACACAATTTGTTGTAAGCCCATGTGATCACGCTGCATTCTATCGTGAGAAAACTTGACACGGTGATCTTTGAGTGGGTAAATAGGCGGGCCCGGTGGGAGAAAGTGGTACGCCGGGGAGGGTCCGCACGAGCCTCATGTTTCAAGGCACCTACGAGCACACGCTGGACGCCAAGGGCCGGGTCTCCATGCCCGGGGACTTCCGGCATGCGCTCGGGCCCGAGCAGCGGCTCGTCATCGCCCGCAACCTGGATCCCGGCTGTCAGTGCCTCACCGCCTTCCCGCTCCCCGAGTGGCACGCCTTCGTCGAGCGGCTCGGCGCGCACGCGGACTTCGACCCGAACGCGATCAAGCTGAACCGCCTCGTCATGTCGGGCGCCGTCGAGTGCGCCATCGACAAGCAGGGCCGCGTGCTCATCCCGCCCACGCTGCGCGCGTACGCCGGGCTGCGCCGCGACGTCCTCTGGGTGGGGGTGGGGCGCAAGCTCGAGGTCTGGGACCAGGCGCGCTTCGCCGAGGAGGACGAGCGCCTCCGGCAGCAGGCGGGCGAGATCACCCGCGCGCTCGCGGCGCGGCAGGGGTAACGGTCCGGTGGCGCAGTTCGCCCACACGCCGGTCCTGGCCGAGGAGACGCTGGCCTGGCTCCAGCCCCGATCCGGCGGGATCTACTGCGACGCGACCGTCGGCGGCGGCGGCCACGCGGAGCTCGTGCTCGAGCGCAGCGCGCCCGACGGGCGCCTCATCGGCCTCGACCGCGACGAGGAGGCCCTCGGCGCGGCCCGCGCGCGCCTCGCCCGCTTCGGCGACCGCGTGCAGCTCGTGCACGCCGCCTTCGCCGACACGCGCAGCGTCCTCGCGGCGCTGCGGGCGCGGCCCTGCGACGGGCTCACGTGCGACCTCGGGGTCTCGTCGTGGCAGCTCGACAGCGCCGAGCGCGGCTTCTCCTTCGGCAAGGAGGGGCCGCTCGACATGCGCATGGACCGCTCGTCGGGCTTCACCGCCGCCGAGTACCTCGACCGCATCCGCGAGGAGGAGCTCGCGCGGGTGCTGCGCGAGTACGGCGAGGAGCGCTTCGCCGGTCGCGTCGCGCGCTGCATCAAGGAGGCCGCGCACGCGCACCAGCTGCGCACGACGGCCGACCTCGCCGCCGTGGTCGCCGCCGCGGTGCCGACGCGCGAGCGCCACAAGGACCCGGCGACGCGCACCTTCCAGGCGCTGCGCCTGCTGGTCAACGACGAGCTCGGGCAGCTCGACCGGCTGCTCGCCGATCTGCCCGACCTGCTCAAGCCCGGCGCCCGCGCCGTCTTCATCGCCTTCCACTCCCTCGAGGACCGCGCGGTGAAGCTGCGGCTGCGCGCGCTGTCGCCCAAGCACGACCCGACCGTGCGCCGGCTCACGCCGAAGCCGGTGCGGCCGAGCGAGGACGAGACGCGGCGCAACCCCCGGTCCCGGAGCGCGCGGCTGCGCGCGGCGGAGCGCTGCTGATGGTCACCGAGCGCATCAGCCTGCCGCTCGAGGACGTGCTGGCGCTGCCGCCGTCGTCGCGGCGCCTGCCCGGGGTCGAGCGGCGCGCGGTGCCGGTCCTGCTGGCGCTGCTCTTCGGCGTCATGGGCGCCTGCCTCGCCCACGTCTGGGTGCGCATGCAGCAGATCCAGACCGGCTACGCGCTGTCGCAGGAGCGGCGCGAGTCGCAGCAGCTCGCCCAGACGCACAGGCGGCTGCGCATCGAGGCCGCCGTGCTCAAGCACCCGGCGCGCGTCGAGCGGATCGCCCGCGCGCGCCTCGGCATGGCCGCGCCCGAGCCCGACGCCATCCACACCGTGCGCGTCGCGCGGCCCGGCCAGGTCGCGCGGCCGCCGCGGCCGGAGGTCCCGCGATGAGCGGCGCCGCGACCGCCCGCAGCCCGCTGCGCTGGGTGCGCGTGCGCATGTGCCTCATCGGCGGCGTGCTCGGCCTGCTCCTCGTCGGCACCGGCTACCGCGCCTACAAGCTGCAGGTGCGCGAGGCCCCGCGGCTGCGCGCGATGGCCGAGGAGCAGTACCTCAAGGAGATCGAGGTCGGCGTGCACCGCGGCGCCATCTTCGACCGCCACGGCGCCGTCCTCGCCCAGAGCGTCGAGGTCGACTCGGTCTACGCCAACCCGCGCGCCTTCGACGGCGATCTGCGCGAGAGCGCGCGCGCCCTCGGCGCGGCGCTCGGCCTCGCGCCGGGCGACGTGCTCGCCCGCATCCAGCCGCGCCGCTACTTCACCTGGCTCAAGCGCCGCGTCGGCCCCGAGGAGGCCCGCGCCGTCCGCGAGCTCGGCATCCCGGCGGTCGGGCTCACGACCGAGCCGCGCCGCTTCTACCCGAACCAGGAGCTCGCCGGCCCCGTCCTCGGCTACGCCGGCGTCGACGGCCGCGGCCTCGAGGGCATCGAGCTCGCCCTCGACAAGAAGCTGCGCGGCGACCGCCGCACCATCTCCGGCCTCAAGGACGCCCTCGGCCGCGAGGTGCTCACGACCGGCCTGCCGGACACGACCCCGACCAACGGCCACGACGTCGTGCTCACCATCGACAAGTTCATCCAGTTCTCGGCCGAGCGGGCCCTCGCCGAGACGCTCGAGAAGACCCACGCCAAGGCGGGCACCGTCATCGTGCTCGACCCGCGCACCGGCGACGTGCTCGCGCTCGCGACCCGCCCGACCCTCGACCCGAACCGCCCCGGCGCCTCCGCCAAGGCGGGCGCCCGCAACCGCGCGGTCACCGACCCCTACGAGCCCGGCTCGACCATGAAGACCTTCTCCGTCGCCGCCGCCATCGAGGCGGGCGTGACGCGACCGAACGAGGTCTTCCACTGCGAGAACGGCCGCTTCCGCATCGGCCAGTACACGATCCACGACTCCCATGGCCATGGCCCGCTCACCGTCGCGGAGGTCCTGCAGAAGTCGTCGAACATCGGGGCGGCGAAGATCGCGCGCCGGCTCGGCAAGGAGCGGCTCGACGCGAAGCTGCGCGAGTTCGGCTTCGGCCGGCCGACCGGGCTCGGGCTGCCGGGCGAGCGCGGCGGGCGCATCCGCCCGGTCGCGCGCTGGGGCGAGATCGGCCTCGCCACCATCAGCTTCGGGCAGGGCATCACCGCGACGCCGATCCAGATGCTGAGCGCGCTTGCATCGCTCGGCAACGGGGGCATGCTCAACGCGCCGCGCATCGTGCGTCGCATCACCGACGGCTCGGGGCGCGTGATCGAGATCCCCCGCCCGGAGCCCCGCCGGGTGATGAGAGCGGAGTCCGCCAAGGCAGTCGTGGAGATGCTCAAGATGGTCACCCGGAAGGGCGGCACGGCCACCGCCGCCGCCATCCCGGGCTTCGAGGTCGCCGGCAAGACCGGCACGGCGCAGAAGGTCGACCCGGGGACCGGCCGCTACTCGCGGGACAAGATGGTGGCGTCGTTCATGGGGCTCGTGCCCGCGGACGACCCGAAGCTCGCGATGATGGTGATCATCGACGAGCCGGTCGGCGAGCGCTACGGCGGCCTCGTCGCCGGGCCGGCGTTCAAGCGCATCGGCGAGGAGGTGCTGCGCTACCTCGGCGCCACCGCGAACCCCGACCTCGCGCCGCCGCCCGCCGACGCCGCCGCGGCGGCCGAGGGCTCGGCGGGCGTGACCGAGGTCATGCCGGAGCGCGAGGCCGAGCCGGCCGCCGCCGCCGCGCCCGCGCCCTCCGGCGAAGAAGGCGAGGCCGAGGACGAGCCGGCGCGGCCCGACGAGATCGAGGACCCGATCGCCGCCGACGTCGAGGCCGGCGAGGCGCCGGCGTCGGCGCCCGGCGCCGCGGCGGCCGAGGCCGCCACGGCCGAGCCCGCCACCGACGACGCCGAGGAGGCCGAGAGCGCGACCGCGGTCCCGGACTTCACCGGCATGAGCATGGCCGAGGCGCTGCAGGCGGCGCGCCGGGCCGGTCTGCGCCTCGAGGTGCGCGGCAGCGGACGGGCGCGGGTGCAGTCGCGGGG
>DASXVK010000232.1:0-23143 GCA_036504295.1 Polyangia bacterium
GCCGGCGGCGGCCCGGCCAGCGACGGCGGGCTCCGGCCGGATGGCGGCGGCGGGGTCGGCGGCGGCGGCGGCGGCGGCTGCGCCTGCACCACCGCGGCGAGCGCCGCCCCGGGCGGCCCCGCCGGCGCGCTCCTCCTCGCCGGCGTCCTCGCGCTCGCCGCCGCCGCCGCGCGGCGGCGACGGCCCCGGTGACCGACCGCAGTCACAGGCCCCGCAAGAGCTCCGGCTTGAGCGGCACCGCACCGGCGGCCGCCGCGTCGAGCAGCCGCAGGAGGCCGTCCTTGGCCGACGGCAGCCGGCCCTTGAGCGGCAGGTAGTTGCTGGCGTGGTTGCAGGTGAAGTAGGTCGGGCCGTCGAGCCCGCGCCCGAGCTCCCGGATCTCCTCGACGGACTCCAGCGGTCCGGGGAGCTCGACCTCGCCGCGCTCGATGCGCTGGTGGAGCGGTGAGCCCGGCGTCGGCGTGTACGTCAGGAGCGCGGTGTAGGTGGGCGCCATCCGGTTGATGGCCTCGGCGGACAGGCGCGCGTGGACCAGGCTCCGCTCGCGGCCGGCCAGGCCGATGAGCACCATGACGGAGGTCGCCATCCCCGCCGCCTGCGCCCGCCGCACCGCCGCGACGATCTCCGCCACCGTCGCGCCCTTGTCGACCGCGGCCAGCGTGACGGGGTCGCCGCTCTCCAGGCCCACGTACAGGATCTTGAGCTTGCGACGCCGGAGCTCGGCGAGCTCCTCGTCGGTCTTGCGCAGGACGTCCCGGGCGTTGGCGTAGATGCCCACGCGCTGCAGGCGGGGGAACGACTCGTTCACGACGTCGAGGATCTCGGCCAGGCGCCCGGCCGGACGCGGCCGATAGACAGCCGCTCTTCGCCAGGCCATGGAAGGCCTCGTTCGAGACCCGCTCCGACGGCGCTCTCGTCGCCCAGGCCGAGGACGAGGCGCCGCCGGCGTTGCCCGGAGTGCCGGCGCGAAAGGCGCTCGCGCCCCACCGCCTGACGAGCCGTCTGCCGGCGAGCGCGAGCGGCGAGCTGCGGATCGACGCGCGCGGCTCCTGGATCCAGGAGCGGCTCGTCGGGGCTTCGGCCGCGTCCAGGGCGGCCGTCGTGGACGGTCGCGTGGTGTACGTGGGCGCCAAGGTCGGAGTGGACCGGCTGTTCGAGATCAATTCCCAGCGGGTCAAGGAGCACCTGCGCATCGCCGACGAAGCCGCGGCGCGCGATCTGGCCTACGAAGTGGAGACCGGACCAGCGATCGCCGACCTCGTCGTGGACGGCAGCGGTTTTGGCCTGGTGGCGGTCGGCCCCACCGGGACGCCGGTCCTGAAGGCGCCGCAGCCGGTGGGGATCGACGCCCAGGGGGAGCCGGTGGAGGGCAGGCTCAGCGCCACGCGCGTCGACGCTCACCACTTCGTCGTGCGCACCAGCCTGGTCGAGCCGCATGCAGCGAGCTACCCGATCGTGTTCGATCCCAGCTGGGTCGAGGTCGGGGCGCTCGCGGTCAATCGGACCGACCACACGGCGACGCTGCTGGCCAACGGCACGGTCCTCGTCGCCGCCGGCGACGACTCTGGTCCAACGATCTACAAGAGCGCCGAGGTGTACGACCCCACGACCAGGCTCTGGTCGGCGACCGGCAACTTGAATTCGGCGCGCAAGAATCACGCGGCGACGCTCCTCCTGGATGGCAAGGTGCTCGTCGCCGGCTTCGTCAACCTGACCGGTGAGATCTATGACCCCGCCACGGGGACCTGGTCCAAGACTGGCATGGTGGCGAGCTGGGGGCACTGGCCCACGTTGACGCTGCTGCCGAACGGCAAGGCGCTCCTGGCCGGAGGTGACCAGGGCTACGGGGTCAACAACGCGTCGCTGTACGACCCGGCCACGAACTCCTGGTCCGCGACCGGCCCGCTGGCGACGGCACGGTATCTCCACACCGCGACCTTGCTGGCCAGCGGCAAGGTGCTCGTCGCCGGGGGCGAATCGTCCGTGACCGCGTATCTGGCGAGCGCCGAGATCTACGATCCGGCCACCGGCCAGTGGGCGCCTGCCGCGTCGCTGGCGACCATGCGCGCGTACCACACCGCGACGCTGTTGCGGGACGGCACGGTGCTGGTCGCCGGGGGGGAGACGGATGGCGGCTTCAAGACCGGGAGCGTCGAGACGTACGATCCCGGCACCAACACGTGGACCCCGACCGGGTCGCTGCAGCAACCGCGCGCGCGTCACACGGCGACGTTGTTGCCCGGCGGCCTGGTGCTCGTCGCCGGCGGGCAATCTGGCGCGTCCCGTCTCGCCTCGACGGAGCTGTACTGGCCGGCGGGGGGCACGTGGTCCTACACCGCCGCGCTGATCCACGCGCGCGAGCGGCCCACCGCGACGCTCTTGCCGGACGGCACCGTGCTCGTCGCCGGAGGCTATGGCGCCGGCAACCTGGCGGAGGTCTACGACCCGCCGCTCGTGCCCTCGTGGCCCACCGACGGCAGGAGCACGATGCACGACGCTCGCTACCGCAACGCTGCCACGCTCTTGCCCGACGGCAAGGCGCTCGTCATCGGCGGCGGTCTCGCCTGCTGGGATGCCGAGGTGTACGACCCGGCGAGCACGTCGTGGACGAAGGCTGCCGTGTGGCGGTGCCGGGACTCCTTCACGGCGACGCTCTTGCTCAGCGGCAAGGTCCTCGTGGCCGGAGGAGCGACCGCCTACGGCAGCTTCGCGGACGCCGATCTGTACGATCCCGTGGCCAACACCTGGTCCGCCACCGGCTCGATGCTGAGCGCGCACGCCCTGCACACCGCGACGCTGCTGCAGGACGGCCGCGTGCTGGTCGCCGGCGGAGTCGACGCGACGCCGGGGGTCACGGCCGCCGCCGAGGTGTACGACCCCGTGGCCGGCACCTGGTCTGCGGTTGCCCCCTTGAACTACGCCCGCCTGAGCCACTCGGCGACGCTGCTGCTGAACGGCAAGGCGATCGTCATCGGCGGCGACGGCCCGGTCTCTGGCGGCACCGCGGAGATCTACGACCCGGCGGCGAACACCTGGACCCCGACCACTCCGCTCAACTACGCGCGTAGCCACTCCACCGCCACGCTCACGCCCCTCGGCCAGGTGCTCGTCGCCGGTGGCTGGGGCGGTGCCGGGAACATCGCCACCGCGGAATGGCTCGACCCCGCGACCGGCGCCTGGTTCCTGACCGGCTCGCTCAGCATCCTGCGCCGGAACCACACGGCGACGCTGCTGCCCAACGGCCACGTGCTCGTCACCGGCGGCCTGGCCGACGACGGCACCCAGCTCTCGAGCGCCGAGGTGTACGACCCCTGGACGGGCACCTGGCTCGTGACCAGCTCCATGGCGGGCAGTCGAGAAAGCCACATGGCCACGATCCTGGCGACCGGCCAGGTGCTGGTCGCAGGCGGTGTCGGCACGGCTGGTACCCTCGCGGAGATCGTGGACGAAGGACGGCAAGCACCCGCCGGCCGCGCAACCGCGAGGTCGAGCCCCGTGGCCGCGCGGGCCCCGCGTCTGGCGCTGTGCCACTCGCGCTGGGCCAGCGGGCGCACGAGCGCGGGCGCGCCGCCGAAGCACCACGACACGCTGCTCCCGCCGTCGCGGTCGTAGGTGACCTCGGCCCCGGCCTGATCGACGAGCGTGCCGCCCACCGCGCGCAGCAGCGCGTGGCCGCCGGCGTAGTCGAGGCTGCCGGGCCCAGTGATCGACACGGCCACGTCGCCCTCCCCCACCGCGACGAGCGCGAGCCGGTAGGCGATGCTCGGCATGGCCCGGAAGCGCGCCGGTGCTACGAGGCGCGCGTTCGCCTCGGCCGCCGCGTCCGCGCCCTGCGCGAGGACGACGATCGCGCGGTCGAGCGACTCGGCCCAGGGCCCGCGCGTCACCGGCGCGCCGTTGCGCGTGAGCGGGCCGCAGCCCTCCGCCCACGCGATGAGGTCGCCCGCATCGTTGGGCGCGGCGTACGCGAAGACCACGCCGAGCCCCGGCACCCCGTCCCGCAGGAGCGCGATCGACACGGCCGCGCCGCGCCAGCCCTTGATGAACGAGGACGTACCGTCGTTGGGATCGACGATCCAGACGTGGCGATCCGGGTCGCTCGCGCGGCGGTCCTCGCCCGGGCGCTCCTCGGCGCGGAAGCCGTACGCCGGAAACGCGGCGGTGAGGCGCGTGCGCCCGGCAGCTCGCCCATCGGCACCGGCCGATAGCTGAACTCTATCCCACTGGTGCGGTCGCGTCAGTTCCTGGTGAAGCCGCCATGTCTCGCATCCGCTGACCAGCCCTCGCGTGCCGCACGGCGTGCCCGCGGGGTCAATCGCATGCGGCCCCAGTGCACCCAGGAGCTCCTGGACATTCGCCGGAGGTTGAGGCCGTCGGCCGTTGCCCGCAACGCCGATTCACATCGCGGCGTTCGTGAGCTCGGCGATTGCCAGCCTCAGCTCCTTGACGAGCGCGTGCGCGCCGAGCCGCATGCGCGCCACCTCGAACACCTGGGTGTAGTACCAGGCCTGCCGCTCCTTGCCGGCGTTGAAGCGCTCCCACACCACGTCGCCCACCTGCTTCCAGTCGCCCACGATCGCGCGTGCGTTGGCGAGGGTGTCGGCGGCCTTGAGCAAGGCCACGTCGCGCGGCGCCTGGGCGAGATGCGCGAGCTGCTCGTCCTTGCGCACCCGCCAGTCGCGCTCCTCGCCCTGAGCGTTCAGCTTCTGCTCGGTGACCGCCGCGACGAGCGCTGCGACCTCGCCGCCGAAGTGAGCGCGGATCTCGTCGACGGATGTGCCCGTGTCCTCCACGACGTCGTGGAGCAAACCCGCCGTGACGAGCTCGCGGCTCGCCCCATGGCGCAGCAGCGTCGCCGCGACCTCGATCGGGTGCAGCACGTAGGGAAGCGTCGTTCCCTTGCGAGTCGTCGCGCCATGGGCCTGCGCAGCGTAGACCAGCGCTTCGACGAACCACGCCGGATTGCTCTCCTTCGACATCATCTCTCCTCGCGATCGCAGCATCTTCGCACGTCAGACCCACCACGTACCGTGCGTCCAAGGTTAGACTGCACCGGGAGGACGATATGCGAGACCCCTTCTTCGTGATGGGCGCGCGCGGCGCGCTCGCGACTGCGCTCGAGGCCGCCCGCGTCCTGCCGCCTCCGCGCGCGCACGTCCGGCTCGACTGGGATCGCGTCGAGGGCATGCTGCTCGGGCTCGCGATCGGCGATGCGCTCGGCAACACCACCGAGAGCATGGCGCCCGCCGCCCGCCGCGCCGCCTGCGGCGAGGTACGCGACTACCGCCCCAACCACCACGCCGCGAACCAGCCCGTCGGCCTGCCCTCCGACGACACGCAGCTCGCCTTCTGGACCCTGGAGCACTTGCTCGAGGTCGGCCACCTCGACCCGGAGCGCCTTGCCCGGCTCTTTGCGTCTCGCCCGATCTTCGGGCTCGGCGGCATTGTGCGGGCGTTCCTGCGTGAGATGCACGGCGGCGCCTCGTGGGGCGAGGCGGGCCAGCCCTCGGCCGGCAACGGAGCGATCATGCGCATCGCGCCGGTGGTGGTCGCGCAGCTCGCTGCTCCCTCCAGCGCCCTCTGGATCGACGCCGCGGTCGCGGGCGCCATCACCCACAACGACCCCACGTCGATCGCCGCGTGCGTCGCGCTCGTCGGCTTGCTGTGGGAGCTCCTCGCCCTGCCCGAGCCCCCGCGTCCCGAGTGGTGGCTCGATACCTTCATAGAGCGCGCCCGCCCGCTCGAGGGCGACGTGGCGCTCGAGGCCCGCCCCGGCGCCCGCCCCTACCGCGGCCCGGCCTGGCGGCACGTCGACACCGAGGTGCGCCGCGCCCTCGCCGCCGGCGTCCCGACCGTCGCGGCGTGCGACAGCTGGTACTCGGGCGCGTTCCTCCTCGAGACCATCCCGTCCGTGCTCTACATCGTCGCGCGCCACGGCCACGACCCGGAGGAGGCGCTCGTCCGGGCGGTCAACGACACCTGTGACAACGACACCGTCGCGGCCATCGTCGGTGCGCTCGTCGGCGCCCTGCACGGCGCGGCCCGCCTCCCGCGCCGGTGGCGCGCCGGTCTCCTCGGCCGGACCGGCGCCGATGACGACGGGCGGGTGTTCGAGCTGATCGACGCCGCGCGCCGCTTCGCGCCCACGTAGACCCACGTGTCAGACCCGCGCGCCATCCTGAGTCCAAGGATCACGGTGACGCGATGAAAACGGTCAAGCTTCGGACGGTCGAAACGCGCCGCTTCCGCGTGCGCATCTTCTACCGCGAGCCCACCTACGAGACCCGCTTCGGTCCGCGCCCGGACCCGCACCGGTGGACGTACGAGGTGGAGGCGGCCGGCGAGGACGAGGCCGAGCGCCTCGCGAGAGCCCGATTCCGCGGGGACGCCGAGTCCTCGTGGGTCGGGTGGGTGCGCCAGATCGTCGACGTTGAGGTGGCTGAAGTCCGATGAGGGTGCGCATCCATCGCGGCGCCCGCGAGATCGGCGGCAACTGCGTCGAGGTCGAGGCCGGTAACGCGCGGCTCGTGCTCGATCTCGGCCGCCCGCTCACGGCCGGGTGGGACGATCAGGTCCCGCTCCCCGCGCTGGACGGTCTGACGGGCGACCCCGCCGGTTTCTGCGGCGTCGTGCTCTCGCACCCTCACGAGGACCACTACGGGCTCGTGCGGCAGATTGCGGCCAGCGTGCCGGTCTACCTCGGCGAGGCGGCCGCGCGGATCCTGCGCGAGGCGGCCTTCTTCAGCCGCGGGCTCGACGTCACGCCCGCCGGATTCCTGGTGCATCGCCGGCGCTTCGAGGTTGGGCCGTTCCGGATCACGCCCTATCTCGTCGACCACAGCGCGTTCGACGCCTACGCGCTCCTCGTCGAGGCCGACGGGCAGCGCCTCTTCTACACCGGCGACCTGCGCGCGTACGGCCGCAAGGCCGCGCTCTTCGAGCGGCTCGTGCGGCACCCCCCGGTCGCGGTCGACGCGCTGCTCATCGAGGGCACCCAAGTGCGCGCCGACGATACCGGCACGAGGAGCCTACCCAGCGAGGCCGCCGTAGAAGACGCGTGCGTCGCGACCTTCACCGCGACGCCCGGGCTCGCGCTCGCCGTCTACTCCCCGCAGAACGTCGACCGCCTCGTGACCCTCTACCGCGCGGCCCGACGCGCCGGCCGCACGTTCGTGATGGACCTCTACACGGCCGCCGTCGCCGCGGCAACCGGGCGCACGACCATCCCGCAGGCCTCCTGGGAGGGCGTGCGCGTCTACGTGCCGCAGCGGCAGCGCGTCGCCGTGCTTCGCGCCGCGGCCTTCGATCGCGTCGCCGCCATCCGCTCGCAACGCGTCTACGCGGACGAACTGCGCCGCACCGCCGGGCACCTCGTCCTGACCTTCCGCGGCTCCATGTGCGCCGAGGTCGAGCGCATCCAGTGCCTCACCGGCGCCGCGTGCATCTGGTCGCTGTGGCCCGGCTACCTGGCCGAGCCCGCGGGCATCCGGCTCCAGGAGTGGTTGGCGCGGCACGAGATTCCGCTCGTCGACCATCACGCGTCGGGCCACGCGACGCCACAGGACCTGGCCCGGCTGGTCGCGGCGTTCAGCCCTCGGCGAACGGTGCCGATCCACACCTCGGCGCCCGAGCGCTTCGCGGCGCTGTTCCCGCGCGTGGAGCGCCACGCCGACGGCGCATGGTGGGACCTGTAGCCTGTAGTAGTACACTCGTGCGAGTCGTGCTGAGCGCCAGGGGGGACTGCGTGCCACAGACTGCCCGGGACATCGTTGAGCAGGTCGGGGAGCTGCTGACGAGCGCGGCCGGCCGAGCGCAGGTCGATCGGCTCACGGCGCTCTTCAATCGCCTAGGCGCCCGACGCCAGGAGCTGCGCGAGCAGGTGCGGCGTCTCGGCCAGCGCCCGGGCGTCAGCTTCTACGCCGGGGTGGGCAGGTTCTCGAGCACCAGCCTGGAGGTCGACGTCCGCATCGCGGGCACGGCGTGTGGGGTGATCAAGCTCGTGCCGGGACGGGACGCACGGTACTTCTCGCCGCAGAACTTCGCCGGCCTGTTCGAGGGCACGCGCGCGGAGTGGCGGAAGCCGTGCGTCGGGCGGTATCTCGATCGGGTCAAGCGCGAGGTGGCCGGCACGCGTCGCGAGGCCGAGGTCGAAGCGGCGCTCCTCATCGACATGGCCGGGCGCGACTCGGCGACGAAGTCAGGGCTCCTGCTCCAGCACCAGCCGGTGAAGCTCGCCGGTCTCCCCTTCCAGTTTCCACTTCCGATAGTGGCTCGGACGAAGGTGGCGCTCGCCACGCGTATTCCCGGTCACATCGACGTGCTCGCCCGGGCCGGGCATGGCGCGTCATGGCTGAGGGTCTTCGAGGTCAAGAAGGCGGGCGCACCAGACGTCGCCCACGCGCTGGACCAGGCGGTTTCCTACTGCGCCGCGACCGAGTTTCTGCTGCTCGATCGCCCCGAGACGTACTGGTCCGCCCTTGGCTACGGCGCCCCTCGTCGCGCGGTCAGGATCGCCGCGGTCGCCTTCGTGGAGGACTCGCCACGGACACGACAGACCATTGCCGCCGCCGCTGACAGGCTCGCCCTAGGAGGTTCACCGTATCCGCTGTTCGCCCAGTTCTTCCGGTGGACCGCTACCGCGAAGGGCGAGCGTCGCCTGGATGTGAGACACGAGCAGCAGTACGCGTGATTCTTCACGCCGCGTGCGCCCGCGCGATCCGCCCCGCCCGCTCCTTCACCGCCTCGCGCAGCACCGGCGGCTCGATCACCTCCGCCTCGCTCCCGAGCCGCAGCACCCACCCGCACAGCCACTCAAGCCCCGGATTGTCGAACGTGACCTCGAGCCCTCCACCCTCGAGCGGCCGCGCGGTGTCCCACGCCGCGAGCCGCTGCGCCGCGCCGCCGCGCAGGCGCACGACCACGTGATACTTCTCCGGCGCGGCGATGAGCATGGAGTCGCGGCGGTAGCGCTCGATATCGAAGTCCGCGGGCAGCTCGAAGGTCTCGCCGGTGTCGGTGCAGTTCGCCATGCGCTCGCAACGGAAGAGGCGGATCTCGGCGTGCTTGTGGCAGTGGCCGACGAGGTACCAGAAGCCGCGGTGGTCGACGAGGCCGTACGGATCGATCCGCCGCCGCTCGATGGCGCCGCGGCCGGCGGAGTAGTAGTCGACCTCGACGGTGGCGCGCCGGTCGCTCGCCGCGTACAGCACCGGCACGAGCCGCAGCCCGGCCGGATCGTCGGCGGCGATGACGATCTGCGACTCACGCTGCGCGAGCTCGCGCACCCCGCCCGCGAGCGCCGAGCGCAGCTTCTCCTCCGCCCGGGCGATCGCCTCATCGTACGGGTGGATGCCCGAGCCGCGCAGCACCTGGGCGCCGGCGAGGAGCGCGTAGGCCTCGGGGACGGTGAGTCGCGGCGGACGCGTGAGGCCCTGCGAGTGGTGCACGTACACGCGGCCGTCCTCGTCGTCGATGGTGATGTCGATGCCCTGCGTGCCGTCGAACTCCGCCCCGACGAGCCCGACGAGGTCGACGTCCCGCTCGAGCGTCGGCACGTCGATGCCGAGCTTCTTCGCGAGCTCCTCCTTGGGCACGCCCGCCTTCTGCTTCGCCACGTACGGCACCATGAACAGCATGCGGCGGAGCCGCTCCTCGACGGCGCTCATGGCCTGCCTCCGTAGTTGGCCGCGATCGCCGCGGCCGCGGTTCGCACGTGCTCCCGGACGGCCGCGGGCTCGAGCACGCGCAGCCGCCCCGCCGCGCCCAGCACCCGCCGCGTCAGATAGTCGAGATTGCGGCAGGTGAAGCGCACCCGCAGGCTGCCGTCCGGCTCCGTCGCGTGCTCGGCGCCGCGGCCGAAGTCCTCCTCCGCGACCGCCGCCAGCCCCGGGTCGATGGCCAGCACCACGGCCGCGGGCTCGTCGAGGGCGAAGGTCCACGGCGACAGCCGCCGGTAGTCGCTCAGGTGGAAGTCGGCCGGCACCTCGAAGTCGGGATGCCCGGGCTTCGCCGTCGCCACCTCGAGCGCCGCCATGCGGTCCACGCGGAACAGGCGAATCGCCTCCCGCTCGTGGCAGTGCCCGACGAGCGTCCAGGTGCCCCGGCGGTACACGAGCCCGTACGGGTCGACCACGCGCCGGGTGGCCGCGCCGGTCGAGGCCGCGCGATAGTCGAGCGTGACGCGCTTGCGCCGCTTGATGGCGCCGTCGAGCGCGGCCAGCTGCTCGCGGTCCGCGCCGTGCGGGTGATGAATGAGGAGCATGTCAGCCTCCGCCTCCGGCGCCCCGCCGAAGGCGAGCTTGCGCCAGGCGTCCTCGAGCTGGCTCGCGTGCGACAGGCCCGCCTGCTGCCGGGCGACCGCCGCGGTCACCGCGAGCGCCGCGGCCTCGTCGATCGTGAGGTCGAGCTCGGGCAGGAGGTAGTCCTCCCGGTCGATGATGTAGCCGTCCTTCTCGAGGTCGTTGTGGTCGTCGACCTTCACACAGCTCAGCGGGATGCCCATGCTGAGGAGGATGGCCTTGTCCCGCTCGAAGGTGCGCTTGGCCGACTCGACCGAGCGCGCGGCGCGTGGCTCGCTGTCGACGTTCTGGTAGGCGGGGAGCTCCCACGCGAACTCCTCGAACGCGAGCGGCCGCCGGGTGTTGGACAGCCGCACGATGAGCGTCATCAGGCGCTCGACCTGAGCCTTGCTGCTCGTCTCTTGGGCTGGCATGTCCGGCATTATCGACCCGCGCGCACGCGGCTCCAAGCGCCTGCACCACCATCTATGGCGGGGGTCTGACACGGCTGAAGGAGCCGGATCAGACCTCCGACGTGTGGCGGGCCGAAGTCGCCGAACTGGGGGCAAGCTACGCCGCCCAGTGCAGCGACAGCTTGCGACGGCGCTTCACGCAGTCGAGCAGGTACAGGTCGATCAGCTTCTGGTACGGGATCCCCGTCTGCTCGGCGAGATCCTTGAAATAGTCGATCACCACCGGGCTCAGGTTGATGCCCACCGCCTTCTTCTTGCCCGCGTAGGGGTTGCGGACTTCCTTCATCCGCTTGAAGTCATACTCCTTCTTCATAGGTTCGCGCCTCCTTCCGGGTCGCCCTGCGCGCCGAGATGATGCGGATGATCGAATCCGCCTGCCTGAAGCAGTGGACGAACCAAGAGCCGGGCCGCCGCGCTCATGCCAATGATGACAAAGCGATCCTCCGTTGCCGAGTGGGCCGAGTCGAGGAACACGCGGGCGTGCGAGTCGCCGCACCAGCTCCACGGCCTCGCGGCGCTGCCGGACGGTTGATCGGGGGTTCGCGCAGGTCTACCGTGAAGGCTCGATGCCCGGCACCGTCTACCCGCGCGATGGGCGCCCCCGCCTCACGCAGAGCCGCGGTGAGGTGGCGGTCTACGACGCGCTCCGCGCCCATCTCCCGGACGGCTGGACCGCGTGGCACTCGCTGCGCGTGCACGTCGGCCCCGCCTGGGAGGGCGAGGGCGACTTCGTCATCGCCGCGCCCGACCGCGGGGTGCTCGTGCTCGAGGTGAAGTCGGGCGTCATCGAGTGCCGCGGCGGCCGCTGGTACCAGAACGACCACGAGATCGGGGCGCCCCGCGACCAGGCGCGCGGGTACGTGCGCAAGCTGGCCCGGGCGCTCGAGGGGCGCCACATCGAGGCGCCGCCCTGGGGCGATGCGTGCGTCTTCCCCGACGTGGACTTCAACGAGGGCCCGGGCGCCGGCGACCTCGCCGGGCGCGTCATCGGCCGCCGCGACCTCGAGTGGCTCGACCGCGTCCTCACGGGCCTCTTCGACCGCGCCGTGCCCGCGCGCGCCATGCCGACTGGCCGCTGGCTCGAGGCGCTGCACGCGCTGTGGGGCGAGACGTGGGTGCCGCCCGTGCGGCTGCGCGGCCGCGTCGAGGAGGCCGCCGCCCACGCCCTCGCGCTCAACGCGGAGCAGCTCGGCCTGCTCGACTTCGCCGCCGCCATGCCCCGCGCCCTCGTCGAGGGTCAGGCCGGCAGCGGCAAGACCCTCGTGGCCGCGGAGCTGTGCCGCCGCCGCGCCGCCGCCGGCCAGCGCGCGCGCTATCTCTGCTACACCGAGGCGCTCGCGCACGCGGTCGAGCACGCGCTCGCGGGCACGGGCGCCCGCGCCGCCGCGATCCAGCGCCACGCCTGCGACCTCCTGCACGCCGCCGGCCAGCCCGCGGCGCCGCGCACTCCCGCCGAGTGGCGCGACGTGTCGCTCGCCGCCGCCTGCGACGCGCTGCCCGCGGCCGAGGCCCGGCCCGACCTCGTCGTCGTCGACGAGGCCCACGATCTCAGCGACGCCGACTGGGAGCTCGTGCAGGCGCTCGCCGCCGGCCGCGGGCTGTGGGTGTTCTGCGACGGCCGCCAGCACTTCTGGCCCGAGCGTACGATCCCCGCCGCGCTCGTGCGCGAGCTGCCGCCCCTCACGCTCAAGCAGCAGCTCCGCAACCCGCCCGCCATCGCCGCCTTTGCCTCGCTTTACGCGGGTGAGCCGGCGCCCTTCGACGGCAAGCGCGTGAACCGCGACGTCCTGCGCCTCGCGCTCGCGCCCCACGGCCAGGTGCTCGACCGCGTACGCCACGAGCTGACGACGCTCGAGGCCGCGGGCGCGCGCCCCGAGGACATCGCGATCCTCACGCTGGCGGGTCAGGACAAGAGCGAGCTCTTCCACCGCGATTGCCTCGGCCCGCATCGCCTCGTCCATGCGGACGCGCCGGAGGCGCCCGGCGCGACGGTCGCCGACACGTTCCTGCGCTTCAAGGGGCTCGAGCGGCCGTTCGTGATCGTGACCGAGCTCCTGCCGGGCCCGCGCATGAAGTACGACACCCGCATGCACATCGCGCTCACCCGCGCGACCGCGGGCGCCGTCGTCGTGTGCAGCCCCGAGGTGGCCGCGCTGGACGAGCGGCTCGGGCGGCTGCCGCAGGCGTAGGCTGCGCCGCGACCCGCGCGGCGTCGTGCGGCCCTCAGGCGCTGGCCGCCGCCGGCGTCGCCGCCTGCTGGCGGCGCGCCAGGACCTCGGCCGCGGTGGCGCCGCCGAACGCGATGGTCATGACGTCCGCGACGTTCTCGTCCATGTCGCGCACGGCGAGGTGCACGAGGATGTCGAAGACCTCCGGATCGAGCAGCCGGGCGTGGCCGAGCGGCGCGCCGGCCTCGGCGAAGACGCGGCCGTTGTGGCGCACCATCCCGAGCTTCGCGAACGCGAGCGGCCCGTTGACCGCGATGAGGAACTCGGCCACCTCGGCGCGGCGCGCCTCGGGCACCGCGATCGGACAGTACACGTAGATGAAGTACCGCCCCGGATCGTCCTGGCAGTCGATCCGGATTTCCAGGGTGGAGTGCTCGTCCGCGACGATGACGTCGATCGCGTTGTCCTGCACGTGGCAGCGCCACCCGGTCTCCGCGATCTGCTGCACGACCTGCGTCACCACCAGCGGGATGGTCGCGACCTCGTCGGTGGCCTTCTTGGCTCGGGCTTCCGCGCGCGTCCCCATGTCGTCCCTCCTGATTCAACAGTCGCATCTGGCTCTGACATGCTCGGTCGGCAGATTCGGCTGGAGGTGGGGAGGCGCAATGGAACCGCGCCGGATCGTCGGCGCGGTGCTTCAGGGCGCCGGCTGGCGCGCCGCGGTGATCGCCTGGATGGGCAGCCACATCGGGGTAGGCCGCGGCCTTGCATCCCCCGGCCCCTCGAGCGGCTCGAACGGCACGAAGCCGTACCGGGCGTAGCCAGCCCTCGCCGCCCTCAGATCTTGAGCTGGTACTCCTTCTCCATGATGGGCGCGAGCTCGGGGCCCTTCCAGTACGGCTCGATCCAGCGCACGCGCTGATCGCGCCACCCACGAGCAGCGCGCCGCCAGTGCCCGCGCACCATGAGCCGCGCCATGATCTCGGCGCCCTTCGGCCCGCGCTCGACCTGCTGCAGCGCCCGGAGCTGCGAGATCGGGATGCGCCCCGGCAGGAAGAAGACGTCCTCGTCGGAGTACTCCTTCCTGAGCTCCTGGGCGCGCCGGGCCACCCGGGCCTTCTTGGCCTCGCCCCGCCCCTGGCCATGGGTGCGCACCGCGCGGATGGGGGACGGCGCGAGCGGCCACGGCACGTCTGCCGAGTTGGCGTAGAGGATGGCGTTGACGACCAGGTGGACCAGCGCGCGGGCCTCGCCCAGGCGCAGCGCGAGCCGGCGCGCCCGGGCGTCGTCCTCCCGCCGATCCTCGAGCGCGGCGGCGAGATCGTCGTCCTCGGTGAAGCGCAGCTCGCGCTGGAGCAGCCGCGGCCAGGCCCCGTGGCCGGCGTCGCACACCAGGCTCAAGCTCAGCGCGTGCACGCCCCGCGGGGCCGGGAGGCGCTTCACGTAGACGGTCAGGACGAGCAGCCGCTCGCCGGCGAGACTGCCGTCCTCGGCGCGCAGCAGCGCCTCGGCTACCTCCAGGGTCGCCCGGTCGGTGAACACGAGGCCGAAGCAGGGGAACGGCAGGCGCAGGACGCGCCCCTCGATGTCGAGGCTCGTGCGCGCCAGCAGCCACGCCGGCGGGGCATCCGCAAGGAAGAGCTTGCGCCGGTGCAGCTCGAAGTTGACGCAGTAATCGAGGTGCTGGGCGAGCAGCGTCAGGCTGGCGCGGGCCTCGTCGGGATCCGTCCCGTGCTCCTCCAGCCGCGCGAGGTAGGAGGCCGCGAACAGCCGCACCGGCTGGAGCTCGAGCAGGTCGTCGGCCAGCGTCTCGGTGTCGTCCCACCCGGGCTGGGCGCGCACGTAGCGCACGGTCTCGCGTACGGCCGCCTCGAGGCCGGGCACGAGCTGGCGCAGCGTCTCGTGGCCGAGCGGCGGCAGCGCGTGGGGCGGGCGCACCTCGGGGCCGCCGCCTCCGGCCGCCCGCGCCGCGGGCTCGGCCGGCGCTGGCGCCGGCGGGGCCGAGCGAGGCGGCGCCGGGGCCGCCGTCCCGGCGCGCTCCTCGAGCCAGGCGCGCGCCCGCGCAGCGACCGCGGCCACGCGCGGCGCATCCCAGCCGAGCCCCGGAATCTGGTCGAAGTCCCAGGTCGGCGCGCGATCGGCGCCGCTGACGCGGCTGAGGGCCACCAGCTTCGCGAGCATCTCGAGCGGCGTCGCGGGCTCGTGCGCGAGGTGGGCCGCGGCGAGGCGGGCCGCGCTCTGCAGCTCGAGCCGGGCGTGGACGACGGGACGGTCGAGCACGTCCCGGGCCGCTGCATCATCGCCGTGCAAGAGGTGCTGGTCGGCGAGACGGCAGGCGCGCACGAGCTGGCGCAGCGCGGCGCCCTGCCCCTCTGGCTCCGCTCCCGGCGGATCACAGAGCGCGCCGGCGAGATCGAGGTTCCACGCGGCGCAGCAGCGGGTGCTCGAGAGGCGCGCGCCGGCCTCGAAGCACTGGCGCGCCCCCGGCGGGTCCCCGGCGTGGAGCCGCGCGAGGCCCCGCAGGTGGTGCAGGTGACAGGCGCGGGCCTCGGGCAGGGCGGCCGGATCGACGCCCGCGAGCAGCCGCTCGACCTCGTCCCAGCGGGCGCCGAGCGCCACGAGGTCAGCCCGGCGGAGCACGAGCTGCGGGTGACCCGGGTAGCGCTCCAGGGCGAAGCTCAGCAGCCGCTCGACGAGCCGCGGGTCGCGCCCCGACAGCAGGGCCCCGGCCAGCTCCGCGAGGGCGGTCGGATCGCCGCGACGCTGCTTGCGCTGCGCCTCGGCCCAGCGCTCGAGGCGCCCCTCCTGGCGTTGTCGGTCGCCCTCGAGCCGCAGCGAGAGGCGCGCCGCATCGGTCTCGCCCATCTCGCAGAAGGAGAAGGGGGGCACATCCTGGCCCAGCTCGAGGTGCCCGAAGGAGCTCGCGGCCAGGTCAATCGGGGCCTCGCCCAGGAGGGCGAGGTCCAGCCCGCGCGCGGTCGGCGCGAGCGCGACCACCGTCCGGCTCGCGGCGTCGCGCGCGAGCACCGTCCCGTCGGCCACCTCGGCACGCCAGGCCTCCTCGATCCCGCTCGGTCCCGTACGATACGCGAGGAGCTGGTTGCGGCCGTCGAGCTCCGTGATGACGAACACCCGTCGCGCGGCCAGCGAGACGGCGAGCTGGGCGAGCTGCTCCCACCAGGTCCCGGGCAGGATCAGCGGCGTGGACGGCGGCTGGCCCGGGCGCAGCGCGACGAGCCCCAGGGACGGCTCCGCCGCGTCCTGGTCCGGACCCGCGACCGCGGCGAGCGCGACGAGCCCCTCGCCGTCGGGGTGCGCGACGAGCTGCACGAGCTGGTACACGTTCAGGCTCGGCGCCTCGACCCTCACGCCGCCCTCGTCGTAGAGCGCCGCCGCCTCGTCACGGGCGCTGGCGACCATCCGCGGCGGCCGCGCGCCGGCCACCGGCACCGCGGCGTCGAAGCCGTGGATGCGCCCGCCCACGCGCCACTCCTCGAGGTCGATGATCGCGAGACCGCCCTCCTCGAAGGGCTCCTTGAGCTGCGCCCACAGATGGCGGCCCGGCGCGGCGATGAAGGCGTCGCTGACGCTGCGGTCCGGGAGCATGAACGGGCGCAGCGACCGCCAGCGGACGACGGCGAGCGGCCGGCGCGCGAGCTGCAGCAGGTGACCGGACTCGCCCACGAGGTGGATCGAGTCGCCGTCCACCTGCACGGCCGGCTCGTCGAGCGGCTCGGGCGTGCGCAGCCAGCCGATGCGCCGCAAGCGCCGGCGCGCGACGTCCACCTCGCGCACGAAGACCCACCGCGCCAGCGCCGAGACGAGCACCAGCGTCGCGCCGTCGTCGGTGAGGAGTGGCGGCACCTCGCAGAATGCCGGCTCGAGCAGGCCGGCGCAGGCGGCGAGCGGCGGCCCGGACAGCTCGGCGTCGACCTCGACCTCGTGGACGCACCACTCGGCGCGGACCCGCGCCCCGGCCTCGTCGCCGCGGGCCCGCCAGACCGCCGCGTCCTCGCCGGGCGCCGCCGCCGCCGCCCGCGTCCCCGTCGTTCAACCGGGCCTCCACCTCGTCGAGCGCCTGGATGACGCGCGGCGGGCGGGCGGCGGGAGCGTCCGCGGGCGGCGCGGGCGGGTCCCGCTGGCTGCCATCGCCGCCGGGTCCGAGCATGACGCCGAGTATGCCCCGGCTCGGGGTGGCGTCCAACTCGCGCGCGCCCGCCCGACGGTGGCGCCCTCTGCCGGCCTGATCCGGCTGCGCCCGTCAGCCGCGACTGCGCGGGCCGGGCAGCCGCACGCCGAGCGGCAGCGGGCCCTCGACCTGAGTCTCGCGCGCCGCCACCGAGCAGGAGTTCGCCCGCCGGCGCCGGCTCTTCCTCGTCGAGCAGGGCGACCGGTACCGGATCGTCGGCGCGTAGCGCAGAGGCGGCGCGCCGCCGCGGGGCGCCGCCGCGTCGTCCGCCACCCCGCGCGGCTTCTGGTAGTATCCGCCGCGTGACCGCGCCGGAGCCGCTCGACCTCGACCCCAAGCTCGGCGCGCTCCGCCGCCAGATCGGCGAGGCGGCCTGGGCCGACCGCCTGGCGCGGGCGCGGGAACGCGAGCAGGTGGTCCTCGCCGTGCGCGCGCTCCGCGAGGCGGGCGCCGCCTGGCTCGAGGCGAGCCAGGCCCAGGGCGTGCCCCGCGGCAAGGCGATGCGCTGGGAGGCCCGCTACCGGCAGGCGGGGCTCGTGGGGCTCATCGATCGGCAGGGGAGCGTCGCCGCGCGGCGCCCGCCCGCCCGCGCCGCGGCGCCCCGGCCCCGCCGCCGCGGCCGCAGGGCCCATACGTTCGTGAAGTGGGCCGGCAGCAAGCTCGGCGTGTTGGACCGGCTGCTCCCGCGGGTGCCGCCGGAGTTCGGCACCTACTACGAGCCCATGGTCGGCGCGGGCACGGTCTTCTTCGCCCTGCGCCCCCGGCGCGCGATCCTCGGCGACGCGAACGAGGAGCTGATCACCTGCTACCAGGTCATCCGCGACGACCTCGCGGGGCTCATCCGGGCGCTCGCCCACCACCGCAACACCTACGAGGACTTCCTGCGCGTCCGCGCGCAGGCGCCCGGCGACCTCGAGCCCGTCGCCCGCGCCGCGCGGCTCATCTACCTCAACAAGACCTGCTACAACGGCCTCTATCGGGTGAACGGGCAGGGCCGCTTCAACGTCCCGTACGGCCGCAACCCCGACGCGAACTTCTGCGACGTCGCGACGCTGACGCGCCTCTCGACGCAGCTTCAGGGCGTCACGCTCCGTTGCGGCGACTACCGCGCGACGCTCGCCGACGTACGGCCGGGGGACCTCGTCTACCTCGACCCGCCCTATTTCGCCCCGGCGCGCACGGGCGCGAACGGCATCCGCTACCAGCGCGAGATCTTCCAGCCCGAGGACCACGGCGAGCTGGCGGACGTGTTCCACGACCTCGATCGGCGCGGCTGCCACGTCATGCTGAGCAACGCCGACGCGCCGGCCGTCCGGCGCCTGTACGCCGGCTGCCACATCGAGTCGCTGCGCGTGCGGCGCCCCATCCACTGGTCGCCCGACCGCCGCGACGGCCACCGCGAGCTGCTCATCACGAACCGCGGGCCGCGGAAGCGCGCGCCGCTCCCGCGGCCCGCGCCGGCCGCGTCCTCACCCGTGCTCGCGTCCCTCCTGCGGCCCCTGGTGGAGGAGTTCGCCCGGGAGGTCGCGGCCGCCGTAGCGCAGCACGTACGCGAGCGCGTCGCCGCCGAGGCGCAGGCCGCCGTGACGCGGGCGCTCCGCGACCTGACGGCGGCCCGGGCCAGGCGCGGCGCCTGAGCTACAAAGATCGGGAACCCCGGTCCTCGCGGTCCTCGCTCGCCGGTGACAGAGGCTCGTGGTAGCCTCGCAGCGGGTCGGGTGGCACCGCCCGAACTGCGCCAGATGGTCGATGGGCTGGCGCAGCGCGGGACCTGCGGCTACCTCGATACCGGGTCTCCGACACCTTCGGCTCGCGCCAGCAGAGGGCGCGGCGCCTCGGCCGCATCCTGCGGCCCAAGGCTCGCGCGTGTGGTCGCGCCCCAAGCTCAACGCTATACTCTCGGAAGAGATGTCGCACACGCTGCGCTGTCGATACCATATGACGACGCCCTGCTCTTGGACGTGAGCCTCACGCCCCAGGAGTTCGAGGCGGAGGCCCGTTTCCTCCTGGCGTCGAAGCTCTACGAGCTCGGCCGACTGTCGTCGGGCCGGGCGGCAGCGCTGTGCGGCCAGTCGCGCGTCGAGTTCCTCCTGTCGCTCGCGCGCGTGGGCGTATCGATGACGAATCTCCGTCCCGAGGACGCGGATGACGACATCGCCTTCGCCGAGCGAACCTGAGCGGCTCGTCGTCAACACCGGCCCGCTCATCTCCCTCGGTCGGGTGGGGGCCCTCGAGCTCGTCGCGAAGCTCCCCATCGCCTTCCTTGCCCCCCGCGAGGAAGCGGCGGAGCTGCTCCGCCGCTTCCTCGAGAGCTGCGGCGAGTAGCCGGTCGGCCCCGGGCTCCCCGTCGCACTCCGCGAGGACCGGTCGGTCGCGAGCTGATGCGTGTCCGCGGCAGCGTCCATGAGCGCTCCCGTGAGCCATTGGACGTTGAGCGGGTCGGTGAGCAGGTCGCCGAAGCCCGGGCGCGGGCAAGGTGGCCGCGGGCCAGGGGCATGACCTCGATCTGCTCGTCCAGCTGCGGGCGCCCGCGCTCCCGGCCGACCGTCAGCGGCCGCCGCTGTGCCTCGTGCCGGTCGTCGATGTCTCCGGCTCGATGAACGGCGCCAAGCTCGAGTCGGTCCGCTACGCCCTCGAGCGCCTCGTCGAGCACCTCGTCCCCGGCGACTACCTCGGCCTGGTCGCGTTCGACTCGGAGGTGCGCACCGTCGCGCCCCTCACCGAGGTCACCGCCGCCCGCAAGCGCGACCTGCTGCGCGCCATCGGCGAGCTGCGCGCGGGCTCGTGCACGAACCTCGCCGGCGGCCTGCTGGAGGGCGTCAGCCTCGTGCGCGCCGCGCGCCTCGCGCCCGGCCTGCGCGCCCGCGTCATCCTGCTCACCGACGGCCTCGCCAACGAGGGCGTCGCCACCACCCACCACGAGCTCGCTGCGCTCATCCGCGAACAGGCCACCGGTGTCACCGTGTCCGCCTTCGGCTACGGCGACGACTGCGACCAGGCGCTCCTCGGCGAGCTGGCCGACATCGCCGGGGGCAGCTATGCCTACATCGCGAACAAGGATGTCGTCCTCACCGCCTTCGCCCGCGAGCTCGGCAGCCTCGTCTCGACCTGCGCCGCCGACGTGCACCTGCGCCTCGTCCCCGTCGCCGGCGCCCCCATCGAAGAGCGCCTCGGCGACCTCCTCTACGAGGGCGAGCTCTCCTTCGCCGCCGCCCTGGCCGCCCCCACCCACGAGCGCGCGACCGCCGTCCCGGTCGCCACCATCGAGGCCCGCTGGCAGGACTCACGCGGCCGCGCGCAGCACGCGAGCGTCCCCGTCCTCCTCGACTACGTCCCCGCCGCCGACGCCGACGCGACCGACGACGCCGACGTCTGCCGCGCCCGCGACGAGCGCCTCCTGCGGACGGCCCAGGAGCAGGCCGAGGCGGCCGCCCGCGACGGCGACTTCGCCCGCGCGCGGGACATCATCGGCGCCATCCTCGCGCGGCTCCGCGACCAGACCCTCATCGAGTTCGCGCGCGACACCCTGCTGCCCTGCTACGAGGAGCGCGAGTATGGCGCGACGAGTGGCATGCGCGCGTGCGCCATGGCCTCGCTGAAGAAGCGCCGCCGCGTGGCCTCGAGCGAGCTCGTGCCCGCGCTGGCGGACGATCGCGTGAGCCGGGTCGAGGCGGACATGGTGGCGTCGTTCACGAGCGGGAAGAAGCCGCGGAAGGGGCGGTAATGGCTATGCCGCCGCCAGTTCGGCGGCTGAGATGACGTAGCGCGTGGGCCGCTTCGGCGGCGCGAGCAACCGCGGCGCCGCGAGGACGGCGGCCATCGCTTGCGACAGGGCTTCGGTCTGATGCGGTGGCGTGGTGCTCCCGAGGCGGCCGAACAGGGTGCTGACACCGATACCCCGGAGCTCGTAGTCGTGCTCCTTCGACAGCGGCCGCTCGCCGCGCTCCCAATCCGCGACCGTGATCGGGTTGATGCCCATGCGCCGGGACAGTCGCTCCTGCGTGAGCCCGAGCACCGCCTTGCGCAGGAACCGCGCCTCTTCGGGCGCGAGAATGCGGGGCTGCGCGAGCACCGCCCGCGCGACCGCTACGAGCATGCGGTCGAGGGTACGGCCCTCGAAGGTCTCCTCGCCGCACCGGTCGCAGCGCAGCCCGGGCACCGGCCCCTCCAGCACGCCCCGGAGCCCGAACAGCGGCGCCAGCTCGACCGTGTCCACCCTCACCTTGCGGAGCTGGCCACCGCAACTGCATTTCGGTGCCCGGATCATCACTTCCTCTCCTCGATGAAAGCCGTCAGGACCACGACGAAGTCGCCCTCGGCGTCAGCGACCAACTCGACTCCGACCCCGAGCAGTCGCCCCTCCGTGTCCTCGCCGTACACCCTCCAGCTTTCGCCACCCTCGTTCAGCGGCAGCATGTCATGCGGCTGGATGCGCCGAGCGCTCTCGATGGCGGTCACGACATCTGCCAGGATGAGACCGCGCCGCGCCATCTGTTTGATGAGGTGCGGATCTGGTCTCCACGCGCCGGCGCTCACGGCCGCCTTGATCGCCTTCAGCGCCGCGGCCGGCGTTCCCATTGACCTAGTATAATACTAACGTTGGACGGATCAAGCGCGACGCGCCAGCACAACCTGCCCAAGCGGGGCGGGGCGCGAGAGTGCAGCCACTGGCTGCACAATGGGGCCCGCAACAACCTTCCGGGCGCGCCCTTCTAGCTCCTCGCCGGCCAGGTGAGCAAGGCGCGCGTGTTGGTGGAGCGGATGCCGGCGTGATGGACACAGTGGTGGCTGCTACGAGGACCGCGCCGGGGCCGCGACGGCCCACGTCGCGACCGTCCCCGCGGTGACGAACCACAGCCCGTAGCTCGCGAGCTGCTGCCCCGCGAGTAACCGCCCGCGCGTCGACTCGGCGTACGCCGCCACCTGCGCGTGGTGGTCGGCGATCCGCTGCTCGAGGGTACCGGCGCCGTCGATGCGGTCGGTCTTGTAGTCGAGCAGGTGCCACTGCCCGTCGCCGCCGCGGTAGAGCAGGTCGATCGACCCCTCGACCCGGGTGCCCGCGGCATCGACGTACCCGATGCCCACCTCGTGGAACAGCTCACCACGCGCGGCGGCCGTGCGCAGCTCCCCGAGCAGGCCGGGCTGCGTCGCCTGCAGCCGCGCGAGCAGCGCGCGCAGCTCGGCGGCCCGCTCGTCCAGCCGGTGCTCGCCGCACGTGTCGCGCACCGCCTGCGCGAGCAGCGCGTCGGGGCACGCACCGCGGTAGCTCCAGAGCTGCACGGCGCGGTGGAACGCGCTGCCGCCCGCGTCGGCGCCCCCGAACGCCGAGGCTGACGCGGGCGCAACCACGGCAGCGGGCGCGATCAGGGTCGGCGCTGGCGCGTGGGCGGCCGGCGGCAGCTTCGACGGGTTCAGGACGGCGCGGGGCACCACCTCGACCGCGTGCGCCGCGCGCTGGAGCGCGGCCCGGTGGAGCCGCGGCGGCTGCTCCGTGGGCGCGGCCGCGTCGCCGTAGCCGGCGCCTGCCGGGCGCGTCCACGCGAAGTCGCGGCCCTCCCGCCAGAGGTCGCCGGGCTGCAGCCGCCCGGTCGCATCGGGCTGCAGCTGCAGCGCGAACGTCAGGTCGTCGAGCCAGGACTTCGCCTCCCCGAGCCCGAGCGTGCCGCGCCTGGCCACCATCTTCCGGAGCTCCTCCTCGGCAGGCCAGGTGGCGCTCAAGACGAGGCGCCGCCGCGCCCGGGTGCACGCGACGTAGAACAGGCGCCGCGACTCCGCGCGCTCCGCCGGCCGCGTCGCCGCCGCCAGGACGCGCCCGCCGGCGCCGGCGGCGGTCGCGAAGAGATCGTCCTCGTTCTCGAGCACGCTGCCCGGGAGGTAGGTGCGCGCGACCTTCGTGCCGTCGCGCCGCACGAGCCGCTGCAGGTCGCACAGCGCGACCCGCCCCTTCACCGTGACGAGGTGCAGGTCGGGCACGACGACGGTGTCCCACTCGCGGCCCTTGGCCTGGTGCACGACCGTCACCGTCACGGCCGCGCC
>DASXVK010000233.1:0-3885 GCA_036504295.1 Polyangia bacterium
GCCGCTGCTCGCCGTCGCCGATGACGACCTCCTTCACGCGCAGGTTGTCGCGCACCACCTGGTACCGACCAGCACGGGACATGACCTCCTTGCTGACCTCGTCGTCAGCACGCATCTTCGCGGCGAGGATGTACTTCCCCCCGCCCAGCGCGAGCTCGCGCCGGTTCTCGGCGGAGTTCATCCCGGCGTCGCCGACGAAGACGCTTGGCGACGGCACAGCCCTTGTCGCGATCCCAGACGTTCTCGGCGAGCTGGTAGTACCGGACCTCGCCGCCGCCCTCAGTGCGCCGCTTCGTCGTGCGCAGGTACATGCCTAGCGATGCTGAACATTTCTCGAGGGCATGTCAAGCTTGGCACGCTTCGGTGTGTGCCTATGGTTTTCGGGACTCCACGTCGCGTAAACCTAGGATTCCCTTGGCGGTGGGTGCCTCAAACCGGGTCCGAACTGTCAAAGTCGGGTTCAGAGTGCCGTCGCGAATCGAGCACGCGTTTCGAATTTCCGCGCGGGCGAGTACGTGACCTTGTGACGCACTTCGAGGCGACCGTCTCCCAGGATCGCAGGGGGGACGACCGGGGCCATGATGGGTTCCCCCCCGGCGCGAGTTCCGCAGGGCGTCGCGACCCGTCGTTGCCGCGCCAAGCGCCCTGGGAATCCACCCCCGACGGTTGCCGCCCGAGGACTGCCGAGCCCGAACCCGGGGGGGAACCATGGCGCCGGGCGGCCCCCCGAGCTGGAGCACCCCTGCCCCCCGCCACGGTCAGCGCACCCGGCGCGGCCGGACTGACGGGAGCTGGCGGGCGAGCTCGTCGTAGGCGTGGCGAGATACCGCCCGGCGGCGCTCGACGAGCTCCTCCCAGATCGCGCCTTCGCCCTCCTCGGCCTGCGCCGCGACGGCGTCGGGGTCGTACCGCAGCCGGCCGAGGCGCGGCCCGCGCGGGGGCGGCGGCGCGGGGTGCCGCGCGAGGTCGCGGAAGACGGCCGGGCCGAAGCGGTCGTAGTAGAGCAGCGAGTGGGCGGTCGAGAGCGCGCCGGCCCAGGGATAGGGCCGCATCGCCCAGCTCCGGGCGGCGTGGTCGAGCGCCTCGTCGACGCGGGCGTGGTGGGGCGGTCCCGGGCGCGCGAAGAGCACCGTCCCGAGCTCGTCGCCGGCGACGCGGTACACCTCCGCGAGGCCGTAGCGGGCGGGCTCGTGCGCCACCCGCGCGCCCGCCATGAGCCCGAACTCGCTCATCATGAAGAGCGCGACGTGCTCGCGCTCCTCCTCGACCAGCCGCACCGTCGCCCGCGCCTCGGCGGCGGTCTCGGTCGGGAACCCCGTCATGAGCATCGCCTCGACCGCGATCCCCGCGCCCGCGAGCGCGCGCATCGCCGCCCGCGCGCCCGCCGGCGTCACGCCCTTGTCCATCAGCCCGAGGACGCGCGCGTCGCCCGACTCGATCCCGAGCGCGGTCGCGCGCACGCCGCCCGCGTGCAGCGCCGCGCAGCGCTCCGGCGCCAGCGACCGTTCGGGCCGCAGGTCGGTGCCGAAGCGCAGGTCGAGGCCGGCGGCGCGCACCGCGCCGCACAGCGCCTCGAGGGTCGCCGGGCGCACCGAGTCGTGCGACAGGTAGATGTGCCGGACGCCTTGCGCCGCGAGCGCCGCGAGGTGGGCGACGACCGTGGCCGCCGGCCGCTCGCGGTAGGGGGCGGTGCCGCGGTCGGTCAGGCCGTAGTGGCAGAAGGCGCACTTCCCCCAGAAGCAGCCGCGCGTCGGGTCGTACGGGAGCACCGGCGCGGGCGCGAGGTAGCCCTCGAGCGGCAGCCCGGCAAAGTCCGGCGCGGGCAGCGTCGCGAGGTCGAGCGGCCCGGCCGCGGGCGTCACCTCGACGCCCGCGCTGGTGCGCACCGCCGTGCCCGGGATGCCCGCGAGCGCGGCCCCGCGCGCGACCCGGGCGCAGATCGCGGGCAGCGCCACCTCGCCCTCGGCCAGCACGGCCGCGTCGAACGGCCCGAGCGCGCGGGCGAGGGCCGGCCCGCTGAGGCGCATGAGCAGCTGCGCCGCGGCCGGGCCGCCGAGCAGCAGGCGCGCCCCGGGCAGCGCCGCGCGCAGCGCGAGGGCGCAGGCGAACGCCGGCTGGAGCTGGCCCGGGAACGCCGCCGACAGCCCGACGGCGTCGACGCCCAGCCGCGCGAGCGCCGGGATCAGCTCCCCGTGCCAGTAGCCGTGGAACGGATCGCGGCCGGGCGCGGCGTCGGCGCGGATCTCGTCCGCGGTGAGCAGCCCGAACGGCGTGCGGTAGCCGCGGAACGACAGCTCGAGCGGCGCGTGCGCGGCGGCGACGAGCCGGGCGGCCGCCTCGACGGTCGCGACGGCGCCGGCGTAGGCGGCGGGGTCGAAGAAGCGCGCGGGGTCGCGCAGCGTGGCGAGCGCGTCCGCGATGGTGCCGGGCGCCGTGGCTGCGTCGGGCCGGGCCGCGGCGAGCGTCGCGTACTCGACCTGCTCGGCGTGGCGCAGCGCCGGCCGGGCATCGAGGCGCCCCAGCCGCGCCGTGACGCGGGCCGCGAGCTCGCCGAGCCGGTCGCCGCGCAGCAGCCACAGCCACGCCTCCAGGTTCGCGTCGACCGGGTGCGCCTCGATCCCGGCCGCGCGCACCGCGCCGAGCAGCGCCGGCAGCGACAGGTACGGCGCGGTCGGATCGCAGGTGGGCGGGTAGATCAGGGCGAGGCGCACGCCGCTCGAGGCTGCCCCGCGACACGGGCCGCGTCAAGTACCCGGGACTGCCGGGCAGCCTCCCGGGCGCTGCACCCCGGGTCACCCCGGCTGACCGCGCCTACCCGGGGGTGAAGCCACACGCGGCGAGGAGCGCCGCGCGCACTTCCGGCCAGCGCGCTGGCGGCAGCACGCAGACCAGGCCCCCGATGCGCCCCTTCTGGCTCAGACTGACATGATCGAAGTTGAGCGCACAGGTCACGGGCATCCCGTCCTCGGGCGTCAGCAGGACCTCAGTCACGAGGCCGCGCACGGTTCGTGTCGCAGGCGCCACGATCACCTCGCCGAGTTGCTCGAGCACCGCGTCCCGGGCCAGCACCAGGACCGGTCGCCGCTTGTCCGGAGCGCGGAACGTGTACCAGCGGATCTCGCCCCGGTTCACGCGAGATCCTCCCAGCCTTCCGCGTCCCAGGCCAGCGGGTCCGCGCCCTCATCGTTGAACTCTTCGCGCATGACCGGAGAGCGCTCGTAGCTCTCGCCCTCACTCGACGGAGTCGCGGCCCGCCCGAGCGCAAGGCGAGCCAACCTGACGAGCTCCTCGCGGGGCAGCTTCGAGACCAGCGGCCACAGGTCGTCGGCGGTCAATTCCATGGCGCGAACTCCTCGCGACGCGGGCCATCCGACCGTACGGCCACCTCGGCACGCCGTCAAGGTGCGCGGGTCGTCGTGCGCGGGTCGTCGCCCCTGGGCGATCCGGTTGGCCGCGCGCACCGCGCCAGCACGGCCGCGCAACGCGGGCGGCGTCAAGCACCCGGGATTGCCCGGCCTTGCCGCACCGCGCCACAAGGGGGTTGCCACGCCTCGCCGGGGCGTTACACTGCGCCGAGCGTCGTTCAAGGAGGGACTTCCAAATGTTCGAGAACCTCAAGGCCGGGTTCAAGTTCCAGGAGACCATGTCCGGGACGTACCACCTCGTGGCGAGGCCCGAGGAGGAACGCCGCGTCAGCTTCACCGCCAACGCCGCCGTCGACAGCGTCATGAAGTACATGCGCGACATGACCGCGGCCCTCGAGGGCACGCTGGAGATGGAGGGCTTCGCCGATCACGTGCCGATCGAGGGGACCCTCGAGATCAACCCGCTCTTCGGCCGCGTGCTGCGCTACCAGTTCGTCTTCACCGGGAACGACGGCAAGAG
>DASXVK010000234.1:0-14945 GCA_036504295.1 Polyangia bacterium
CCGCGCTGGGTGGGCTCGCCGCGGCCCCGCGCGAGGGGTACGTACCGGCGGTGGTAGCGCTGCTCCGGGACTCGCAGCCGGAGGTGCGGCTCGAGGCGGTGCGGCTGCTCGGGCAGATCGGCGGCCCCGCGGTGATCCGCCCGCTCGCCGGGCACCTCGCGCACCCGCGCGCGGCCGACCGGGCGGCGGCCGCCGCGGCGCTCGCGGCCACCGGCACCCGCTCGCTCGCGGTGCGCTACGCGGTGGTGCCGCTGCTGCTCGACGGTGCCGAGGAGGTGCGGGCGGCCGCGATGGCGGCGCTCATCCCCATCGCGCCCGACGCCTGGGTGAACGAGATCTACCGCGGCTTCAAGGAGGCCGGCCCGGCGGTGCTGCTCGCGGCGGTGCCGGCGCTCGCCGCCGACGGGGGCCCGGACGCGGCCGCGACGCTCGAGCGGATCGTGCGCGCCCGCCCCGAGGCCGGCCTGCGCGCCGCCGCCGCCGCCGCCCTCGCGCGCCGCGGCGCGCCGGCCGCGACCGCCCGGACGGGCGTCGACGGCGCCGGGCCCGCGCCCTCGCTGCGGCAGATCATCGCCGCCGGCGGCCTGCGGCGGCTGGCCCGCGCCGCGCACGAGCCGCGCGGCACCGGGGCCACGGCCGCCCGGGCGACGCCCACCCCGGCCGCGCTCGCCGGGGCCCACCCCGCGGGCTGAACCGCACCCGGCCAAGCCCCCCCGCGAATACCCGCGCGTCTCATCCGTCCAAGCCGGGCGCACGAATCGGCGCGTTCGGCATTCTTTACATGACCGGGGGTCGTCGGTTAGAGTGCGCTCGACCCGTAATCAGGGGAAGGGGTATCGCATGCGACGTACCGGAGTTATCTTAGCCACGCTTCTCGTTGCGTCCCTCGCCGCGGCCCAGCCCGTGGTCCGTGGACCGGTCCCGGTCGGCCAGCCGATGCAGATGCAGCCGGGCTCGCCGCAGGCCTACTGGATCTGGAGCGATGCCGGCGGCGGGTGGCACCTGCGCGTGACCACCGCGCGCTCGCCGCACCAGTTCAAGGGCATCATCACCGTCGAGGGCGGCGTGCTGACCGACGTCCGCGCGACGCGCGTCGACTGGGGCAACGGCGTCCGCCTGGTGAACGCCCGCCAGGTCACCTTCCAGTTCACGCACCAGGGCGGGATCGAGGGCTTCGACTTCCGCGCCAACTCGCCCTTCGTCCGCTTCGACATCTTCATCGACGGCCAGAAGATGCCGCGCCACGTCTTCGTCGGCCAGAACGGCGAGCGCCCCGCGGCCGTCCCGTTCGACCTCTACGCGCCGCGCCCGGTCGTGGTCGCGCCGCCGCCGCCCCCGCCCCCGCCGCCCGTCCCCGTCAAGGTGTGGCGCGGCCCGAGCCCGGCCGGGGTCCCGGCCTTCAACCCGAAGTCGCCCATGTCCTACTGGATCTTCGTCGACCCGACGGGCCAGTGGCACGTGCGCACGACGACCGCGATGTTCCAGCACTCGTTCCACGGCATCGTCACGGTCGAGGGCGGGCAGCTCACCGACCTGCGCGCCACGCGCAGCGGCTGGGGCAGCATGCTGCGCCAGATCAGCCCGAGCCGCGTCGAGTTCAAGTTCGAGACCGCCGCCGGCACCGACGGCTTCACCTTCCGCGCGAACTCGCCCTACGTCCGCTTCGATCTCATGATCGACGGCCAGCCGGCCAAGCCGAAGCAGATCAAGATCGGCGCGAAGAAGCTGTCGCCGGCCTTCCTGCCCTTCGACCTCAAGGCGCCGCCGCCGCCGGCCGCCGTCGTCCCGGGCCCGAACCCGCTCGGCGGGCTGCCCGCGTTCACGCGCAAGGCCGCCCAGGGCGCGTACGTCTGGGTCGACGCGAACGGCCGCTGGTACTTCCGCACCGCGTCCGCCGCCCCGCGCCTCTTCGAGGGCGAGATCTTCGTCGACCACGGCCAGGTCGCGAACCTGCAGATCACCAAGCAGGACTGGAACGACACCGTCTTCATCACCCCGGACAAGCGCAGCATCCGCTTCCGCTTCGAGACCGCCGGCTTCGGTGAGGACGGCTTCAACTTCACCGCCACGAGCCCCGCGGTCCGCTTCTTCATCACGGTGAACGGCAAGGTCGACCGCAAGGCCGTCCACGTCGGCCCGACCGGCGCGTCGCCCGCCGGCCTCCCGTTCGAGTGCCTCTTCACCGCGCCGCCGCCCCCGCCGCCCCCGCCGCCGCCGCCCCCGTCGGCGAACCCGATCTACGGCAAGCCCCCGCGCCTCGCCCCGGGCGCCCCGATGGCGTACTGGATCTGGGCCGGCCAGGGCGGCACGTGGCACGTCCGCGCGACCACGTCCCGCTCGGCGCACCAGTTCCACGGCAACATCGTCACCTCGGGCGGCGTGCTGACGAACGCCCGCGCGACCCGCCAGGACTGGCAGGGCGGCATCCAGATCACGAACCCGAAGAAGATCGAGTTCAAGTTCAACGTCGCCGGCGGCATCGACGGCTTCGACTTCACCGCCTCGACCCCGTGCATCAAGTTCTACCTGAGCATGGACGGCAAGGCCATGCCGACGACGAACATCATCATGGGCGGCAACGAGCTGCGCCCGAACAACTCGGCCTTCGAGGTCTGCCGCTAGCCATCGCCCCCCGCTCCCTCCTCCCGCTCCCCCTCGATAATTTGACTCGCATGTTACGGTAGTGCCGATATGCGGGCACACCGAGACCACGCGCTTTCCGCCATCTGCCCGGAGGAGCGGGCCCTGCTCCTCACCGACGAGGCCGGCATCCTGTGCGGCGACTCGCTCGAGATGCTCGAGCGCCTGCCCGCGGGCTCCGTCGACCTCTGCTTCGCCGACCCGCCCTACTTCCTGTCGAACAACGGCACCACCTGTCACGCGGGGCGGCGCGTCTCGGTCAACAAGGGCGCCTGGGACGCCTCGGCCGGGATCGGCGCGGACCACGACTTCAACCGCCGCTGGCTGGCGGCGTGCCAGCGGGTGCTCAAGCCGAGCGGCACGATCTGGGTCTCGGGCACGCATCACGTGATCTTCAGCCTGGGCTTCGCGCTGCAGGAGCTCGGCTACCACCTGCTCAACACCATCACCTGGTTCAAGCCGAACGCGAGCCCGAACCTCGCCTGCCGCACCTTCACGCACTCGACGGAGCTCTTGATCTGGGCCGCGCCGCAGCGCAGCACGCGGCTGCTGCACACCTTCCACTACCGGGAGATGCGCGAGCGCGCGGGCGGCAAGCAGATGCGCGACCTGTGGCCCCTGCCGGAGCACGACGGCAGCCACATCGTCTGGAACATCCCGACCCCGCCCAAGCGCGAGAAGCGCTTCGGCCACCACCCGACGCAGAAGCCGCTCGAGCTGCTCGACCGCGTCATCGAGTCGGCCTCGAGCCCGGGCGACATCGTCCTCGACCCCTTCGCCGGCAGCGGCACGACCGGCGTCGCCGCGCTGCGGCGCGGGCGGCGCTTCATCGGCGTCGAGATCGCCCGGCCGTACGCCGAGCTGGCGGCCCGGCGCGTCTGCGCGCTCCAGGCCGGCGAGCTCGGCCCGGCGGCCGCCGCCCTGGCGCTCGAGGCGCACAGCGCGGCCTAGGCCGCGGGGGCCGGGCCGGACCGCCCGCCCGTCCGGTGCGATGACCGCCGCTTGAGGTTGATCTTCCGCCCGACTGCGTGTATCTAATGCGCCTCGGACAAAGGCCACCATAATGCCCGTACCGCCTCCTCCCAAGCCCCAGAAGGGCCCGCCGCCGCTCAAGACCCGCATCCAGGACATGTGGGACCTCGGCCTCAAGAACTCGGCCTGGGTCATCCCCGTCATCGGCGCGGTCGTCGTCTTCCTCCTCTACACGTGGGACATCCTCAAGGAGGGGTTCGTCGGGGCGCTCGTCGCGCTGACCCTGGCCCTGGGCCCGCTCGCGCTGGCGATCCCGAACGCCGTGTCGCAGACGAAGTCGCCGAAGGCCAAGTACCTGATCTACGCGCTCGGCGTCGTCTGGCTGATCGGCCTCGGGTTCCCGGTCTACCACTCGCTCTTCCCGCCGAAGGCGGTGGCGGAGCGGACCCTCGAGAAGGGCAAGCCGGCCATCGTCGACGTCGGCCGCTCGCGCCGGCTCGAGCTGGTCGCCCGCGGCGGCTTCCCGGGCGAGGCCGCGGGCTCGGGCAGCTACAAGATCAGCGTCGCCTCGGGCAGCGTGAACGAGAGCGTCAGCGGCACCTTCGAGCGCACCTGGCAGAACGTGCGCGTCGGCCGCCGCGGCGGCACCGCCCGGCAGCTCTCGCTGCACCTCGTCAACCTGCACGAGCTCCCGATGAGCGTCGGCCCGCAGGTGACGCTCAAGATCGAGGAGCTCGACGACTCGCTGCAGAAGCAGGTGATCGTCGGGCTACGCCCGGCCGGCCTGCCCACCTGGCTCTTCTTCGCGCTCGCGGGCGTCGTCATCCTCGCCGCCATGGTCGGGGACCTGTGGTTCGAGGCGCGCAAGGAGAAGGCGCACACCTACCTCTTCATCGCGGCGGTCTTCGGCGCGGTCTTCGCCGGGTTGTACCCGAGCAACGTCAGTCAGAACCTGGTGCGCGGTGCCATCGGCGCCGGCATCCAGGCCATCCTCGCGGCCGGCATCGGCGGCTTCTTCGTGATCTGGCTGGCGCGCACCATCCTGCTCGGCAAGCGGCGGGCGCCGGTCAAGGTGAAGGGCAAGGGCTGACGCGCGGCGCGCGGCTCACAGCGCGCGCAGCACGAAGCACTTGAGGTACTCGGTCGCGGGCACCCCCAGCAGCCCGGGGTGGTCCGCGGCCGCGCCGCGCCGCTCGAGCACCTGCACGGTGCGGCCGGCGACGCCCGCGGCGGCCTCGAGCACGGCCTCGAACCGGTCGGGCGTCATCCGCGCCGAGCAGCTGCAGGTGATCAGCGTGCCCTCGGGCGCGAGCAGCCGCAGCGCCCGCACGTTGAGCTCGCGGTAGCCGCGCTCGGCGGCCGCGAGCGCGCTCTGCCGCTTCGCGAGCGCCGGCGGGTCCACGACGATCACGTCGAAGGTGCGGCCCTCGGCCTCGAGCCGGCGCAGGAGGTCGAAGGCGTTGGCGACCTCGACCGTGACGTTGGCGAAGCCGCTGCGGGTCGCGTTCTCGCGCGCCCGCGCGACGGCGGCGCCGTTCTCGTCGACCGCCAGCACCTCGCTGCAGCCCTGCGCGAGCGCGAGGGCGAAGCCGCCGTGGTAGGTGAACGTGTCGAGGCCGCGGCCGCGCGCGTACGCCCGCGCGCGGGCGTGGTTCTCGCGCTGATCGAGGAAGCCGCCCGTCTTCGCGTCCTCGAGGAGGTCGACCTCGAACGCCGCCGCGCCCTCGTGGTAGGTGGCCCGCGTCGGGGGCGCACCGCGCAGGAGGCCGGCGCGGCGCGGCAACCCCTCGAAGTCGCGGGCGCTCGCGTCGTCGCGCGCGACGATGACGCGGGCGTGGGTGAGCTCGGCCAGGAGCGCCGCGCAGAGGTCCTCGCGCCGGTCGAGGGCGCGGGACAGGGTCTGCACCGCGAGGGCGTCGCCGTAGCGGTCGACGATGAGGCCGGGCACCCGGTCGGCCTCGGCGTGGATGAGGCGGCAGGCCTCGGCGCCCGGGGCGAGCGCGCGGCGCCGGTCGATGGCGGCGGCGAACCGCGCGCGCAGGTGCTCCTCGTCGAGCGGCGCGCCGCCCGCGTCCCACAGCCGCAGCGGGAGCTGCGCGCCGCCGGCGTACAGGCCGGTGCCGAGCGCGCGACCGCGCGGATCGAGGATACGCACGACGTCCGGGTCGCCGGGCGGCGCCGCGCTGACGTCCGCCGGCCACACCCACGGCTGCCCGGCGCGCAGCCGCTGCGCGGCGCGCGCGGTGACGGTGACCGGCGGGAGATCGGCTCGCATGCTGCGACGGTAGCGATCGCCCCGCCGGGGCGCAAGCACCGCTGCGGCGCCACGCAACGCGCAAGCAAGAACCCTGCTGCCGGAATGGGAACGGGCCCACTGGGGCGGCACACGCAGGGTGGCCGTGTTACATTAGCATCATGGTTGCTCAGGTCCTGGACGAGATCGGGCGTGAGCGCCTGCGCCCCCTGCGGCGCGGTGAATATGACCGCCTCGTCGCGCTCGGCTGCTTCGCCGACGAACGGCTGGAGCTCCTGAGGGGGGTGCTCGTCGCCATGAGCCCGCAAGGTGCGCTGCACGCTGAGGTCATCCGCCGCCTCACCCGCCTCCTCATCGTCGCGCTCGGGGACACCGCCGTCGTGCAGGGCCAGAGCCCGCTCGCGCTCGACGACAGCTCCGAACCGGAGCCCGATGTCGCCGTCGTGCCGCCGGGCGACTACGCCGAGGAGCACCCGGCGCGAGCGCTGCTCGTCATCGAGGTCGCCGACAGCTCGCTCCGCAAGGATCGGCTCGTCAAGGGCGGCCTCTACGCCGAGGCCGGGATCCCGGAGTTCTGGCTGGTGGATCTCGACGCCCGTGTCGTCGAGGTCTACCGTGATCCCGTCGACGGACGGTACACCTCGGCGTCGCGGGTGGGCCGCGAGGTCGTCATCCGGCCCGTCGCGCTGCCCGGCCTCGGGCTCGCCGTCGCGGACTTCCTGCCGCAGCCGCGGTAGTCGGCGGCGCCGACCCCGCGTGCCGTCGTGGCCCTCGCTTGCCCCGCTTTGACGCCGCCCCCCGCCATGGGCATGATGCACCCGTGAGCACCGACTACGCACAGAGACGCCGCGCGCTGCTCGAGCGGCTCGGGCCGCGCGGCGCCGCCCTCGTCCCCGGAGCCCCGCGCGCCCACGCCACCCGCGACGCGCGCTTCCACCAGGACGGCGACGTCCTCTACCTCACGGGCTTCCCGGAGCCGGACACCGTGGCGCTGGTCACGGCGGTGCACCCGGAGCACCGGTTCGTGCTCTTCGTGCCGCCGCGGGACCCCAAGCTCGAGACCTGGACCGGGATGCGGGCCGGCGTCGAGGGCGCCCGCGAGCGCTACGGCGCGGACGCGGCCTACCCGATCAACGAGCTCGACGAGCGGCTGCCCGAGTACCTGGCCAACGTCGAGGACCTCACCTACCCGCTCGGCCGCGACCCGGAGCTCGACCGGCGCGTGCTCGCGGTGATCGCGGGCCTCGCCATCAAGGAGCGGCAGCGCCAGACGCGGCCGGCGCGCATCTGCGCCCCGCGCATCTCGCTGCACGAGCTGCGCCTGGTCAAGGACGCCGCCGAGATCGCGACCCTGCGCCTCGCCGTCGCCGCCACCGCCGACGGGCACGCCGCGGCCGCGGTCCGCGCCCGGCCCGGCGCCCGCGAGCACGAGGTCCGCGCCGAGCTCGAGCGCGGCTTCCTGCTCACGCGCGGCGTGCCCGGGTACCCGAGCATCGTCGCCGCCGGCGAGCACGCCACGGTGCTGCACTACGAGGGCGAGGACGGCGAGCTGCGCGAGGGCGAGCTCTGCCTGATCGACGCGGGCGCCGCGGTCGACGGCTACGTCTGCGACGTGAGCCGCACCTTCCCCGTCGGCGGCCGCTTCACCGCCGGCCACCGGCGTCTCTACGAGGTGGTGCTCGAGGCCGAGGAGGCCGCCATCGCCGCGGTCACGCCGGGCGCGACCGTCGACGGCGTGCACGCGGTCGCCGTCGAGGTCCTCGTGCGGGGGCTGGTCCGCCTCGGCCTGCTCGCCGGCGACCCCGCCGAGCTCATCACGAGCAAGGCCTACGAGCGGTTCTACATGCACCGCACCAGCCACTGGCTCGGCCTCGACACCCACGACGTCGGCAGCTACCTCGAGGGCGGCGAGCCGCGGCCGCTGCGCCCGGGCATGGTGCTCACCGTCGAGCCGGGGCTCTACGTGGCGCGCGCCGACGACGTCGCCCCCGCCTACGCCGGCGCCGGTATCCGCGTCGAGGACGACGTGCTCGTGACCGCGCAGGGCGCGGAGGTGCTCACCCGCGCGATCCCGAAGAGCGCGGACCAGGTGGAGCGGATGGTGCGGGGGTAGGGCTCCGGCCGTTCGACCTCGCCGCGCGGTCGGCGATCAGCCCGGACCCAGGTCGAGGACGTGCAACACCGCACGCTTGACGTCGGGCCACCGCCCGCCGGGCAACGTCGTGATGCGCGGCCCAAGCCCGGCGCGCTCGACCGCACGGATCCACTCGGGCTTCAGCACGCAGGTGCTCGGGAGGCCATCGTCCGAGCCCAGAGCGACCTCTCAGGGCAGACCGCGCACTTGCGTCGAGAGCGGGATGACCGGCACGAGCGACCACGCCGCCAGCAGCTCTTGCTTCCCGACGACGAGCACGGGACGTCGCTTGTCCGGGTGATCGAAGCGAAACCACCGGATGTCGCCGCGCGCGATCACGGCCAGCCGGCGTCCTCGGCTTCGCCGCCCTCGAGCGGCCCCTGGGGGCCGTGTGCGACCCAGTCGTCCCAGGCCTGCTGCAGCTCGCGCGCGCGCGGCTGAGCCTCAACCTCATCGACGGGCTCGATCTCCGCCCGGACCTGCCGTCCCTCGAGCTGCGGGAGGGGTCCTTCGAGCCAGATGGCACCCCCGCGCACGATGCCTTTGACGACCATCACGATCAAGCTTAGCGCCAGAGGAGCCGGGTCGCTACTACCCCGCCCTGGACACGTGCCACTCGCATCGCGCCGGTGCAACAGCCTGCAACGTTGCACCCGATCGCCGTCTTGTAGCAGTTCTCGCTACTTGCACCCTCCCCAAGGTCGGCACACCGCCTGCATTGCCCCCGTGCGGAGGCATGAACATGACGCACACCACCGACCGCATCACCCGCACCATCAACTCGCAGCGGCGCTTCATCGTGCGCGACCTCGTCACCGCCTCGCTGTTCGCGGCGACGCTGCTTGTGACCCTGGCCGGGCTCCTGTAGCCTGGAAGGAGGCGGCCGATGTCCGGGTCGTTCCCGACGCAGCCGATGCGCTTTCCCGAGATCCCCCTCTGGGCCATCGCCCTCATCGGCCTGGGCCCCTTCGGGCTCGCCGTGGTGCTGGGCATCGCGACGATCACGACGGACTCGTGCACGCCACGCGCGAGCCGCCACCGCGGGCGGCACGCCACGCTCATGCACCGGCACGACGCCGCCGCCGCCACGCGCGAGCTCAAGGTCGCGGGCGTGACGAAGGTGGAGCTGGCCGCACCCGGCGACCTCACCATCGTGCTCGGTGAGACCGAGATGCTGCGGATCGAGGGGGAGCCCGAGGACCTGGCGCGCCTCACGACCGAGGTGCACGGCGACCGGCTCACGATCGCGGCGCGCAAGTCCCTCGCGGACGAGCCGACGTATCACCTCACGGTGAAGCAACTCTCCGCCATCACCATCACCGGGTCGGGCGACGTCACCGCGCCCGACCTCAAGGGCGACGAGGTCGCGCTGACGCTGACCGGCACGGGCGACCTGAAGGCGGGCCTCGTCGAGGCCAAGACGGTGCAGGTGCGGCTCGCCTCCTCGGGCGATGCGCAGCTCCGCGGCGTCCGCGCCGGGCTCCTCGACGTGGTGACGCCGGGCTCCGCGTCGCTGAAGATCGACGGCGGTGAGGTCGAGGAGCAGCGCATCACGATCCACGGCTCGGGCGACTACGCGGCCCGCGACCTGCGCAGCGCCCGCGCGACCGCCACGATCAACGGTAGCGGCGAGATGGCGCTGTGGGCGCGCGACTCGCTGCGCGTCACGATCAACGGGAGCGGGAGGGTGGCGTACCGCGGGCAGCCGGCGGTCGAGCAGCGCATCCACGGCTCCGGCGAGATCGAGCGGCTCGGCGACTGACGCCGCCGCCTCAGCCGCCCGCCGGCGGCGCCAGGTCCGCGAGCTCCGCCGGCGCCGCGACCCAGTGGTCCGGCGCGGCCGCGACGAGCGTCGCGCGCGGGAACGGCCCCCACGTCACCGCCGCCGTGCCGACGCCGGCCGCCCGCCCCGCGGCGATGTCGTGGGGCGAGTCGCCGACGAAGACCGCGCCGGCCGGGTCGGCGCCGAGGAGCGCGAGCGCCCGCCGCACCGGCGCCGGGTGCGGCTTGTGCTCGGCGACGTCATCGGCGCCGACGATGACGGGGAACGCGTCCGTGAGCCCGGCGAGCGCGAGCCCCCGCGCCGCGCTCGCCCGGAGCTTGCTCGTGACGATCGCCAGCCGCGCGCCCCGGGCGACGAGGGCGCGCACCGCCGCGCGCACGCCGGGGTACTCGCGCACGAGCGCGTCGTGGTGGGCGAGGTTGAACGCGCGGTACGTCGCGACCATGGCCTCGACCTCGGCGGCGTCGGCGGCGACGGTCCGGAACTGGTCCCACAGCGTCGTCCCGAGGCCGGCCAGGAACACGGCGTCGTCGGGCGCCGCGCCGCGGTGCACGAGCATCGTGTGGCGGAACGAGCGCAGGATCAGCTCAACGGAGTCGATGAGCGTGCCATCGAGGTCGAAGAGGCAGGTGGCGTAGGGCGGCATGGCGGTGGCCGAGCGTAGCACGCACCGTCCGGCCGCGGCGCCGCGCGCCCCGTGACGTCACGCCGCCGGGCGGGGCAGCATCGCCCGCAGCCGGGCGGCGTGCTCATCCTCGGTGGTCGCGAGCGCGCGGAAGAACGCGGCCACCTCACCGGTGGTGGTGTCGGCGAGCGCGTCGTAGTAGAGCGCCGCGTGGTTCTCGGCCTCGAGCGCGACGCGCAGCCCCTCGAAGAGGGTCATGCCCTGGTGGTACGCCCAGCCGGGCGCCGTCTCGATGAGGTGCACGTTCGGGTCCGCGAGCTCGGGCAGCTCGGTCGCGATGCCCACCCCGAACCGCTCGAGCTGGCCGGCGTGCTCACGCTCCTCGTTCGCCATGGCGCGCAGAAAGCCCCGCGCGTCCTCGTCCTTGGCCGCGGCGGCCAGTCCCCGATAGAAGCGCTCGGCCGCCAGCTCCGTCTCGACGGCGTTCCTGATGGCCTGTCGCAGTGTCAGCTCGATCATGCCCGCCTCCGATCGACGTACGCTTAGGTGCCGCACGGGCCGAGCGAGCTGCGCGACGCGTCACGCCGCGTGCGCGTCGGTGTCGCCGATGGATGCGAGTAATCGAAGTTTCGCCGTCGGCTTATCAGGCGCGCTCGGTAAGCGAGCGCGCCGGGGGGTTCGGGGGGGCAGCGAGGAGCGCAGCCGGGCGCTCAGCGCCCGGCGAGCACCGGAGCGGACCCCCCGATCAGAAGTCCCACTCGATGCCGCCGAGGAGGTCGAGCGCGGCGTAGGCGTGGGTGCCGCCGCCGTTCGAGACGAAGTCGGGGCCGATCGCGAGCATCAGCTCGCCGCCGACAGCGAGCTGGCGTAGGACGAAGTACTTGAGGCCGCCGCCGCCGCGGAACACGAGCGCCGTCGCGCCGTAGTCGCCGCCGAAGAACGAGAAGACGAAGCCGCCGCCGAACTTCGCGTACGGCAGGAGCCGCCCCTTCGGGAACTTGAGCTTCACGCCCGCCACGAGCTCGATGGCGTCGCCGCTGAAGCCGTGGTACCCGCCGCCGCCGCAGCGGTAGGGGTTGCCGAACTGGTCGTAGCAAATCCGGTTGCCGTAGCCATAGTAGTAGTCGCTGCCGCCGAGCGTGAAGTTGAGCTGGGCGTTGAACCAGGTCTTCTGGCTGACGCGGTAGCCGAACTCGTTCTGGAGCTTGAACCCGCCCGGGGTGAAGTCCGTTATGCCGAACGACGGCCCCAGCATCCCCGACAGCTCGTAAGGGCCGACGAACCCGCCACCGCCGCCGCGCTGGGCCCACGCGCTGCCGCCGAGTGACATGATCGCAACAGCCGCGACGACCCCCAGGATCCTGCTTCGCATCGTTTCCTCCATCGCGTTGGGGCAGTACTGGCAACAACGAGGCTCGCCTGCGGCTCGCCTCCGGCGCCCGGGATCGAGCGCAACCCGGGCAACATGATAGGGGATTACGAGCGGCCGCGCCAAAAAGATGCACGCGCGCTTCGCGCCGCGCGCGGAGCGCAAGCTAGTTCACGATCGTGAGCCGCGTCGTCTCCTTGAGCCGGCGCACGAGCCCCTTGAGCACGTTGCCGCGCAGCAGGTGCCAGATGGCAGTGCGCTGCGTCGTGCCGACGAACACCGCGTTCACGCCGAGCTTGTCGGCCGCGTTCGCGATCGACGCGCCCGCGTCGTGGGCCATGCGCCAGATCGGGATCGCGGTGACCTTCTCGCCCTCGAGCGCCACGCACGCGTCGCGCAGCACCTCGATCGCCTCCTCGCTCGGCCCGGCCTTGGGCGGGTAGAAGAGGCCCGGCACCTCGTCGACGAAGAGGACGTACACGGCGCTGTCGCCGAGCCCGCGGGCGCGGGCGCTGGCCTCGGCGAGCAGGCGCGGGTTCATGCCGCGCAGGCACACCATGGTGTGGGCGGGGTACGAGGCCTGCAGGTCGAGCGCCTCGGCGAGCGTGACGAACTGCGTCGCGGCCGGCAGCTCGGCGGCGGCGGCCTCGGCCGCCTCCTCGGTGACGAAGCCGATCTCCTTGAAGCGGGCGAACCAGCCGCGCTGCACGCCGAGCGCGAGCAGCATGCCGACGGCGACGACCCCCCCGCCGAAGAGGGTGGCGAGGTGCTTCGCGTAGAGGTTGACCACCCAGGCGGTGAAGACCAGCAGCGTGGTGAAGATGCCCACGACGAAGCCGACGCCGCGCTGCCGCTCGATCCAGCGCACGCGGTCGAGCCCCGCCGAGGAGAGCGTGAACGCGCCGAGCAGGCCGAAGGCGTACATGTCGCCGAGGATGTCGATGTTGCCGCGGGTCGCGAGGAGCACCGTGATGGGGATCACGGTCGCGATGATGATCGCGAGGTGGGGGGTGCCGAAGCGCCGGCCGCGCGTGGCGAAGGCGGCCGGGAGGAAGCCCTGGCGCGTGAGCGCCAGGAAGACGTGGTAGCAGCCGATGATGGCGGTGTTGGCGGCGAAGACCAGCAGCGTCGAGGCCGAGATCACGACCGCGATCTTGAGCCCCGCGCCGCCGAACGCCCCGCCGAGCGCGGAGATGAAGCTGTCCGAGCGCGGCATCGCCGCCATCTTCAGCTTGAGGAGCGAGGTCGTGAAGGCGGTGAGCAGGGGCGAGGTGACCAGGATCGACCCGAGCACGAGCGCCATGGTCACCTTGGCGACCCGCGTGCGCGGCTCGCGCATGGCCGGGCTGAGCTGGCTCATGGTCTCGAGGCCGCTGAAGGCGAGCCAGGCGGCGGCGAAGCCCGTCAGCACGTGACCGGGCCGCAGCGTCCCGACCGCGACCATGTTGTGCCGGATCACCGCCCAGTCGGCGCTCGACATCCCGGCGGCGGTGATGAGGACGACCGCGAGCTGGGTGGCGAAGCCCACCAGCGCCATCGCCATCGTGACGGACGCCGACTCCTTGATGCCCACCCAGTTGAGCAGGCCCAGGAGCACGAGGGCGACGCACGCGAGCGGCACCGCGAGGCCATGGAGCGAGACCACCGACTCGAGGTAGCGGAGCCCCGACATCGAGCTGATGCTCGAGGTCAGGAAGTAGTCGACGGTGATGAGCATGCCGCCGAGGCAGCCGACGAGGGGGCCGAAGGCGCGCGTCGCCACCGTGACCACGCCCCCGCCCTCGGTGTAGCGCGACGTGATGTCGGCGTACTTGATGGCGAGGAGGATGCCGGCGACCGCGACCAGGGTGACGAACGTGCCGGCGAGGCTGCCGATGCCGGGGTGGTCGTACAGGATGCCCGGCACGTAGTAGACCGAGGTGCCGATGTCGGCGAACACGACCGCCCAGCAGAGGAGCGGGCCGAGCTGGCCGGAGGTCTTGTGCTTCAGGGTGAGGGATGACACGTCAGTGCGAGCCCGCGAGCATGAGCAGCCGCGCCACTGCGAGGATGATGCCGACGGCCGCGACCCCGGCCACGGCGAGGGCGATGGGCGCGCCGACGCGCGCGGCCTTGCCGCCGCGCTCGCCGACGGGCGCGAGGAGGCCGACGCCGGTGCCGACCAGGATGGTAGCCAGGGTCGCGAGGCCGACCGCGAGGGCGGTCCGCACCTGGCCGCGCCAGAGATAGGTCACGCCGCCGGTGAGCGGGCCGAGCCCGAACGCGAGGAGCGCGGCGGCCGCCAGCTCCCGGCGGAGGAGCGCATGCGCGTGCCGCTCGCCGGCGCTCCAGACGCCGCGCAGCGCGATGGTGCGCAGCGTGACCCGCTCGGCCAGCATCACGACCAGCGGCAGGAACACCCCGATCGCGGCCATCGCGGCCGGCTCGAGCGCGGCCTGGCCGAGGAGGAGCGCGGCGAGGACCCCGCCGGCCAGGGTGACGCCGAGCCACGGCAGCCGCGCGCGGGCCGCGCTGGCGACGCTCGGCTCCTCGAGGTCGCGGGCCGTGAGCCCCACGCTGCGGTAGGTCTCTTCGCGCACCTGCGTGTCGAAGCCCTCGAACACGAGGTCGCTGAAGTGCTCCACGCCGACCACGCCGACGAGCTTGCCGCCGCGGTCGACGACCGGGAAGGCGAGGAGCCCGTAGGTGATGAAGAAGTCCTGGATGGCCTCTTCGGGGGCGCCCTCCGGGATGGGGATGACCCGCGGGCTCATCACGTCCTTGAGCGGCACGTCCGCGGCGGCCGCGAGCACCGCGGCCACGGTCGCGGAGCCGACGAGCTGATCGGCCGCGTCGACGACGTAGCAGTAGTGCACGGGCGCCGGCTGGGCCCCCGGCCCGGCGGTGCGCAGCCGGTCGAGCGCCGCCGCGCACGTCTCCTCGGCCCGCGCCCACCAGAAGTGGCGCGAGGCCCGCCGGCCGACGGGCGAGACGCCCAGCGCCGCCCTCGGTCGGCCGCCGTCCACGGATGCGTCGGACCCGAGCACGCCGGACAGGGTACGCAGGCGGAGGCGGACATGCAAGGTCCACCGCGAGGCCGGGGCGGTTCCCCTCGTGGCCGTGCCCGTGCCCCTGCCCGTGCCCGAGCGCGCCGACGCGGGCACGGGCACGGGCAGGGGCACGGGCACG
>DASXVK010000235.1:0-6442 GCA_036504295.1 Polyangia bacterium
CGCCGCGCTCGAGGGGCGTGACCTCGAGCGCGAGCGGGCGACCGGCGCGGCGCGCCGCGAGCCGCGCGCGCCGCTTGCCGGCGAGCGCCTGGCCCAGCTCCTCGACGCTCGCGACGGCGACGCCGTCGATGCGCTCGACGACGTCGCCGGGACGCAGGCCCGCGGCCGCGGCCTCGCCGGCGCTCGTCACCTGCAGGCCGGCGATCCGCCCGGTGTCGGCGCCGCAGCAGAGCGCCGCCACGGCGGCCAGCACCCCGGCGAGCAGCAGGTTCGCGAGCGAGCCCGCGATGGTCACGAGCAGGCGCGCGGCCACGCGGCGCGGACGGAAGCGCGCGGGGTCGGGCGCGGCCTCGGGCAGGAGCTCGCTCACCCGCACGAAGCCGCCGAACGGGATCGGCGCGAGCGCGACGGTGACGTCGCCGAGGCGCCAGCGCCGCAGCGGCGGGCCGAGCCCGATGGAGAGATCGGTGACGGTCAGGCCGAGCGCCCGCGCGCCCGCGAGGTGGCCGAGCTCATGGACGAGCGCGAGCGCGCCGAGCGCGAGCAAGACGAGCACGCCGGCGAGCACGGGGCGTCAGCGGGGCTTGGGCGGCGGCGCGGGCGGGGGCACGGCACCCGGCAGCGGCGCGGGCGCGGGCGCGGGCGCAGGGGCCGGGCGCGCGGCGCGGGCGTTGGTGGCGCCATCGACGGTCCCGTCGAGGTCGCCGCGGTCCACGGCGGCGTCGACCTGCGGCGGGTTGACGACCGGGCCGCAGCCGCCGAGCGAGGTCGCGGTCACGGTCGCAGCCAGCAGCGCGCCGTGTACGAACCGCCGGGTGAACGAGGGGTAGCCGGGATCGGGCGCGTGGCGCGCGGGTCGCAGCTTCTTCATTTCCCACCTCCGCCGGACGGTTTCAGCTTCATGACGCGTCCAGTATACGTCCGTAATGGCGCGCCATGAAAGCGGGGTTCGCCTCGGCGAAGAGCGCGCGCGCCGCGGTGTCCGCGGTGCGCACCGCGAGCTGCTCGTGGAAGCACAGCAGCTCGGACGGGGTGTCCGGGGAGCCCGTCAGGGCGACGTTCGCGCACGCGCAGCGGTTGCGGCACCGCGCGGCGATGCCGCAGGCGTGGCAGTCCGCGGGTGGCGCGCCCACGGCCGCCGCCCACGCGCACGCGCGGGCGGGGTCCGCCCCGGTGCCTACGTGGCCGATCACGAAGCGGCCATGGCGGTCGTCGCCGACGAGACGGTCGCAGGGATAGAGGTTGCCGCTGGCCGCGACGACCAGGTCCTGCCGCCCGAGGTCGCAGCGCTCGCTCTCGGCGAAGCCGCCGCGCAGGTGGGCGTGGATCTTCTCGTCGATCACCGAGATCCAGAACGGCCGTCCCGCGCGGTAGGCGGCCACGTAGTCGCGGCCCACCTCCTCGTACGCGGCCGTCCAGCACGCCTGCAGCGCCGCGCTCCAGCCCGCGCCCCAGTGCGGGTTGAGCACGAAGTCGTCGGCGCCGAGCGCCCGCAGCCCGCGCACCGCCGCGGGCAGCCGCGCGACGTTGGCCGGATCGACCACGAGCACCGCCCGCACCGCGGCGCCGGCGCCGAGGGCGCGGCGCAGGCCGGCGGTGGTCCGTGCCCACGTGCGGCGGCCATGCCGATCGCGCCGGTTCGCGTCGTGGCCCTCGGGTGTGCCATCGCACGACACGCCCACGACGAAGCCCTCGGCCGCCAGCCAGGCGGCCCGCGCGGCGGTGATCAGCGTGCCGTTCGTGGTCACGGTGGGCCGCAGCTCGAGGCCACGGGCCGCGCAGGCGGCGCGCGCGATCGCGGTCAGCCGGGTGAGCTGCGCGAACCGCAGCAGCGGCTCGCCGCCGAAGAAGATGAGGTGCAGGCGCCGCGCGGTGCGCGCCAGCGCCAGCGTGATCGCGCGGGCGCCGATCGCGAGCGGCATGTGGCGCGCCGACTTGACCCCGCCGTAGCAGTAGCGGCACCGCAGGTTGCAGTCGTGCGTCAGGCACAAGGTGACGCGGATCTCGGGCCCCACGGCCGACGATCATGCCACACTTTGCTATGCTGCCGGGGTGCGTGAGCGGCTCGTGCAGCCCGGCGCGGTGGCGCTCAGCGCGGCCCTGCTGATCGCCGCGTGCCCGGGCGTGCTGCCGTGGCGCAGCGCCGGGCTGCTCGCCTGGGTCGCGCTCGTGCCGCTCCTGTGGGTGCTGCCCCGGGTGCCGGTCCGGCGCGCCGCGCTGCTCGCCTTCGCCACCGGCCTGCTCGCCCAGCTCGGCTTCACGCCCTGGTACCCCGGCCTGCTCGCCCGCTTCTCGGGGTGGTCGCCGGTGACGGCGGTCGCCGTGTGGCTGCCCCTGGCCGCCCTGGGCGCCCTGGGCTGGGCGGCCTGGGGCGTGGCCGCGCGCACGCTGCGGCCGCTCGCCCTGATGGCGCCCGCCGCCTTCGTGGTCGCCGAGCGCTGGCTACCGGTCGTCTTCCCGCAGTCGCTCGCGCTCACGCAGTACCGGCAGGTGCGCCTCGCCCAGGTCGTCGAGCTCGGCGGCCCGGCGGCGCTCACGTTCCTCATGATCTTCGCGAACGCCGCCCTGGCGCGCGCGCTCCAGCCGGGCCGGCGCCGTGCGCGCTACGGCCCGCTCGCCGCCGCGGCCGTGGCGGTGGCCGGCGCGCTGCTGTTCGGCAGCGTCCGCCTGGCGCAGATCGACGCCCGGCGCCAGGCCGCGCCCAGCCTGCGCGTGGGCCTGGTGCAGGCCGACGCCGTGCGCCGCGGCTTCCGCGCCCCACCCGCCGACGACGCGGCGCAGCTCGAGCGCTACCAGCGGCTCTCGGCGCAGCTCGAGCGCGAGCTCGGCCCGGTCGATCTCCTGCTGTGGCCCGAGAAGGCCTACCCGCTGCTGCTGCGCGCCGACGCCCGCCACGATTATCACGCGAGCCACCGCGGCCGCATCCGCCGAGGCTTCACCGCGCCGCTCCTCTTCGGCGTGAACAGCGTAGACGTGAAGACGCGGGCGCTGTGGAACTCGGTGGCCCACCTCGCGCCCGACGGTGCCCTGCGCGTCGTCTACGACAAGGTGAAGCTCATCCTCTACAGCGAGCGCGGCCCCGCGTGGCTGCCGGGCGGCGTGCGCTACCGCGCGGGCGCCCGCCGCGAGCCGCTCGAGCTCGACGCGGGCGGCCGGCGCGTGCGCCTGTCGCTCTTCATCTGCTTCGAATCCACCTTCCCGGCCTACGTGCGCGACCTGGCCGGCCGCGGGCCCGACCTCCTCGTCAACCTCTCCGACGACGCCTGGTTCGGCGCCGCCGTGGAGCCCGCGCAGCACCTGGCGCACACGGTGCTGCGCGCGATCGAGGCCCGGCGCGACCTCGTGCGCGCCACCGGCGCGGGGGTGAGCGCGCTCGTCACGGCCGCGGGTCGCGTCGAGGCGGAGAACCCGCTCTCGCTCTCGCCCGAGGACCACCCGCTGCTCGTGGTCGAGCCGCGCCTCATCGCGGGACGCAGCCTCTTCGTGCGGGTCGGCGAGCTCGTGGGGTACGCGTGCGGGCTGCTCACCGCGGTGGCGCTGGTCCTCGGGCTGCGCCGGCGTCAGGCAGCGCGCCGAGGCATCTTGCGCCGCGTCCTCTTCATCCTACCTTGACTCTAGCCGAGGAGACAGGGTATGGCGGCGCCAGAGGACCCCGCGAAGGGCATGCAGCGCCCGCACCGTCACCGCACCGACCAGAGCCTGCGCACGGAACGCGACAAGGCCGACGTCGGCCTGCGGGAGAGACACGAAGCCCAGGCGGCCGATGAGGTGGTGCAGCGAGCCCGCGAGCGCGCTGACAAGATCGTCCAGACCTCGCGGGACGAAGCTGATCGCGAGCTGGAGGACACCCAGGCGAGTACCCAGCGTCAGCGAGCGCTGCAAGACAGCGCGCTCGGCAGAGAGCGCACCACCGCCGACGCGTTGCTCGAGCGCGAGCGCGAGGCGCGACGACGCTATCTGGACGACTTCTTCGCGCTCGAGCGGGAAGCCACCGACCACGATCTGTCGGGCGAGCGTGGTCTCGCCGACAAGCTGATCGCGGCGCGGGACGAGTTCCTCGCCAACGCCAGCCACGACCTGCGTTCGATCCTGGGTGGGCTCGCGATCAACGCGGACCTCCTCCTCAGGCTCGCGCCCGAAGGTGTGGCTGGCCAGAACGTACGGCAGTGCGCCAGCGCGAACCGGCGCCTCGTCGCGCAGATGAACCGGTTGGTCAATGACCTCCTCGACGTCGCCTGCATCCACGCGGGCAAGCTCGCCATGGTCCCCGAGCCGGTCGAGGTCGGCAGACTCCTGCGCGAGACCGTCGAAGCGCTCGGTCCAGTCGCGGCCGCCAAGGGCGTCACCCTGGACGCCGAGCTTTTCGCGCGTCCCGTGGGCCCACAAGGATCGCCGCGGCCTCGGCATCGGGTTGCACGTCGCGAAGGGCATCGTCGACGCCCACGGCGGCAGGATGTGGGTCGAGAGCAAGCTCGCGGCCGGCAGCACGTTCCACTTCGCGCTCCCGGTGGCGTCCGGCCGCACGTGAGGGGTGGCGTGATCGGCGAGGCTGCGGTCAGTACCCGCCGCCGCCGCCCCCGCCGCCGCCACCGCCGCCGCCGGTGCTGCCGCCGGGGGGCGGCTGCAGCGGGGCGTCGATCTGGATCGTGATGGTGCCGGTGGGCGTGGCCATACCGCTCGTGTGCACCTTGCAGTAGTACGGTATCACCGTGCCCTGGACCGCGTTCTGCGGGATCGTGAAGCTCACCTCGCCGGTGAACTCGCCGGTGTCGAAGGAGACGCCCCTCAAGGCCCCCGGGGTGAACTGGCCGGGCGCCGTCTCGCTCGTCACGGTGTGGGGCATGGTGTCGAAGTTGATGACGGTGACCGTCGCGCCGGGCGGGACGGCCAGGTCCAGCGGCGAGAAGGTCAGGTCCGCGATGGAGATGTAATACCCGGGTGGAAGACTCGACGGCGACGAGCTCGAGCCGCAGCTCGCGACGAGCGCGCCGGCGAAGGCGAGCATGAGGATCTGGTACCGACGCATGTTTCTCCCTCTGGTCGCTCTCGGGCGACTCCCACGTGGCGCGATCCGGGATCGCGCTCACGTGGGTAGATGCTCTGGCCCGAGGACACCGACGCAGCCTCAGCCGCCGGCGTGGGCCGGCGTCATGCGCGGGGCGGCCGCGCGCGGCTCCCGCACCGTGACCGCGAGGCGCACCTCCTCGAGACGGGCGAGGGTGTAGGCGGCGACCGCCATGACCGCGTCGCGGGCCGCGACGTCGAAGAACCGGCCGCTCGTGAGCAGGTTCAGGGCGATCAGCGCGAGCCAGGCCGACGCGGCGTACGACGCGAGGCGCGTGAAGCGGGTGAGGATCGCGAGCCCGACGAGGATCTCGATGACGCCGGCGACGTGCATGAACGCGGCCGGGCTCACCGGCAGCACGCGGGCCGCGAGCGGGCTCAGGTACGCCTCCCAGTTGGTCAGCAGGTTGAAGAACTTGTCGAGGCCGGCGACGACGGGCACGACGCCGAACGCGATACGCAGGGCCCAGTAGGGCGAGTGCAGGCTCCGGTCGAACATTGGCGGACCTCCTTGTCCGCCCGTTCAGAGTCGCGATGCGGCCGCGGGTGACAGCCCCCCGCGCGGGCGGCTTGCGCCGGGTACATGCGAAAACCCGTCTCGAAGTCCGCGGAGCCGTGTTATAGGAGCCGTACCATGGCCATGAAAACCGTCACCGAGTTCTCCGCCAGCGTGCTCGCGGCGGCGGCGCGCTACATCAAGCTGCCTGAGCCGGCCGCCAAGTCCGCGCCGCGGCCCGCGGCGCCCCCCGCCGAGGCGCCCGCCGAGCCCACGCCCCCCGCCGAGGAGGCAGCCGCGCCGGCGCCCGCCCCCGAAGGCGCGCCCGTTCCCGAGTCGGCGCCCGCGGAAGCGGCCGCCGAAGGCACGCCCGCGGAGGCGCCCGCCGAGCCCGCGCCGGCCCCCGCCGCGACCATCGACGAGGAGGGCCTGCGCGCCGTCGGCATCAGCGGCGAGCGCGTCGCGCGGCTCGTCGACGCGCTCACCGCGGTGGGCTCGCGCCTGTCGCAGGTGACGAAGGTGCGCGTGCTGAGCGGCGAGGACACTCCGCCCTCCGGCGCCAAGAAGATCGGCGATCTCTATTACGTGGTGGACATGGTCGCGCGCCCGGCGCGGGACGACCGCGGCCACGGCGGTCGCGACGACCGGCGCGGCGGCGGCGGGCGCGGCGGCTTCGGCGGCAAGCCCGGCGGCGGCGGCGGCTTCGGCGGCAAGCCCGGCGCGGGCGGCCGCGGCCGCGGCGAGCTCGAGCGCGAGCCGCCGCGCAACGAGGTGCCGGCGGCTGGCGCCGGCTGGGTGCTCCAGCGCGCCCCGGGCGACCCCAATGACCGCGGCGGCGATCGCCGCGGCCCCGGCGGCCCGCGCGGCCGGCGGCCCGGCGGC
>DASXVK010000236.1:0-4500 GCA_036504295.1 Polyangia bacterium
CGCCGACGGCGTGGCCGGCGATGGTGACCCGGCCCCGGTCGGCGAACGCGAGCCCGGCCGCGATCTTGATCGTCGTCGTCTTGCCGGCGCCGTTCGGGCCGATGAAGCCGACGATCTCGCCCGCGTGCACCGTCAGCGTGAGACCGTCGACGGCCGAGCGGCCGCCGTACGCCTTCGAGAGGTGGTCGATCTGGAGCAGGGGCTCCATGGGGGCATTATTGCCGCGCCGGCCCGTCGCGGCCAGCCCCACCTGGCTACAATGCCCGGGCGCAGGCATCACAGCCTGCATGTCCGCGGGAGGTGAACCATGGAGCTGAAGACGCGCAGCCTCGGGAAGAGCGGCCTCGAGATCAGCACGGTCGGGTTCGGCGCCTGGGCCGTGGGCGGCGGCGGGTGGAGCTTCGGCTGGGGCCCCCAGGACGACGGGGCCTCGATCACGGCCATCCGTCACGCCGTGGACCGCGGCGTGAGCTGGATCGACACGGCCGCGATCTACGGGCTGGGCCACTCCGAGGTGGTGGTCGGCCGCGCGCTCGCCGACATCCCCGCCCGCGAGCGGCCGCTCGTCTTCACCAAGTGCGGCCTCGTCGCCGATCCGAGCCAGCCCATGCAGCCCCCGGTCCCGACCCTCGCGCCGGCGTCGATCCGCGCCGAGTGCGAGGCGTCGCTCCGCCGTCTCGACGTCGAGCGCATCGACCTCTACCAGCTCCACTGGTCCGACCCCGAGACCCCGGTCGAGGACTCGTGGGGCGAGATGGCGCGGCTCGTCGACGAGGGCAAGGTGCGCTGCGGCGGGGTGTCGAACTTCGACGTCCCGCTGCTCGAGCGCTGCGAGCGCATCCGCCACGTCGACTCGCTGCAACCGCCCTTCTCGCTGCTGAAGCGGCAGGCCGCGGGCGACGTGTTCCCGTGGTGCGCGGCGCACGGGACCGGCGTCATCGTCTACAGCCCGATGCAGGCCGGCCTGCTCACCGACAGCTTCTCGGCGGATCGCGTGCAGCGGTTCGCTCCCGACGATTGGCGCCGCGGCTCGGCCGACTTCCGGGCGCCCCGGCTGAGCCGCCACCTGGCGCTGCGCGACGCGCTGCGGCCGATCGCCGTGCGCCACGGGACGACCGTCGCCGCGGTGGCGGTCGCCTGGACGCTCGCGTTCCGCGGGGTCAGCGGCGCCATCTGCGGCGCGCGTACGCGCGAGCAGGTCGACGGCTGGCTGCCCGCCGGCGCGCTCACCCTCCCCCGCGAGGACCTCGAGGAGATCGCGCACGCCATCGAGCGCACCCGCGCGGGCCTCGGCCCCGCGCTCCCGTAACGGTGGTGCCAGTCGGATAATTGAACCGCCAAGACGCCAAGCTGGGATTGAACGGATCACGCCTTGGCGTCTTGGCGGTTTTCTTTCCGGCCGCCCATGATCGCGGGTACGATCGTCGGCGCATGCGCGCCTTGTCGTGGCTGACCCTCGTCTTCCTTGCCGCCTGCGGCGCCGCGCCGCCCGCCGGCCCGACTCCCGCCGCGCCCCCACCGGGGCCGCGCGTGGCGCCCGCCTCGGCGCCGGCGCCGGCGCCCGCCGGCGGCTGCTCCGTCGTGCGCGGGCTGTCGGCGCGCTGTGGTCCCTGCGTCGCCGCCCAGTGCTGCGCGCCGCCGGTCGCGTTCGACCGGGCGCTCCTGCTCAACCTCGGCTGCCACATCGGCTGCCGCAAGCCGTCGGGCGCCCGCGACCGGCTCCCGCCGGATCAGTACGTCGAGGCCCTCGCGCGCTGCCTCGCGCTGTGCGACGGCACCTTCCCCGACCCGTCCGGCCAGGCCGGGCCGCTCGACGCCTGCGTGGCGGAGCTCTGCCTGGGCGAGTGCCTGCGGGACTGAGGCCCCGGCCCCGCCCGCGCCCCGGTAGCCCGACCTCCGGCGCCGCGGAAGGTGCTAGAATCGCGTGAGTGCTGGCGGGCTGCGCCTGCCAGCACTCGGCGCGGGGCGTCAGAGGGACCCTCTCAGGGTCCCTCGTTTTGGAGATCGTCAGCCGAGGCGGACGGATGAGCGAGTCAGACGAGCATGGTCGCGATCAGCCCGAGACCCCTGCCGCTGCCCCGGGCGGCCCCGACGCCGGTGCCCCGCCGGGCCCCGCGCCGGAGCCCGCGGCCGCCGGCTCGCCGCCCGGCGCGGCGCCGCCCCCGGCGTACACCCAGGCGCCCACGCCGTATCCGGCCGCGCCCGCGGCGGGGCCGGTCTACGCCGGCCCGGCGCCGCCGCCCTCGCCCTACGGCGTGCCGGAGTCGCCCTACGCGGCGCCGGCGGTGTGCGCGCTGCACCCGCAGACGCCCGCCGTGGGGCTGTGCCCGCGCTGCGGCGGCTACCTGTGCTACTGGTGCCAGCGCCTCGGCCCCGACGGCGTGGTCCTGTGCGCCACGTGCGCCGAGCGCGTCGACGTCGGCGGGCCCGTGCCATGGGACCAGCGCGACGAGCTCGGCGTGTGGCGCGCCTGGTGGCGGACGCTGAAGGAGTCGCTGACCGGCCCGGACCGGTTCTTCGCCCGCGCCTGCCGCTCGGTGCACACGAACACGCCGCTGCTCTACGCGACCATGGCCGTGTGGCTCGGCCAGGCGTGGCTGATGTTGCTCTACAGCATCGTCGGCATCGTCATGATGGTCGCCTCGAAGGAGGTCGGCGGCGGCATCGCCATGGCGGTGGGCAGCATCGTCGGCTTCACGCTGCTGGCGCCGGTCTCCGCCCTGATGCAGTGCTACGTGTCCGGCGGCCTCACCCACCTGTGCGCCCGCATGCTCGGCGGCCGCGGCAGCTACCAGGCGAGCGCCCGCGCCATCGCGTTCTCCCTCGGCCCGTACGCGTTCGGCGTCATCCCGTACCTCGGCGGCTTCGCCGGCATGGTGACGAGCATCGTGCTGCAGGTGTTCGGCATGAAGCACGCCCACGGGTTCTCGGGCGGCAAGGCCGCCGCGGCGGTGCTGCTGCCGCTGGGGGTGTTCACGGTGCTCTGCTGCGGCGGCTACGTCGCGGTGATCGCCGCCATGGTGGCCGGCCACGGGCGACCATGACGCGCCTCTGGCTCGTCCCCGTCCTCTGCGCCGCCGCGTGCTCGTCGTCCCCGAGCGCGCCCGTGTGCGCCGCCGAGCGCGCGCGCACCGTGCCCATCGGGCTCGAGGACGTGACCTTCCCGGTCGGCCCGTACCTCGGGCACACGACCGCGACCACGGTCGCCGTCGGCTGGGAGACCGCGGCGGCCGGGAGCACCGACCTCGAGTACGGTCCCGACGCGGCCTACGGGCTCACCGCGACCGGGCCCGCGGGCACGATGCACCAGCTCGTCGTCAGCGGCCTCGCGCCGGCGACGGTGTACCACTACCGCGCCTGCACCGACGGCGTGTGCACCGCCGACCTCACCTTCTCGACCACGCCCGAGCGCGGCCAGCCGTTCCACTTCGCCGTCATGGCCGACTCGCAGGACAACCCCGACATCGTCCACACCAACGTCGAGAACATGCTGCTCGAGCAGCCGATCGTCGTCCTCGTGGCGGGCGACATCGTCGGCGACGGCAACGTGCGCGAGCAGTTCAAGGAGCGCTTCTTCGACCCCGCGCGGCGGCTGCTGCACTACCTGCCGATCTACGTCGCCGCCGGCAACCACGAGCAGAGCCAGCCCCTCCTCGAGAACTTCCGCGACTACCTCATGTTCCCCATCGACCCCGCCGACCCGCACGAGACCAGCTACACGGCCGTCTGGGGCGACGCCTTCTTCCTCGCGGTCGACACGAACGACATCAACTTCTCTCCCATCATCAGCGAGCGGGCGCCGCTGTGGCAGTGGATCACGCGGCAGGTCGCCTCGCCCGCGGCCCGCGCGGCCCGCTGGCGCTTCGCCTTCATGCACTACCCGCCCGACTCGCGCTGCTTCCCGAGCCTCGAGTACCCGTCGACGGCGGTCAAGGACTACGTCGTGCCGCTCCTGCGCGAGCACGGCTTCCACGCGCTCTTCGGCGGCCACGAGCACAACTACGAGCGCCTCGACTACGACGGCTTCGCGGCCTTCATCACCGGCGGGGGCGGCGGCGGCCTCGAGACGCCCGAGGCCTGCGTGCGCGACGTGCCCGAGAGCAAGGCCTTCGCCGCGGTCCACCACCACCTCGCGGTCGCGCTCGACTGCGACCGCGCGGTCGTGCGCGCCGTCGGCCTCGACGGCGTCGCCTTCGACGAGCACGTGATCGCGCCCTGAGCCGCGGGCGCGGCGGCGCGGCCGCTACGGCGCCTGCAAGGGGCCGGTGTAGGCGCCGTCGCCGTCGGCGTCGATGAAGATGGGGCTGGTGACCGCCGCGGGCCGGGCGCCGGGGCAGACCGGGCCGAGGTCCGAGTCGCCCTTCGCCACGACCACGATCCAGGTGTCCCCGTCGACCGCCAGCGGGAACGTGGCGTCGAGCTTGATCGCGGTGCCGGCGACCGCGTCGGCGGCGGTGACCGGCCGGGTGGCGACGACGACGCCGTTCGCGACGATCTGCA
>DASXVK010000237.1:0-4312 GCA_036504295.1 Polyangia bacterium
CGGCCTCGGCCTCGTGATGGTCGACTACCTGCAGATGGTGCGCGGCCAGGGCAACGAGGAGCGCAAGGACCTCGAGATCGGCGAGATCTCGCGCGGCTTCAAGGCCCTCGCGAAGGAGCTGCGCGTGCCCGTGCTGGCGCTCTCGCAACTCAACCGCTCGGTCGAGAAGCGCGACGACAAGCGGCCGCAGCTGTCGGACCTGCGCGAGTGCGTGACCGGTGAGACGCTCGTCGTGATGAGCGACGGCCGGCGCGTGCCGATCCGTGAGCTCGTGGGGACGACGCCGGAGGTGATCGCGGTCGAGACCGAGGGCAAGCTGCGCGCGGCCGCCAGCGACAAGGTGTGGCGTGTTGGCCAGCGCAAGGTGTACCGGCTCACCCTGGCCACCGGGCGATGTCTGCGAGCGACTGGCCGGCACCGGCTGCTCGGATCGCGTGGGTTCGTTCGGGTGAGCGATCTGCGCGTCGGCGACCGCCTCGCGATCGCGCGCCGGGTTCCCGCGCCGGGCGCGACGGAGCGCTGGCCGGAGCGCCGCCTGGTGCTCCTCGGCCACTTGATCGGCGATGGGAGTTACCTGCCGCACCAGCCGCTGCGCTACACGACGGGCTCCGAGGAGAACAGCCGCGCCGTCGCGGCGGCGGCGGAGGTCGAGTTCGGGGCGCGCGTGTCCCGTCACGAAGGTCGCGGCAACTGGCACCAGCTCGTCATCAGCGGCAACGGCAACCGCTGGCACCCGGCGGGCACCAGCCTCTGGCTGCGCGAGCTCGGCATCTTCGGTCAGCGCTCCCGGGAGAAGCGCATTCCCGCGGAGGTCTTCCGCCTCGCCGACGACCAGATCGCGGTGTTGCTGCGCCACCTCTGGGCGACAGACGGCACGATCACCCCTCGCCGGACCGGGGCGCGCGGCTCCGCGGGCGTCTTCTTTGCCACCGCGAGCCTCGGGCTGGCTCACGACGTGGCGGCGATGTTGCTCCGGTTGGGCATCATCGGTCGCATCCGCACCGTCTACCAGGGTGCGAGCGGCCCGTGGTACACGGTGAACATCTCCGGAGCGGATCAGCTGCGGACGTTCCTGGACCGCGTGGGCGCCTTCGGGCCACGCCAGCCGGGAGCGCGGCGCCTCGCGGTGGAGTTGAAGCATACGAAGGCGGTCACGAACGTCGACACCGTGCCGCGCGAGGTGTTCGAGCGCGTCCGTGCGTTGATGGCAGCACGCGGAATCTCGCAGCGGGCCATGGCGGCCGCCCGTGGCACGTCGTACGGCGGGACGGCGCACTACAAATTCGCTCCGTCGCGCGCCACCCTGGCGTCCTATGCCGAGATCCTCGACAGCGACGAGCTTCGCGTCGAGGCGGACAACGAGCTGTTCTGGGACACGGTCGCCGAGATCGTCCCCGACGGCGTCGAGGACGTGTACGACCTGACCGTGCCCGGTCCGGCGACCTGGCTCGCCGACGGCATCGTCAGCCACAACTCGGGCGCCATCGAGCAGGACGCCGACCTCATCTGCTTCATCTACCGCGACGCGGTGTACCGCAAGCGCGAGCAGCAGCAGCAGGGGCGCAGCGACGAGCCGATCGAGGACGAGAACGTCGCCGAGATCATCATCGGCAAGCAGCGCAACGGCCCGACCGGCACGGTGAAGCTCTTCTTCGCCAAGCAGTTCACGCGCTTCGAGAACCTGGCCCGGGGGCGCGACGATTAGGCGCCCGCCGGGCACTTTGCTATCCTGGGCGCCGTCGTGACCGCGTCGCCCGCCCTCCCGACCCAGATCGGCCGCTACCGGGTGCTCGAGCGCCTGGGCGCCGGGGCCATGGGCGAGCTGTACTGCGCGCTCGACGAGGGCCTCGGCCGCAAGGTCGCGATCAAGATCCTCGCCGAGGAGCACCGCGAGGCCGCCGATCTGCGGCAGCGGTTCGTGCGCGAGGCCAAGGCCATCGCCGCGCTCTCGCACCCCAACGTCGTGCTCATCTACTTCATCGACGAGCACGAGGGGCGGCCGTACTTCGTCATGGAGTACCTCGCCGGCATCGACCTCGGCCGCCTCGTCCGCCACCGCGGGCCGATCAGCCCGGGCGACGCCGCCGCCGTGTGCGCGCAGACGGCGGCCGGCCTGCGCGAGGCCGCGGCGCAGGGCATCGTGCACCGCGACGTGAAGCCCTCGAACCTCCTCGTCACCGAGCGGGGCCTCGTGAAGGTGACCGACTTCGGCCTGGCGAAGCAGGAGGTGATCGGGCCGGCGCTGACGCAGGCCGGCATGGTCGTGGGCACGCCCGACTACATCGCGCCCGAGCAGGCGCGCGGCGAGCCGATCGACTGGCGCGTCGACGTCTACGCGCTCGGCTGCACGCTGCACCACCTCATCCTCGGGCAGCCCCCGTTCCGCCGGCCCGGCGACAGCCGCCAGCACTACATGACCGTGGTCGAGCGCCACCTCGCCGAGCCGGCGCCCCACCTCGCCCAGAGCGTGCCGGGCATCGACCCCGACCTCGCGAGCCTGTGCGCGCGGATGATGTCGAAGCGCCCCGCCGAACGGCCCGGCTACGACGAGATCATCACGCGCCTGGCGGACGTGGCGACGCGGCTCGGCGGCCGCGTGCCCGCGGTGACGGCGCTGCCCGCGACGCAGTCGATGCCGCGGGTCGCCCGCGGCGCGCGCGGGGCGGCGCAGCGCTCGAGCGCGGGGCCGGGGCCGCGGCCGCTCATCCCCGGCTGGCTCTACGCCCTGCCGGCCGTGGCCCGGGCGGTCTTCCTCGCCGGCGTGGGGCTGCGGCTCCTCGCCTGGCCCCAGCCCCCGGCGGCGCCGGCGCCGGCCGCCCGACCCGACGGCGGCGGCGGCGCGGCCGCGGCCTCGGCGCCGGCGCCGGTAGACCCGCCCACGGGCATGGTGCACGTGCCCGCCGACGCGGCGCACGGCGCGTTCTTCGTCGCGCGCGCGCCGATCACGAACCGCCGCGTGGCGGACTGGGACCACGCCCACGCGGCGCGGTTCAAGGCCGACCGGCTCGACGCGGCCGCGACGATGGTGTCGTTCACGCAGGCGCGCGCCTTCGCCGGCAGCACCGGGATGCGGCTCCTGCGCGACAGCGAGTTCCACGCGCTCAAGGACCTGGGCGTCGCGCCCGACGCGGCGCTGTGGGAGTGGGTGGAGGGGCCGGACCCCGGCGCGCCCAAGCAGCCGGCGCGGCGGGCGGACCGGCGCACGACCAAGGCCGCCGACAAGGGCTACGCGGACGTGACGTTCCGGCTCGCGCAGGACGCGCGGTAGGCGCGGGCGGCGCCACCCTAGCCTTCGAGCGTGACGAGGAAGGGCTCGCCGAGCGCCTCGGCCACCCAGCGGGTGAAGCGCGCGGCGTCGGCGCCGTCGACGAGGCGGTGGTCGTAGGAGAGCGACAGGGGCAGCATGGTCCGGGGCACGAGCTGGCCGCCGAGGTAGACCGGCTCGACCGCGGCGCGCGACAGGCCGAGGATCGCCACCTGGGGCCAGTCGATGATCGGCGTGAAGCTGGTGCCGCCGATGCCGCCGAGGTTGGAGATGGTGAAGGTCGCCCCCTGCAGCTCCTCGAGGGCGAGGGTGCGCTCCCGGGCGCGGCGCGACAGGTCGGAGAGCTCCACCGCCAGCTCGACGAGGTTCTTGCGGTCGGCGTGGCGGATCACGGGCACCAGCAGCCCGCGGTCGGTGTCGACGGCCACGCCGACGTGGATGAAGTCCTTGTAGACGATCTCCTGGCGCCCCATGTCGACGCTGGCGTTCAGCCGCGGGAAGACCTTGAGCGCCGTCGCGACGACCTTGACGGCGACCGCGGTGACGGTGAGCTTGCCGCCCTTCGCCTCGATGCGCGGCGCGTGCTTGCGGCGCAGCGCCTCGAGGGCGGTGATGTCCGCCTTGTCGTGGTGCGTGACGTGCGGGATGGCGCTCCAGGCGCGGGCGATGTGCTCCGCGGTCGTGCGCCGGATGTTGTTCATCGGCTCGCGGGTGGTGCGTCCGAGCCGGCCGAAGTCGGGCAGCGGCGGCTCGGCGATGGCGCGGGGGGCGGCGCCGGCGCCGTGGCCGTCGCCGTCGTGGCCGCGGCGCGCATGGGCCTTCACGTCCTCGACGGAGACGCGGCCGCCCGGGCCGCTGCCGTGCACCTCGGTGATCGGGACGCCGATCTCGCGGGCGAAGCGGCGCACCGACGGCGCCGCGGGGGCGGCGGGGCCCGCGGGGGCCGCCGCGGCCGGCGGCGAAACCGGCGGCCGCGCGGGCCCCGGCGGCTCCGGGCGGGGCGGCGCCGGACCGCCGCTCGCGACCGCGGGCTCCATGTCGGCGAGC
>DASXVK010000238.1:0-11320 GCA_036504295.1 Polyangia bacterium
CGCGCCGCCACGCTCTACGCCGGCACGAGCGTCGCGACCGGCCACGGCCGCGCGGTCGTGACCGCGACCGGCAACGCCACCGAGCTCGGGCGCGTGCGCCAGGAGCTCGAGCGGGCGCGCGCGCCGGAGGCGCCGCTCACCCGCCGCCTCGGCCAGGTGACGAACCGCGTGACCCTGCTCGCCGTGGGCGCGGCGGCGGCCGCGGCCGGGGTCGGGGTGCTCCGCCGGCAACCCGGGGCCGCGGTCCTGCGCAGCGCCGTCGCCCTCGGCGTCGCCACCATCCCCGAGGGGCTGCCCCTGGTCGCGACGGCCGCGCTGATCCGCTCGATGCAGCGGCTCCGCGAGCAGGGCATGATCGTGCGCCGGCTCGCCGCCGCCGAGACGCTCGGGGGCGTCACCGTCATCTGCGCCGACAAGACCGGCACCCTCACGCGCAACGAGATGCGGCTCGAGGTGCTCGAGCTCGCCGGCGGCCGCGTCGATCTCGCGACCGCGCGCGCCCGCGGCGACGCCCCGCTCGAGGATCCGTTCACGCTCGCGCTCATGATCGGCCTGCTCAACAGCGACGTCGAGGTGCAGCGCGGCGGCGGCGCCGCGACCGTCTCGGGCAGCTCGACCGAGCGGGCGCTGGTGCAGGCGGCGTGGGCCGCCGGCCTCGACGGCGCGCGGCTGCGCCTCGCGTTCCCGCGCCGGCTCCTGCGCGAGCGCGACGGCGCCATGCGCTACGTCGTCTCCATCCACGACACCCCCGCGGGCGGCGCGGTGACCCTCGTCAAGGGCGCGCCCGAGCAGGTGGTCGCGCTCTGCGACCGCGGCGCGACCGGTCCGCTCGACGACGCGGCGCGCGCGCGGCTACTCGCCCGCAACGCCGACCTCGCCGGCGCCGGCCTGCGCGTCCTCGCGCTCGCGTTCGCGCCGGGCGGCCAGCCCGACCCGCGGGGCGGGCTCACGTTCGTCGGGCTCGCGGCGCTGCGCGACCCGCCCCGCGCCGGGGCGCGCGCCGCGATCGCGGACGCGGCGCGCGCCGGCGTGCGGACCCTCATGCTCACGGGCGACCAGCGCCTGACCGCCGAGGCGATCGCGCGCGCCGTGGGGCTCGCCGGCGAGACGCTCGGCCGGGACGAGGCGCTGGCGCTCGCGCGCGAGCCGAGCGGAGCGGCCGCGGCGCGGCTGCGGCGGGTCGCGGTCATCGCGCGCGTGACCCCGTCGGACAAGGCCGAGGTCGTGCGCGCGCTCCGGCGCTCGGGCGAGCTGGTGGCCATGGCGGGCGACGGCATCAACGACGCGCCGGCGCTCAAGCTCGCCGACGTCGGCATGGCGGTGGGCAGCTCGGCGAGCGATCTCGCGCGCGAGGTGGCCGACGTCGTGCTCGCGCGCGAGGAGCTGAGCGCGCTCGTCGCCGCCGTGGGCGAGGGCCGGGTGGTGCAGGACAACCTGCGCCGGGCGGTCCGGTTCCTCGTCGCGACCAACCTGTCGGAGACCGCGCTGATGATCGGCGGCCTGCTCGTCGCCGGGCAGGCGCCGCTGACGCCGCTGCAGCTCCTCTGGATCAACCTGCTCAGCGACACGCTGCCGGCGCTCGCGCTCGCCCTCGACCGTGGCCGGCCCGGCATCCTCGACCGGCCGCCCGCCGCGCCCGGCGCGCCGATCCTGACGTCCGCCGCGCGCCGCGTGATCGTCCGCGACGGGCTCTGGCTCGGGCTCGCCGGCGGGGCCGGCTTCGTGCTGGGCGGGCCCCGTCTCGCGATGCCCGTCCTGGTCGGGGCGCAGCTCGGTTACACCGCCCTCTGCCGCGCTCCCGACGTCGGGGGCGACGGCGAGTTTGCCAGGCTGCTCGGCGCCGCCGCGGGGCTGCAGCTCGCGACCCTGCTCATCCCCCCGCTGCGCCGCGTCCTGGGCCTCGGCCCGGTCACCGGGCTCGAGATCGCCGCGTACGCCGGCGCCCTGGCCGCGCCACTGTGGGCGAGCCGCCGGCGCCGTCTGCGCCCGGTCGTCGCCCGCGGGCGCGCCGTCAATCCATCCCTCGAGAGGTCACGACCGTGAAGCTCCACGTCCCTTCGCTCATGCTCGGCTACGCGCTCGGCGCGGCGTCCGTCGTCGTCCGGCGCCAACTGCGGCCCGTGTTGCTCGAGGCCGCGACGATGGCCTACCGCTTCGCCGACGCGGTGGTCACCCGCGCCGCCCAGAAGAAGGAGGACCTCGAGGACCTCCTCGCCGAGGCGCGCGCCCGCGCGACCGAGCTGCGGCTGCGCGCCGCCGCCAGCGAGGCGGCCTGATGCCGGCGCTGCCGCCCCTCCTCGAGGTCCGCCACCGGCTCCCGGGCCGCCTGCGCCTGCGCCTGGCGCCGCTGCGCGGCGACCCCGAGGGCGCGGCGCGGCTCGCCGCGTCGCTCGCCGCGGCCCCCGGGGTGCACGAGGTGCGGGCCCACCCGCGCACCGGGAGCGTGCTCGTCCAGTACGACCCCGCGCGCGTCGACGCCGACGAGCTCGTCGAGCGCGCCCGCGCGGCCGCCGGGACGGACCTGGTCCTGCGGCCGGGCGCGCCCGACCCCCGCGTCGACGCGGCGCTCGCCGCGGCCGCGCACGCGCAGGGCACCGAGCTCGCGCGGCGGGTCGCCGGCCTCTTCAAGGGGCTCGACGCGGAGCTGCTGCGCTGGAGCGGCGGCAAGCTCGGTCTCGGCGGCGGGCTCTCGTACGGGCTGGCGCTGGCCGGGGTCGCGAAGATCGCGCTCAGCGGCGAGCTCCCGCTGCCCGAGTGGCACCAGCTCTTCTGGTGGTCGTTCCGCAGCTTCATGGTGCTCGAGCCCCGGGCCGTCGGCACCACCCCGCACCCGCTCGCCACCGAGGAGCCCGCACCCTGAATCACCCGGACCCAGTTGGAGGACCCATGAAAGTATCGACTGCCCTCGCTCTCCCCGCCCGTGAGCTCAAGGACCTCGGGATCCTGACGACCAGGCTGGCGGGCCGCCTCGCGCCCCACGACATCCTCAGCGGGCGCTGGTTCACGAAGCTGCTGGCAGCCTATCTCGAGCAGCGCGGCGCCCAGCCCATGGCCGTCCCGACAATCGACGAGGCCGAGCGCGCCCAGCGCAGCGAGCAGGCGATCCACGCCGCGTGCGTCGAGGCGACGCTCTGGGGCGCCGCCGCGGCCGGCGTCACGACCGGCTCCCAGGTGCTGACCGCCGACAGCGGCGGCTGGGCCGGGCTCGTGGTGCTGCCCGCCGCCGCCGCCGGCATCGGCGCCGAGATGTTCATGCGGGCCTGGATCCACCTGCGGCTCGCGTGCGACCTCGGCGACCTCTACGGCGTGCGCTTCGATCCCCGCGCGCCGGCCGAGCTCGCGCGGCTGCAGGCGCTCGCGTTCGGCACGCACGAGCACGAGGACGCCGGCGAGCCCGGCGCCCTCCTGGTGCGCCGCCTCGCGCGCCTCGACGCCGGCGACAGCGGCGGCACGCTCGGGTCGGCGCTCGTCAGCGACAGCCTCCTGCGCAACGTGCTCCCCTTCGTCGGGATCGCCGTCTCGGGCGTGCAGAGCTGGACCGCCACCCGGCGGGTCGGCGAGGTCGTCCAGGAGTACGTGCGCTTCCGCCGGGCGCTCGACGCCGCGCTCGCCGACGCCGCGCGGGTGAGCCCGAACACCTTCGACCTCATCATCGAGGGGATCTGGTTCGTCTTCATCGCCGACGGCCGGCTCACGGCCGCCGAGACCGCGGTGCTCGCGCACCTCCTGCACGAGAAGCCCGTCCAGATCCGCCACGAGCTCGGCGCCCGCCTGATCACCGAGGCCGCCGGCTTCTTCACCCGCCTCTCCACCATCGAGAGCGCGGAGGCGCGGGCCGCCGTGTTCCGCGTCCTCGCCGTCGCCGCGGCCGCCGACGGCACGCCGAGCGCCGCCGAGCAGGAGGTGCTGGCCCAGGCCGCCCGCGCGCTCGCGACCGACTACGTCGTCGAGTGGAGCACGGGCCCCGAGGACACGCTCGGCGCGTCGCCCTCCGACGCGCTGCACTAAACAGAGTCGCGTTGACAAGGAGTCAACGCGCTCTGTTTAGCCGATCCCACGGGGCGTGCCGCCCCGCCCCGCCGGCGAAGCCGTCGGGGTCCCCACCCCTGCCACGGCCGGACTCCCGGCCGGCTCGCCCTTCGGGCTCCGCAACTGCCCCGCACGGCGCTTCGGATCTGCACTCAGGCGTTCGTGTCCAGCACGCCCCCGCGCGCTACGGCGCCACCACCGCCGTGCCGTGCGCCGCGGACTTCCGGAGCACGATCGCGTGCTCGATCTTCCCGTCGAAGGCGTCGTCGTGCGACACGAGCAAGAGCTGCTCCAGCCCGGCCGCGTCCTGCGCCGCGAGGATGGCGTCGGCGAGCTTGCGGCGGCTGTCGGCGTCCACGCCGTAGGTGGGCTCGTCGAAGACGCAGAAGCGGAGCTGGCTGAGCTCCTCGACCATGGCGAGCGTCATCGCCAGGGCGAGCTTGGTCTGTTCGCCGCCCGAGAGCATGGCGAACCGGCGATCGCCCGGCGCGATGCGCAGGCTGTACTGCTTCGCCTCCCAGGAGAGCTCGATCGGATCCGGGTTGATCTGGTTGAAGACGGCCTGGGCGCTGGCCGCGATGCGATCACACAGGTGCTGGGCGACCGCCGGCGCCGCGTTCTGGAGCGTCCGCCGGGCGAGCTCGGTGAGGGCCATCGCCGCCTCGTGGCGGCTGATGCGCTCCAGGGCGTCCGCCTGCTCCGCGCACGCCGCCTGCCACTCGGCGACCCGCTGCTCCTGCCGGTGGCGCTCCGTCCGGGCGTGCTCGCGCCGCTCCTCGGTGGCCGTGGCCGCGCCCAGCCGCTGCTCGTAGTCCTCGCGGGCCGCCGTCAGCGCGTGCGGGTCGTAGGCCGCCGCGGCGCGCCCGAGGTCGTGCTCCGTCTCGGTCAGCGCGGCGAGGGCCGTGGCCTCGGCCTCGCGCCGCCGGCTCAGGTGCGTCCGCCGCGGCTCGAGCTCGTCGGCCAGGCTCCGGGCCGCGAGGTAGCGCTCGTGGCCCGGCCGGTCGCGGTCGCAGGCCGCCGTGCGCGCCTCCACCTCGGCGTCGAGGCCCTCGTGCGGCTGCAGCGCGGCGTCGTGCCGCTGCACGGCCTGCTCGCGCTCGGCGGCCTCGTGCTCGAGCCGATCGGCCTCGGTCGCCCGGCTGGCCGCGCGCGCCTCGAGCGCGCGCACCTCCTCGGCGAGCGTGGCGAGCTGCTGCGACCGGGTCTCCAGCGTGGCCGCGCGCGCCGCCCGCGCCGTCTGCTCCTGGCCGGCGTGGTCCAGGTGCGCCTGCGCCACGAGCGCCGCCCGGCCCCACCACGCGCGGACCTCGGCGCCGAGCGCCGCGAGCGCCGCCGCCGCCGCGCCCACGCTCGGCGGCGTGACCGCCGCGCCGCGCACCGGCGTCACCGCCGGGCCCACGCCGAGGTCCGCCTGCCACCGCCCCAGGCGCTCGAGGGCGCTGGCCACGCACCCGGGGATGGCGGACGCCAGCTCCTCGCCGAACGCGGTGAGGTCCCGCCCCTGCTGCGCCCGCGCGCCGGCGAGCTGGCTCTCGGCCTTGACCAGCGCCTCGAGCGCGTCCGCGGCCGCCGTGTGCTCGGCCCGCCGGGACGCGGCCGCGCCGGTGAGGGCCGCGATGGCCGCGTCGCGCGCCGACACGTCCGCCTGGACCTTGGCGGGGTCGAACTGACGGCAGGTCTCCCGCAAGAAGGGACAGACGCCGTCGCCGAGCTGCTGGAGCTGGCGGGCGAGACTGTCCCGCCGGGACACCGCCTCGGCGTGCTGCTTCTCCGCGTCGCGCAGCGCCGCGGCGGCGCTCGCCGCCAGGACGCGCGCGCGTTCCACCTGGGCCGGATCCCAGGCGCCGAGCTCGAGCTGCGTCCCGGCGATGGCCCGCGCCAGGCGCTCGAGCCGGACGGTGACGGTGGGCAGACCCTGGATCCAGGCGCTGACCTCGCGGCGGTCGTCCGCGGCCGCGCGCGCCGCGGCCTGCGCCTGCTCGAAGGCGGCGCGGCTCGCCTCGAGCTCGGCCCGCAGGCTCTCGACCGCGAGCGCCGCGGCCGCGCGCTGGGCCTCCTTGGCGGCGCGCTGCTCGCTCAGCTCGGCGGCCTGCGCGCGCGCTCCCTGCGCCCGGGCGCGCCGCTCCTTCGCGTCGGTGTCCGCGGCCGTCCGCGCGGCCCGCAGGTGATCGCGCTCCTTGCGCCGCTCGGCCAGCCGCCGGAGCGCGTCCTCGGCGGCCTGGAACGCCTCGTGCGCCGCCCGCGCCTCGGCCACCGCGGCCGCCGCGCGCTCCGCCTCGGCGACGCGGACCGCCGCGTCGGTGCGCTGGCCCGTGGCCGCGCTCGCCGCCGCCGCCGCCTGGGCCCGCGCCGCGCCGGCCGCCGCGAACGCCTTCTCCTGCGCCTCGCACGCGTCCCTCGTCGCCCGCGCCGCGTCCCGCGCCGCCGCGGCCGCGGCCAGCGCCGCCGTCAGGGCGGCCGCCGCGGCCTGCGCCCGCGCGAGCGCGGCCGGGCTGTCGGCGCGGTCCTGGATCCGCGCCGCCACCCCCGCCGCCGCGACCCGGAGCTCGTCGCGCTGCTCCTCGAACGAGTCCAGCGCCGGCTTCAGCCGGTCGAAGCACTGCCGGAAGACCTCGACCTCGAGCAGCGGCTCGAAGAACCGCTTCGCCTCGCTCGGCTTCGCGTCGAAGGGCAGCGCGAGCCGCCCCTGCTTGACGCCGACGAGCTTCGAGAACATCTCCGGCAGCCGCGCGGCGTCCGGCACCGCCAGCAGCCGGCAGAGGAGGGCCTCCACCTCGCCGTCGCCCTCGGCGCAGAGGCTCCCGTCGCCGATCTGGACGACCTTGGCCCGGAGCCGGTTCTGGGGGCCCAGGCCGCGCTCGACCCGGTACGTCTCCCCGCCGTGGCTGAAGGTGACCGCGATCTCACCCGCCTTGCACCCGTGGCGCACGAGGTAGGTCTCGACCGCGAATTTCTCCTCGAACACGGGCCGGGCCTGAAACAGCGCGTACCCGAGGCACTCGATGATCGTCGTCTTGCCGTTGCCGTTGGGGCCGGCGATGCGGTTGACGCCGGGCTGGAAGCTCACGGTCACGCCGGTGCCGTCCGGCCCCTCGCCGTACGACTTCACGTTCTTGAGCCGGATGGCGTGGATGATCACGACGCGGCCTCGTCCTCGTCGGCCGCCGGCGCGGCCGCGGGCACGGGCGTCGCCGGCGGCGCGACCCGCGCCCGGCGCACGGCCTCGACGAGCGGGCTGGTCGCGATCTGCTCGGCGAGGACCTCGGCCGTGCGGCCGAGGCGGACCGCCTCCTTGAGCGCGTAGAAGAGCTCGACGAACCGGTCGCGCTCGCCGTCGAGCCCCCACAGCTGCTGTTCGTCGACGAGCGCGCCGATGGCGCCGCGCTCGAGCGCCTCGCGGGCGCGCCCCGCGCCGGTGCGGGCGCCGGCGCCGCCGCCCGCGCCCACGTTGAGCCGGGAGGCGTCGAGCGCCACGGCGAAGACGCCGGCCGCCGCGCGGATGTCGTCGCACGCGCGCGCCTGGTCGAGGGCGATGCGGTTCAGGTTGAGCTTGCCCGTGAGCCAGAGATCGATGACCGCGGCGGGCGTGGCGCCCGCGGCGGCGATGGCCGCGACCGCCGCCGCGACGAGCGCCTCGGCGCCGTGCTTCGTCTTGTTGCCGAAGGGCGTGCAGTCGAGCTCGACGCGGTGCACGGGCCGGCGCGGGTTCGACCGCACCTCGAGGGCGACGGGCCGCCGCGGGCGGGCGGGATCGATCTCGACCACCGCGTAGCCGCGCGCCGCCGGCGCCCCGCCCGCCCCCCGATCGTAGCCGGCCTCGCGCAGCTCGCAGTTCTCGGGCGAGCCCGGGTTGCACGCCCAGTCGCCGTGGCGCATCGGCTTGTGGATGTGCCCGAGCGCCAGGTAGCAGACGGCGTCCTCGAGCTGGCGCAGGTCGTCGCGCGTGAAGCCCCCGCCCTCGCCCACGAAGTAATCAGGCCCCGCGTGCAGCAGCAGCACGATCGGCGCCGGGCCCGGGATGGTCGCGAGGATCTGCCGCGTCTTGGCGGGCGTCGCCGCCCCGAGATAGCCGGCGCCGACGAAGCGCACGCCCTCGATCTCGATCCAGGCCCCCCGCCGCGTCGCCTGGTCCCAGGGCTCGAGGACGGCGCCGGCGGGGGTGAACGTCGGCCGGAGCAGGACCAGGAGCTCCTCCTCGGCGACGAACTGCATCCACGTGTGCTCGGCCGTGTGCACGAACGTGCGGTCGTGGTTGCCCTCGACCGCGATGACGGCGATGCCCGCGCGCTGGAGCACGCGCAGCACCGCTTGCGCCTGCTGCAGGTGCCGGGGCTCCACCTGCGCGCGGTCGAAGAAGTCGCCGGCGATGACGAACGCGCCGGCCCGGTCGGCGATGGCCGCCTCGGCGATGGCGCGGAACGCCCGCACGAAGTCGTCGTCGGGCAGCCGCCCGTCCAGCCGCCGGCGCCCGAGGTGGAGGTCGGCCACGTGGTAGAGCTTCACCGCGCCATTATCGGCCGCCCCCGGCCACGAGCCAAGCGCCGCCGCGCGCCGCGCCCGGGCGCGCGGCTCCGCGGGCGGTCCGGCCGGCTCACGGGGGATCGCAGCTCGCGATGGTGAGCGCGTAGTACACGCCGTCCTCGCGCTCCTCGCGCCTGACGACCTCGCCGCTGAACCGCAGCTCGTGTATGCCCGGGACGCCGATGACGCCCCGGACGTGCTCCGCCTCCCGCAGGCGGATGATGGTGTAGCGCGAGACGCAGTGCACGAACATGCCGACGGCGCTGTAGTTCACGGTGACAAAATGCAGCGGGTGCCCCTGGACATCGATGCGCACCGGGACGGCCCCGGCGAAGCGGACCGCCCGGCGGGACGACCGGATGTCGCGCAGGAAGGCCGGCGCCGCGCGCGCCTGCAGCGGCACGCTGAAGTGCCGCAGCGCCGGGAGCTCGAGCGCGGTCAGGTGACCGTGGAAGACGCAGCCCGTGTCGACGTTGATCTGGTTGGGCCGCAGGTCGAGCTGCGCCGCCGGGCGGTGGCCGTGGATGATGCGCTTCGCCCACCGGTAGCGGCTGTGGGCCATCTCTCGCGACCACAGCAGGTCCCGCCGGTGCACCTCCGGATCCAGCTGCTCGAGCGGCACCTCCGGCAGCCCGGCGTGCACGACCAGATGCCCGGGCATCTCGTACCAGAGCGGCAGATGCCGCAGGAACTCCAGATGCTCGTCGGGGATGGCGTACTGGCCGAACTGGTCGGCGTAGGACGCGAGCGTGCAGCTCCCGCCGTTGTAGACAAACAGCCCGCCCGCGAGCGAGGTGGGGTCGCGCAGGAAGTCCAGCAGCATCGCCTCGTGGTTGCCCATCAGGGCCACGACCTCGTGCCGCCGGCGCAGGTCCAGGATCGTCTCGATGACCTCCTTCGACTGCGGGCCGCGGTCGATGTAGTCGCCGACGAAGACGAAGACGGCGCCGCGGGGGTCCAGCTGCCGGAGCAACAGCTGCAGCTCGAGCGCACACCCGTGGATGTCGCCGATCACGTACCAGCGGCGAGGGATGGAGGCTGCCCTCATCCCCAGGAGTATGGCATCGTCGCGCGCATACGCCTCGCCCGGCTGCGATCCCGCCCCGTCTTTGGCGTCCACCTTGGCGCCGCCCGAGGCCATTGACATCGGGCGAGCCACGTCCGAGCATGCTCGTAGCACCAGCAGCTCACTCGCACACCAGGGGTCAGATGAGCGCTCTTCGTCGACTAGCCTGCGCCCTGTCGGTCATCGCCTCGCTCCTGGGCGCCGTCGCCGCCCACGCGCAGGCCTCGCTCTACAGCGGCTTCGGCGGCGTGGCCGGCTACGGCACCCAGTGCCTCTCGCCGAACGACGACGGGTCGAGCGCCCAGATCGACATCACCCCGGCGTTCCCGAGCGGGCTGCACTTCTTCACCAACGTCCACACCACCGCGTTCGTGAACACCAACGGCAACATCACGTTCAGCGGCCGGGTGTCCACCTACACGCCGAACCCGTTCCCGGTGGCGAACCAGCCGATGATCGCCCCCTACTGGGGCGACGTCGACATCCGCCTGCTCACCAACGGCACCTGCTCGGGGAGCCCCGGCGTCACCTGCACCACCTGCGCCCCGTGCCACAACCCGACCGAGAACGGCGTCTGGTGGTACCTCGAGCCGGGACGGCTGATCGCGACCTGGGACCGCGTCGGCTACTTCAGCTGCCACAACGACAAGCGGATGAGCTTCCAGCTCATCCTCACCGCCGCCGGCTGCGGCGGCGCCGGGGACTTCGACGTCGAGTTCCGCTACAACCGCTGCGAGTGGGAGACCGGCGACGCCAGCGGCGGCAGCAGCGGCTTCGGCGGCACCGAGGCGCAGGCGGGCTTCGACGCCGGCAACCAGACCGACTACGTGGCCATCCCGGGCTCGATGGCCGCCGGCATCGCCCAAAACCTGTGCACCAACTCCAACGTCGGCCTGCCCGGCATCTGGCGCTTCCAGGTCCGCAGCGGGGCGATCCTCTGCCCCGAGGCGGGCCAGCCCTGCACCACCGGCCAGCTCGGCGTCTGTGCCTCCGGCCGCCTCAACTGCACGGGCACCGGCACCCCCCAGTGCATCCAGGACGTGCAGCCGAGCGCCGAGGTGTGCGACGGGCTCGACAACGACTGCGACGGCACCATCGACGAGGAGGACGCGGGCCCCCTGTGCCCCGGGACCCAGGTGTGCGACCGCGGGCTCTGCGTCCCGCGCTGCCTGCAGGGCGTCTGCCCGCCGGGCCAGGTGTGCACCGCGGCGGGCCGGTGCGTGGACCAGGCGTGCGTCACCGTCACCTGCCCGAGCGGCGAACGCTGCATCGGCGGGGCCTGCGTCGGGGCGTGCGACGGCGTGGTCTGCCCCACCGGCCGCGCCTGCCGCGCCGGCCGCTGCGTCGACCTCTGTCAGGGGCTCACCTGCGACTCCTGCACCGTGTGCAAGGACGGGCTCTGCGCGCCGCGGTGCCAGAACGCGCCGTGCCCCGCCGGTGAGACCTGCCAGACCGGCGGCCTCTGCGTCGCCAACGCGTGCACGAACGTGACCTGCTCGCCGGGCTTCCACTGCGTCGGCGGCGCCTGCGTCGACAACTGCGTGGGCGCGGCCTGCCCCGGCGGCCAGTACTGTGTCTGGGGCGAGTGCGTGCCGATGCCGCCGCAGCAGGACGCCGGGCAGCAGGACGCCCCGCCGCCCCAGGACGACGCGGCCATCGCCGACGACGCCGGCCAGCTCGACGCCGGCCAGGTCGACGCGCCCG
>DASXVK010000239.1:0-5461 GCA_036504295.1 Polyangia bacterium
GCCACCGCGCGCGCCGGCAAGGCCCGCGCCGGCAGCCGCAAGCCCGCCCGCCGCGCGGCCCAGCCGCGGCGCCGCCCGGAGCGGGGCCGCTGATGCGGCTGCCGGGCCGGGGCTTGAGCCTGAAGGAGCTCTTCGTCGCGCTCAAGGACGAGTGGAGCCGGGACCAGATCACGAACGTCGCGGGCGCGCTGACCTTCTTCGCCGTGCTCGCGATCTTTCCCTTCCTGGTGTTCCTCATCTCGCTCGCGTCGGTGATCATCAACCCGTCACAGACGGCGGCGGTGATCGATCAGCTCCGCCAGGTGGCGCCGCCTCAGGTGACGCAGATCCTCAGCGAGCGCATTCAGGCCATCACGAGCCAGCCGCGCACGGGGCTGCTCACCGTCGGCTTCCTCGGCGCCGTCGTCTCCGCCTCGGGCGGCGTGGTGTCGCTGATGGACGCGCTCAACACCGTCTACGGCGTGCGCGAGGGGCGACCCTTCTGGAAGGTGCGGCTCCTCGCGCTCGGCATGACGCTCTTCTTCGCGCTGCTCGGCATCCTCGCCACGGTCGCGGTCGTCGCCATCCCGCCCCTCGCCGCCCACCTCGGGGGCTGGACCGCGACGGCCATCAACATCCTGCGCATCCCGGTCGCCGGCGTGATCGTGATGTTCCTCTGGGCGGTGGTCTTCTACACCCTGCCCGACGTCGAGCAGGACTTCCGCTTCATCACCCCCGGCTCGGTCATCGGCGTCATCCTGTGGCTCATCGCCTCGTTCCTCTTCTCGCTCTACGTGACGCACGCCGGCAGCTACGAGGCCGAGTACGGCGCCCTCGGCGGCATCATCGTGCTGCTCCTCTGGCTGTGGATCTCGTCGATCACGCTGCTGCTCGGGGCCGAGATCAACGCCGTCATCGAGCACAAGTCCCCCGAGGGCAAGGTGGTCGGCGCCAAGCGCATGCGCGACTCGGGCGTGAGCCCGACCAAGACGGAGGCCGAGGAGCGCGCGGCGTCGAAGGGCTTCCCGGGCGCCGCGCCGCTCGCACCGTCGGCGGTGCACGAGGCGCGGCGGATGCGGGCCCGCGGCCGGCAGGCGCGCAGCCACGACCCGCGCCCGGCGCTGGCAATGCGGCCCGCCAAGCCCCCCCAGCCGGCCGCCGCGCCGCGCCCGCCGACGCGTCCGGGCTGGCCGGCCCGCTGGCGCTTCGCCCGGAGCGTCGGCCGGGCCCTCCTGGGGGTCGGCCTGGGCGTGGCGCTGAGCCGCGCCCGCAGAGGGCCAGGACCGCGCCGCGGCCCGCGCCTGCCGGCGCCCCAGCACGGATGAGCGACGGTATGCGACGTGGGATGACGACTCACCGCCTGCGCTGCCTCGGCGCCGCCGCGCTCGGCGGCCTCGCCGCCGCGGCCGGTACCGCCGTCCTCCAGCGGCGGGCCCTTCGGCGGCGTGCCCGCGCGGCGCCGGACGCGCCCGTCGCGCTCGCGCCCGTCGGCGACCACGCGCTCGCCCCGCGGGACGACGGCGCGCGGCCCGCCGTCGCGCCGCCGCTGGCGCCGTGGGAGGCGCGCCTGGTGCGGCGCGTGGACGCCGCCGCGCTCCTCGCCGGCACCGTCGTCGGCCTGGTCCGCATCCGCAGGCCGCTCGCCGCCGTCGCCCGGGCGCCGCGCGCGTGGCGCTGGTTCGCGGGCGGCCGCGGCTGAGCCGGCTGGCGCTCGGCCTTGACCTCCCCGGCAGCGGCCATTACCCGGATCCCGAGGCACCGTCGGTGGGCGCGCTCGCGCGCCCCGGGGGAGCGGGCTCGCTCAAGGGAGAGGTGGATCGATGGTACTGCTGTTCATCGCGCTGGCGCTGCTGGTGCTGTGGTTGATCGGTCTCGGCGTGAAGGCCGTGGCGTGGCTCACCTGGCTGGTGTTCGCCGCCGGCATCGTCATGCTGATCGTGTTCTTCGTGAACCGAACGCGGGGCATGCGGACGGGACCGGTGTGACGGGACCGGGGTGACGGTGGGGGCTACTCGCGCCAGCTCGCGAGCTCGTCGACGTCGAGCTGGTCGATGCGCTCGACCCAGCCGAACGTGTCCTCCTCGAGGCCGCGCTGCAGGCGCGTGAGGAACGTGTAGAGCTTCTGCGCGAGCTCGCCGGTGCGGTTGTCGTTGATCGTGACCTCCTTCCCCTTGTAGGAGAGCACACCCACCGGCGCGATGACCGCCGCCGTGCCCGACCCGAAGGCCTCGAGCAGCGTGCCCGTGCGCGCCGACTCGATCACCTCGTCGATGGAGATCGGGCGCTCCTTCAGCGGGAGCCCCCAGTGCTTGCACAGCGTGATGACGCTGTCGCGCGTGACGCCCGGCAGGATCGTGCCGGCGAGGGGCGGGGTGACGACCTCGTCCTTCATCCGGAAGAAGATGTTCATGGTGCCGACCTCCTCGACCCAGCGGTGCTCGAGGGCGTCGAGCCAGAGCACCTGCGCGTAGCCGAGCTTGGCGGCCTTCTGCTGCGCGCACAGGCTGTGCGCGTAGTTCGCGGCGGTCTTGGCCTCGCCAAGGCCGCCGCGCACGGCGCGCACGTCCTCCTCGGACACCCAGATGCGCACCGGGTTGAAGCCGGCCTTGTAGTAGGCGCCGACGGGGCCGACGATGACGAAGAAGGCGTACTCGTCGCCGGGGCGGACGCCGAGGTACGGGTCGGTGGCGATCAGCGTCGGGCGGATGTAGAGCGAGCACTCCGGGTCGTCGGGGATCCAGTCGCGCTCGAGCAGCACCAGCGACTTCACCGCGCGGCCGAAGAACTCCTCGTCGACGGTCTCCATCATGAGCCGCGCGCACGAGCGCCGCAGCCGCTCGGCGTTGCGCTGCCAGCGGAAGAGGGAGATGCCGCCGTCGGGGCAGCGGTAGGCCTTGAGGCCCTCGAAGACCTCCTGGCCGTAGTGGAGGCAGATCGACGCCGGGTCGATCTGCAGCGGCCGCATGGGCTCGATGCGCGTGAGGTGCCAGCCCGTCTGCCGGTCGTACTCGGTGGCGAAGAAGTGGTCCGAGAAGTACCGGCCGAACCCGAGCTTCTTCGCGTCGGTGGGCTTGGCCCGCCGGTGCTCGTCGTGCACACGCCGGATCGCGATCTGCTTGTTCATGTCGCCCTCCAGGGCACTGCTGCACTGCTCCGCCGCCGCTGATGCGCCCGCTGCCTGAGTCCCGGGCCAGCATAGATCCCGCGCGGGGCAAACATCAACCCGCGCCAGCAGCACGCGCGCGACCGTCGGTCGGCTGGATGTGGAACCCTGAGAGGGTTCCACACCTCCCGCGATGGGTCCTCGCCGGCAAAGCCGTCGCGTACCCACGCGGTGTGACAGGGCCGGCGCCGCCGTTCTGCGCTACAGTCGCCCGGCCGCATGAGCCGCGCCCCCCTCCCCGTCGACGATGTGATGCCCGCGCTCGTGGCCGCGCTGCGCGCCGGGAGCGCGGCCGTGCTGGTCGCGCCGACGGGCGCCGGCAAGACCACGCGGGTGCCGCCGGCGCTGCTCGACGCGGGGCTCGCGGGCGGGCGGCAGGTCGTGGTGCTCGAGCCCCGGCGCGTCGCGGCGCGCGCGGCGGCGCGGCGCATGGCGGAGGAGCGTGGCGGCGAGGTCGGCGGCGAGGTCGGGTTCCAGATCCGCTTCGACCGCTGCGCCGGGCCGCGCACCCGCATCCTCGTCGTCACCGAGGGCATCCTCGTGCGCATGCTGCACGATGACCCGTTCCTCGAGGCGGCCGGCGCCGTCGTCTTCGACGAGTTCCACGAGCGCAGCCTCCACGTCGACCTCGCCCTCGCCATGGCGCGCGCGGCGCAGCTCGCGGGCCGGCCCGACCTCAAGCTGTGCGTGCTCTCGGCGACGCTCGACCCCGCTCCGGTCGCCGCGTACCTCGGCGGCGCGGCGGTCCTGCGCAGCGAGGGCCGGCTGCACCCGGTGGCGGTCGAGCACGCGCCGCGCGGCGAACGGCCGCTGCCGCAGGCGGTGGCCGAGGCGGTGCGGCGCGTCCTCGGTCGGACCACGGGCGACGTGCTCGTCTTCCTGCCCGGGGTGGGCGAGATCCGGCGCGCCGCCGAGGCCCTCGCCCCGCTCGCGGCGGCCGCAGGGCTGCTCGTGACGCCGCTCTACGGCGACCTGCCGGCGGCGGAGCAGGACGCGGCGCTCCGGCCCGCCGCGCGGCGCAAGGTCGTGCTCGCGACGAACGTCGCCGAGACCTCGATCACGATCGCGGGCGTCGACGCCGTCGTCGACGCGGGGCTCGAGCGCGTCCTGCGCTTCGACCCGGCGCTCGGCCTCGACCGCCTCGAGCTGGGGCGCATCAGCCTGGCCTCGGCGACGCAGCGGGCGGGCCGCGCCGGGCGCACCGGCCCGGGGCTGTGCGTCCGCCTCTACAGCGCCGCCGAGGAGCGCGGGCTGCGGCCCACCGCCGAGCCGGAGATCCGGCGGGTCGACCTCGCCGCGCCGGTGCTGCTGCTGCGCGCGTGGGGCGAGCGCGACCCCGCCCGCTTCGGCTGGTTCGAGGCGCCCGACGGCGCCGCCCTCGCCCGCGCCGACGAGCTGCTCGCGCTGCTCGGCGCGGTCGACGGGGCGGGCCTGACGCCGCTCGGGGCGCGGCTCGCGCGGCTCCCCGTGCACCCGCGCCTCGGCCGCCTCCTCGTCGAGGGCCACCACCGCGGCCACCTCGAGCCCGCCGCCCTGGCGGCGGCCCTGCTCTCCGATCGCGACCCGCTCCGCCGCCCCGCCGCCGGCCGCGGCCCGGCGACGCGGTCCCCGTCGGACGTCCTCGACCGGGTCGCCGCCGTCGAGGCGCTGGCGGGCCGCGGCGCCCGCGCCTCCGACGCGGACGGTCTCGACCGCGGCGGCGCGCGGTTCGCGCTGCGCGCGCGCGACCAGCTCGCCGCCGCCGCCCGGCGCGAGCTGGGCCCGCCGCCGCCGGCGGTCGGGGACCCCGACGAGGCGCTCCTCGCCGCGCTCCTGCTCGCGTACCCCGACCGCGTCGCACGCCGCCGCGCGCCCGGCAGCCGCCGCGCGGTCCTCGTCGGCGGGCGCGGCGTCCGCCTCGCCGACGAGAGCGCGGTGATCGATCCCGAGCTCTTCGTCTGCGTCGAGCTGGACGCCGGCCGCCGCGGCGAGCACGCCGAGGCGCTCTGCCGCCAGGCCTCGGCGGTCGAGCGCGCGTGGCTGCCCGCGGCCGCGCTGACCGAGACCGTCGAGGTCGGCTTCGATGCGGCGAGCGGGCGCGTCACGGCGCGTCGCCGCGCCCGCTACCTGGATCTGGTGCTCGACGAGCGGCCTGCCGAGGTCGACGACGCCCGCGCCGCCGCGGTGCTCGCCGCGGCCGCCGCCCGCGACCTCGCCGGCGCCCTGCCGCTCGACGACCCCGAGGTCGCCCGCCTGCGCGCCCGCCTCGCGTGCCTGCGCGGGTGGCTGCCCGCGGCCGCGCTGACCGAGACCGTCGAGGGCGGCTTCGATGCGGCGAGC
>DASXVK010000240.1:0-7115 GCA_036504295.1 Polyangia bacterium
GGCTGCGGGCGGCCGGCGCCGCGACGGGCACGGGCGGCGCGGCCGCGGGGCGCGGGACCCCGGCCGCCGCGCCGAGGACCGGCGGCGCCGCCACGGCCACCGTCCCGGGGAGCGGCGCGCCCGCGTCGGCCGCCGGCGCGCGGGGCGCGACGGCCGTCGCCGCCTCCGGCCCGGCGCTCGCGACCGCCTGCAGGAGCGCGTCGCGAAACGCCGTCGCCGACGGATACCGCGCCTCGCGCTCCTTGGCGAGGGCCTTGAGGATCACCGCCTCGAGCGGCGCAGGCAGCCCCGGCCGCACGGCGGACGGCGGCACCGGCGCCTGCGTGAGCTGCGCCGTGAGCACCTCGTAGTCGGCCCGGCACTCGAACGGCAGGCGGCCGGTCACCATCTCGTAGAGCGTCAGCCCGAGCGAGTAGACGTCGGTCCGACCGTCGATGTCCTTGGCCCCGCGGCACTGCTCGGGGGACATGTAGCGCAGCGTCCCGACGAGCGCGCCGGTCGCGGTCCGGCGCTCCGTGCCGAGCGCCTTGGCGATGCCGAAGTCCGCGACCTTGACCACCTCCCTGCCGCCGATCTCGGCGAGCATGATGTTCGAGGGCTTCAGGTCGCGATGGATGACGCCGTGCTCGTGGGCGAACGCGATCGCGTCGCAGACGGGCGCGAGGATGCTGGCGCAGCGGGCCAGGGGCAACGGCCCGCCCTGCTCGCGCAGGAGCTGCTCGACCGTCTCGCCCTCGACCAGGTCCATCACGAAGGCGTAGCTCTCGCCCTCGCCGATGAAGTCGTGGACGCCGACGATGTTGGGGTGGCGGAGCTGCGCCTGGACGCGCGCCTCCTGCTCGAAGCGGCCCATGAGCGCGGCGTCGCCGACGAGCGTCGGCGCGAGCATCTTCACCGCGACGGGCTGGCGCAGCCGCTCGTGCTCGGCCTGGTACACCGCGCCCATACCGCCCGTGCCGAGCAGCGGGCCGAGGATATACGAGCCGAGGCGCATGCCCGCCTGGACGGGGCGGGGCGCGGCCGGCCGAGCCGGTGGCGCCGCCGGCGGCACGCGGGCCACCGCCTCGGCCGCCTGCTCGAGGGCGCCCCGGAGCTCGGCGGTGGAGGCGAACCGCGCCGCGCGATCCTTCGCGAGCGCCTTCAGCAGCACCGCCTCGAGCGCCTCCGGGAGCTCCGGCCGGACGGCGCGGGGCCGCGCCGGGGCCTGCGTGAGGTGCGCGGTGATGAGCCCGTACTCGGTGTCGCACTCGAACGGCAGCCGGCCGACGACCATCTCGTAGAGCATGATGCCGAGCGAGTAGAGGTCGGCCCGCGCGTCGAGATCCTTCTCGCCGCGCAGCTGCTCGGGCGACATGTAGAGCAGCGTGCCCATCATGGCGCCCGTCGCCGTGCGCCGCGCCGAGCCCATGGCCTTGGCGATGCCAAAGTCCGCGACCTTGACGACCTCCTCGGCGCCGACCCGCGCCACCATGATGTTGGAGGGCTTGATGTCGCGGTGGACCACGCCCTGCCCGTGGGCGTAGCCGAGGGCGTTCAGGATCGGGATGGTCAGCTCGAGGACGCGGGCGAGCGGGAGCGGCCCGCCCTGCTGCGCGATGACGTCGGCGAGCGTGCGGCCCTCGACGAGCTCCATCACGAAGGCGAAGGTCTGGCCGTCGGAGACGAAGTCGTGGACCCCGACGATGTTCGGGTGGCGCAGGTTGGCCTGGACCCGTGCCTCCTGCTCGAAGCGCGCCATGAGCTCGGGATCCCCGGCCAGGTTGGCCGGCAGCACCTTGATGGCGACCGGGTTGCCGAGGCGCTCGTGCGTGGCCCCGTACACGATGCCCATGGCACCCTTGCCGAGGACGGCGCCGAGGATGAAGGAGCCGAGCTTGGGCGGGGGCGCGCCGAACGCCCTGGCGCTCGGTGCGGCCGCGGGCGCCGAGGGGCCCGCATCGTGCACGAACGCGCCCCGGCGTGTCGGCCCCGAGCCCGCCGGCCCGGCGGCCGGTCCGCCAGTCGAGGCGACCGTGTCGGGGGCCGCGTCGAGGCGCTCGCCGCAGTGCTTGCACTTGATGGCGGTGGCCTTGATCTCCTCGCTGCAGTAGGGGCAGATCCGGGTGTCGCTCACGAGCCTCTCACTTCATGGAGAACGGGCGTCCCGCGTCCCGCTTCACCGGGGCGTCGTGGGGGTGCGAGCGCACCGGAAGCCGAGCAGCCGGCTGCGGGACCCGGGCGGCGCGTGGTCACGGTTCGCGGCGCGCAGGTTCCCCGGCGTCGCGTCGGTGAAGCCGCCACCGCGCAGCACCCGCGTCTTGCCCACGGCCGGGCCGGGCGGGCTGCGCGGCGGGCTCTTGGCGTAGTACTCCCGGTCGTACCAGTCGGCCACCCACTCCCAGACGTTGCCGCTGAGGTCGTGCACGCCGAACGGCGACGCGCCGCTCGGCTTGCTGCCGACCGGCCAGGTGGCGTCGCGCCCGCAGCCGTGGCCGCCGTCGCTGATGACCGCGCGCGCGCACGAAGGCGCCTCGTTGCCCCAGGGGTACGGCCGCGCCTCGTCGCCGCGCGCGGCGCGCTCCCACTCGGCCTCGGTGGGCAGGCGCTTGGCCGCCCAGGCGCAGTAGACCGCCGCCTGGTTCCAGTCGACGCAGTTCGCCGGGTGCTCGCCGCGCCCGTCGGCGCCGGCGTTGCAGCCCGTGCCGGCGCCCGGCGCCGCGCAGCGCCCGGCGGCGACGCACACGCCGTAGCGGGCGACCGTCACCTCGTGCAGGTCGAGCTCGAACGCGTCGAGCTGCACCTCGTGCGCCGGCCGCTCGTCGGCCTGGCCAGCGTCGGCGGCGCTGCCCATGAGGAGCTTGCCCGCGGGCACGAGCGCCATGGCGACCGCGTCGGGGGAGGCGGGACGCGCGGCCGGCTTCGCGGGGCCGGGCTTCGCGGAACCGGGCTTCGCGGGGCCGGGCTTCGGCTTCGCCTTGGCCCTCGACTTGGCCTTGACGACGAGCTTGGCGCCGCACTCCATGCAGAAGTTGTCGCCCCGCCGCACCGTGTGCTTGGGGTCGGTCGGGCACACCTTCTCGTCCGCCCGCGCGACCGCCGCGACAGAGACCGCCGAGACCAGGATCATGACGTAGGCCGCGCGCCGCATGTCGCGTCATCCCCGCTGAGCGGCGATATCCTACCACGACGCCAGGGGCGACGGCCAACCGCGGCGGCGAGCGCGGGAGGTCTGCGTGGACGAACACTTCCGTTGTATACTCGAGGTGCACCGACCAGGGGAGACTGATGCGCACAACGCTCCGTGCCGTCCTGCTCGCGGCTGGCGTGGTCACGCTCGGCGGCTGCCTCTTGATGACGCAGCGGTTCGACCTCGTCTATCAGCGCGGGGTCACCGCCACCGGCGGGAGAGGCGAGCTCCTGCTCGCCAGGCCGATCGAGTCGCACGGCCTGGCGAAGGACGGCGACGGCCGCTGGATCCTCGGCACCACCGCGATGGGCGGCAACCTCGTGACGCAGGACGACATCGGCAACTGGGTGGCCGCCGCCCTCGTCGAGGAGCTCGGCGGCGCCGGCTACGCCGTCAAACCGGTGGCGACGCTCCCGCCGGGCGCCTCGCGCGGGCTGCAGGTCTCGATCATCCGCATCGCCGTCAAGCACGAGGCCACCGGGTGGGGCTCGGCCGCCCCGAGCAAGCTCGCGCTCGACTTCCGCCTCTTCAAGGACGGCGCGAACGTGAAGGGCTTCGTGATCGAGGCGAAGGGCGACTACAGCAACACCTCGGCGAACTTCGCCCGGCAGAAGTCGCTCTCGCTGCAGAAGGCGCTCCAGGTGGCGCTCGAGCAGGCCGTGCCCGAGATCGTGAGGACCCTGGAGCAGCCGTGAGGGGGACCATGCGCAACGCGCTCATGCTCTGCGTGGTGTGGCTCGTGACCGGGTGCCCCGTCGACTACCGGGACTCGGGCGCCAAGATGCAGGTGCAGTACCAGACGGCGCCGGCCATGCAGCGGAGCGCCCCCCCGGGCGCCTCCGCGCCGGCCGGCCGCGCGCCGGCGCGCGGGGAGGCGTCGGACGTCGACACGCCGAGCTACCGGCTGAAGGAGCGCCCCCACGACTTCGCCCTCGTCATCGGCGTCGAGCGGTACGCGAGCCTCCCCGCGGCCGAGTTCGCCGAGCAGGACGCCGCGGCGGTCACGCGCCACCTCCACGCCCTGGGCGTGCCGGCGCGCAACGTCATTCACCTGAGCGGCCAGCAGGCGACCCGCAGCAGCATCCAGGGCTACCTCGACGAATGGCTGCCGCGCAACGTCACGCCCGGCTCGACGGTCTTCTTCTACTACTCGGGACACGGCGCGCCGGACCCGCGGACGGGGGACGCCTACCTCGTGCCGTGGGACGGCAACGCCTCCTTCCTCCAGTCCACCGCCCTGCCCCTCAAGCACCTCTACGGCGCGCTGGCGAAGCTCAAGGCGACGCGGACGATCGTGGTGCTGGACGCCTGCTTCTCGGGCGCCGGGGGCCGGTCGGTCCTCGCCCAGGGCGCGCGACCGCTGGTCGTGACCGTCCAGGGCGGGACGCTGCCCGAGGGCAATCTGACGCTGTTCGCCGCGGCCTCCGGCGACGAGATCACCGCCACGCTGCGGGACCACGGGCACGGGCTCTTCACCTACTTCTTCCTCAAGGGGCTCGCAGGCGCCGCGCGCGACCAGGGCGGCCGGGTCACTGCACGCAGCCTGCACGAGTACCTGAAGCCGCGCGTCCAGGACGAGGCCCGGCGCCAGAACCGCGAGCAGACCCCCAACCTGCACGCGCCGCAGGAGCTCGTCATCCGGGGGGAGTGAGGGCGCGGCGGCTACTCGGCCTTCTTGCCCTCGACCTCGGCGTCGAGCTCGGCGAACGCCTTCTCGGCGCGCTGGACGATCGCGGCGCGGATCTGCTCGTCGAGCTGCCGCATCTCGTTGAGCGAGCTCTTGAAGGCCTCGACGTCGAGCACCATGAGCGCGTAGAAGGTCCCGTCCTTGCTCACCCAGCTGTCCTGCAGCACCGTGCCCGCGAGCGTGAGGTCGGTCACCTGCTTCGAGGTGTCCTCGACGAGCTGCTCGCTCACGGCGCGCTTCCCGCTCGCGGTCGTGTTCTGGTAGTCCTTGAGGATCGACTTGACGCGCACGCGCATGCTGCGCGCGATCTCGGTGCGGCCGCGGCCCTGCGCCGCCGTCCGCGCCAGCGCGATGTTGTCGCCCATTCCGCTCGCGGCGCCCACGCCGCAGACCACCTTCTTCTTCTCGCCGAAGAAAGCGCCGCAGCCCATCCGCACCCACTTGGGCATGTCGTCGGCCGCGGCGGGGCCCGCGCTCGGCTTCGCCGCCGCCGGGGGCGGGCTGCCGCCACAGGCCGTCAGCAGGGGCAGCGCGAAGACCACAACAGCCGTCACGGTCGCGAGCTTCAGTGCGTGCATGGGTCCCCTCTCCTTGGTCGTTAAGCCGGGGCCGATCCTACCCGCGGACGAAGGGCGACCGCAACCGCAATTGTCGGCGCGTCCGGTCGGCCCCGTTGTGCGCGTCCGTACGTGGTTTCGTTTGACCCCTGGGGCGCGCGAGCGTTAGTCTGACGCCGCGCTCGAATGGCGCGGGAGGACGCCGTTGCCACGTCAAGGGTTGCGGTGGGGTCTCGGCGGCCTGGTCGCGCTCGCGCTCGGCGCGAGCCTCATGGCCTGCGGGCCGTCGACGGTGCGGGTGCCGGTGAACGACTCCGGCGCGGAGTTCCGGCAGGTCGCGGCGCTGGACTGCCGCGTCTACGACCAGAAGAAGCGCTCGATCACGGCCGGCTTCAGCGTCAGCGCCCTCTTCGGCGCGGTGAGCGCCGGGCCCACCGTGGAGCTCGCGTCCACGACGGGCGTGCACTGGGACGAGTCGGTGCAGCGGATCGTCGCGCGCTACAAGGAGCTGTGTAGCCGCTTCAACGCCGGCGCCGTGTCGCTCGAGGCCTACGAGCGGCGGCTGCAGGAGATCGACGCGCTCGCGAGCGAGGCCGAGAAGATCCGCGACGACGGCCTCGCCGCGATCCGCGGGCGGGCGGGCGCCGCGTTCGCCGAGGTCGACGGGCAAGGCGGCCGCGGCCAGGACGCGGAGCGGATCGCGGGCGCGATCGAAGCGCTGCACCGGCGTACGGCGCCGTAGCGGGGCAGCCGGGGAGTTGCCGCCGCCGCGCGCGCCCAGGTCGCCCGATGGTCGGGGTCGGCTGGTGTCGAGCGACGGTGAGGAGGCTAGCGATGAGGGCCAGAAATCGCACGAACGGGTTCGCCGCGGCGGTCGCGATCGTCGGCGGACTGGTACTGCCGGGCTGCTTAGCCTCAAGCGAGTTGCCGCCACCGCGGGCACCAAGGCCTCCGGCGATGGAAGGACTGAGCGTATCGGCGAGGGTGGCGGCCGAGGACCGGTGCAAACATCGTATGGGCGCGTGGTCGACGAAAAATGAGAAGGCCGCGTCGGTAGCCGGAATGCAAGATAGGCTGAAGTCGGTGGCGGCTGCCATCAGCCACGTGCTTCTGGCGGCAGGATTGCGCGTGGCGGAGGACGGCAAGGGAGAGGTGCAGGTCGAGGTCTACTGCTCCGACGATCACGTCGCCGGGAAGATCGTCGGCAACGGGTCGCTGCTAGACCACGCGCCGCGTGCCAGCTGCGCCGCGTGGCCAAGCGAAGCCTGGGCCGAGTGCGTGGCCGGCAAGCTGGCGAATGTCTTGCTCCAGTCCCCAAACGTGCGAGCGTACGCCGCGACGCGACGCGCGGCCCCGGCCCCGTCACCGCACACCGTTGTGGCCGACACCCCCGCCAGTGCGCCTGCGCCCACGTCCCCGGTGGCGGCCGTGCGCCCGCGCGGCCTCCTCGCGGGCTCACCGCAGCTCACGGCCTTCGCCCTTGTCGTCGGCATCGAGCGATATCGCGAGCAGATGCCGGTGCCCGCGGGCGCCCGCGGCGACGCGGAGCGGTTCGCCGAGGTGGCCCGCGCGACGCTCGGCATCCCGGCGCGCAACATCCGCCTGGCGCTCGACGACCGCGCCACCAAGGCCGACATCGAGAAGCACCTCGCCTGGCTGAAGGCGAACGTGCCCGCGGGCGGGCGCGTGTACTTCTACTTCAGCG
>DASXVK010000241.1:0-16323 GCA_036504295.1 Polyangia bacterium
CGGGCGCCGGCGAGGCGGCCGGCGCCGGGGCCGGCGCGGCGGCGGCGACGGGGGGCGGCGCGAACGACTGTGGCGCGGGCGCGGCGGCGGGCGGCGCGGGGTGCTGCGGGGCCGGGGCGGCGGCGGCGGACGGCGCGAACGGCGGCGGCGCGAACGGCGCCGGGGCCGCGGCCGGCGGCGGCGCGGCCGGCCGGGCCGGCGCGGCGGCCGGAGTCCCCCCGTCGGCGATGGTGTCCTCGGGCGTGTCACCCCAGGTGGGGCGCGGCAGCGGCGTCTCGCCGCTCGGGGCCGTGATGGGGATGGGCCGCATGGCCGCGAACGGCGCGGGCGCCGGGATCGCGACGGGGGTCGGCGGCGTCGCGGGGGTCGCGGGCGCCGGGATCGCGACGGGGGCCAGCGGCGCCGCCATGGGCGCACGCGGCGCGGGCGTCGCGACGGGCGCGCGGGGTGCGGCCGCCGCGGCGGGCGCGCGGGGCGCGGGCGCGGCCGCCGGGATCGGCGCGGCCGCCGGCGGCACCAGCGGACGGGCCCCGATGCGCGCGCGGGCCTCGCTCAGCAGCGCCTTCACCTGCTCGTCGCCGGGGCTGAGCTCGGCCGCGCGGACCAGCGTCTCCACCGCCCGCTTCGCGTCGGCGCGCCGGAGCATGATGTCGCCCTGGAGCGCGAGCGCCGGGACCGCGTCGGGCGCCGACTTGAGCACGCGCGCGACCTCGGAGCCGGCCTCCGGCAGGCGGCCGAGCGCGAGGAGGGCGCGCGCCAGCAGGAGCCGGGCGCCGGGCGCGTCCGCGTGCGTGAAGAGACCGCGGCGGCAGACGTCGATCGCCTCCTGGTGGCGCCCGAGCTGGATCAGCGCCTCCGTGAGCGGGACGAAGTCCAGCGAGCGCGGATCGGCGCTCAACCGGGCCTGGTAGAACTCGACCTGTTCCGCCGGCGTAGCCGGCCTGTCGTTGGCAGTTGAGCTCATGGTCGCCGAGCGCGAAGGCGCGTCGGGGAATGTAGCACCGAGTACGGGGCGACAACAAGCCGCGGGGGCGCGGGGTTCCCGTCGGTGGAGCTGGGCGGCGGCGGCGAACCCGCGCGCCGCTCACGGCCGCGGCGGCCCACCCCCGTCCACGACCAGCCGGGCCCGCAGCCGCTCGACGGTGCGCGGCCCGATGCCACGCACGCGGGCCAGGTCGTCGACCGAACGGAACGGCCCGCGCGCGGCCCGCTCCTCGAGGATGCGCCGGGCGAGCGCCGGGCCGATGCCCGGGAGCGCCCGCAGCTCGTCCTCCGCGGCGCGGTTCGGGTCGACCGGGACCCGCAGCGCCCGCAGCGCCGCCGCGGGCAGCCGGCCCCCCGTCACCTCGCACCGGCCGGCGGCTCCGGTCACGACGAGGCGGTCGCCCGGGGCGGGCGGCGCGACGCCGGCGGCCGCGCAGCGCGCCCCGGCGCGGCGCAGCGCCGCGGCCGCGTCCTCGCCGGCGGCGAGGCACACCACGCCGGGGTGGGCGACGTCGCCGCCGACGCCCACCGGCCGCGCGCAGGGCGGCCGCGGCGGCTCGCTCGGCCGGGCGTCGCGGGCGCGCCAGGCGGTGCCAATGAGCGCGGCGACGAGGCACAGGCCGAGCGCGCGGCGGCCGGAGTCAGTCATGACGCGGGTATCGGCCCGCGGCGGGGGACGTTGCGCGACCCGACGCCTCTGTTACTATTCGCGGCATGCCGCGACGGGAGCACATCCTCGTCCTCACGACCGCGCCCTCGAGCGAGGTCGCCGCCGACATCGGCCGCACCGTCGTGGACGAGGGCCTCGCCGCGTGCGTGAACGTCGTGCCGGGGCTGCGCTCGATCTACCGCTGGGAGGGCCAACTCTGCGACGACGCCGAGGTCCTGTGCCTCATGAAGACCCGCGCCGAGCTCTTCGAGCCGCTGCGCGCGCGCATCGTCGGCCTGCACCCGTACCAGGTGGCCGAGGTCATCGCGCTGCCCATCACCGCCGGCAGCGCGCCGTACCTCGACTGGCTCGACGCCTGCACCCGGGCGGGGTAGCCGATGAAGCCGCGCCGCCGGGTCAACCCGTACGTCAAGCTCAGCATCGGCCTCGTCGTCGTCGGCGGCGTGGGCGCCGCGGTGGAGCTGCGGCCGCGGCCGCCGGTCGAGGTCGCCGTCGTGCAGGTGACCCGCGGCAGCGTGCGCGACGTCGCCTCCTCGTCGACCGCCGGCGAGGTCACGCCCCTCAGCCGCGCCCTGATTCGCACCGAGGTGCCGGGCCGCGTGCTCCGGCGCGCCTTCGACCGCGGCCAGACGGTCAAGCGCAACGAGGTCGTCGTCGCGCTCGACCCGACCGAGCTCGACGTGCGCATCAAGGAGGCCCGCGCCGCGGTCGCCGCGGCCCAGGTCGGCGTGACCCAGGCCGACGTCGCCCTCAAGCAGGCCGAGGACCTCGCCACCCGCAACGTCGCCCTCTTCCAGCGCCAGGCGCTCGGCGCCGAGCAGCGCGACAGCGCCCTCTCCGCCCGCGACGGCGCCAAGGCCGCGCTCGCCGCCGCCCGCGCCCGGGTGACGCAGGTCGAGGCGGCGCTCGCGACCGCCCGCGTCCTGCGCGAGAAGGCCGACCTGCGCGCGCCCTTCGACGGCCTGCTCGTCGACGTGGTGCCCTACCCCGGCGACGAGCTGATCCTCGGCGCGCCGGTGTTCGAGATCATCGACGCGACCCGCCTGCGGGTCGAGGCCAACCTCGACGAGGCGGACGCGAGCCGGGTGAAGGTCGGCCAGCCGGCCGAGATCACGCTCGACGCCCTGCCCGGCAAGGTGCTGGCCGCCTCGGTCGCGCAGGTCGGGCCGGCGCTGCGCCGCGACGCCAAGGGCGCGCGGGTCATGCCCATCCGCGTCGACGTGGCCGACGCGGCCGAGCTGCGCGCCGGCATGGGCGCGAACGTCCGGATCGTGGTGGCGGAGCGCCGCGACGTGCTCTTCGTGCCGAGCAACGCGGTCGTGGGCCGCGGCGTCACGCGCAGCGCGTGGGTCGTCGCCGCGGGCCGCGCCCAGCTGCGCCCGATCAAGGTCGGCCTCAGCGACTGGGAGCGCACCGAGGTGCTCGGCGGCGTCGCGGACCGCGACCAGGTCATCACGACCCTGAACGCCAAGGGGCTCGTCGAGGGCGCGCCGGTCAAGGTGGCGGGCGCGCCGGCCAAGCCGTAATGCCGCGCACCCTGATCGAGATCCGCGAGCTGAGCCGCCGTTACCCCATGGGGGACACGGTCGTCGAGGCGCTGCGCGGCGTGTCCTTCAGCATCGAGGAGGGCGAGTACGTCGCCATCATCGGCCCCTCCGGCTCCGGCAAGTCGACCCTGATGAACCTCGTCGGCTGCCTCGACACGCCCACGAGCGGCACCTACACCCTCGACGGCGTCGAGGTCAGCGCGCTGGACGACGACGCGCTGGCCGACATCCGCAACCAGAAGATCGGCTTCGTCTTCCAGACCTTCAACCTGCTCGCGCGGGCGACGGCGCTCGACAACGTGGGCCTGCCGCTGCTCTACGCGGGCGTGAAGTGGCGCGAGCGCCGCGCCCTCTCCGCCGCGGCCCTCGAGCGGGTCGAGCTGTCCGACCGCGCCCACCACCGGCCCGACCAGCTCTCCGGCGGCCAGCGCCAGCGCGTCGCCGTCGCGCGGGCGCTCGTCAACAAGCCCGCCATCCTCCTCGCGGACGAGCCCACCGGCAACCTCGACCGGCGCTCCGGCCGCGAGATCGTCAACCTCTTCGAGCGGCTCAACGCCGAGGGGGTCACGCTCATCGTGGTCACGCACGACCCGGAGCTCGCCGGCCGCGCCCGGCGCCGCATCGAGATCCTCGACGGCCAGATCGCCGCCGACGTGCGCCAGGCCGGCGCGTCCCTGGAGACGGCGTGAGCCTGCTCGAGTTCATCCGCGTCGCCATCGGCACGATCACGGCGAACAAGCTGCGCGCGCTGCTGACGACGCTCGGCGTGGTCATCGGCGTGCTCGCGGTCATCCTCCTCGTCGCGCTCGGCGACGGCGCGCGCGCCTACCTCGACGACATGTTCGCGGGCATGGGCTCGAACCTCGTCATCGTGCGGCCCGGCAAGCGCGAGACGAAGGGGATGGGCCCGCCGATGAACACGACCTACAAGATCACGCTCGAGGACGCGCGCGCGATCGAGCACCGCGCCGTCACCCTCGACGGGGTGGTGCCGATCGTCATGGGCGCCGCCACGGTCAGCAACCAGGCCCGGCGCCGCGACGTGATCCTCCTCGGCGTGGCCCAGGGCTACGACCGGGTCCGCCAGATGCACGTCGACGTGGGCCGCTTCTTCGAGCCCGAGGACATCGAGGCGCGGCGGCGCTACGTCATCCTCGGCCGCACCGTCGCCGCCGAGGTCTTCGGCGACGAGAACCCGCTCGGCAAGTTCGTCAAGGTCGCCGACGGCGAGTTCCGCGTGCTCGGCCTGATGGAGAAGAAGGGCACCTCCCTCGGCTTCGACCTCGACGACCTCGTCTTCGTGCCGGTCACGACGTCCCTCGACATGTACGGGCTCGAGGGCGTGACCGAGATGATGATCAAGTCGAAGGACCGCACCTCGACGCAGGCGTCCATCGCCGAGGTGACCGAGATCCTGAAGGCGCGGCACAACCAGCAGGAGGACTTCACCGTCGTCAGCCAGGACGATCTGCTCTCCACCGTCGGCCAGATCACCGCCACGATGACGCTCGTGCTGCTCGCCATCGCCTCGATCTCGCTCATCGTCGGCGGCATCGGCATCGCGAACATCATGCTGGTGTCGGTGCGCGAGCGCACCCGCGAGATCGGCATCCGGCGCGCCGTGGGCGCGCGGCGGCGGGACATCCTCACCCAGTTCCTCGTCGAGGCCATCGTGATCTCGCTGCTCGGCGGGCTCATCGGCCTCGCCCTGGGCGCCACCATCATCTGGCTCACGAAGGTCGCGGTCCCGGACCTGCCGGTGAAGCTCTCCGCCTGGATCGTCACGATCGCGGTCGGCTTCTCGGCGCTGGTCGGCGTCGTCTCCGGCATCTGGCCGGCGATGCGCGCGGCCGACCTCGATCCCGTCGAAGCGCTCCGCTACGAGTAGCCGGCCGCGGGCCCGGCCTCAGCGCCCCCGCCCTGCCCGCGCGGCGCGGGCCGCCGCCTCGAAGAGAAGACCATTCCGTTTGATGCCGCCCCCGACGAGACGTGCGCGCCCGCGGGGGCCGGCGCCGACGGTGCCGACCGCGCCCGCTACTTGCATTCGCGCCCCCCGGCGCCATGGAGGGTTTGGGTTAGCTGTCAGCGAAGGGAGAACCCATGAAACGCAACCTCATCGGCCTCGCGGCCGCCGTGCTCCTCGTCGTGAGCGGGTGCGGTGCCTCGGTCAACTCGACCATGGCGCCCAACGTCAACCTCAGCCAGTACCGGACGTTCGGGTGGTACACGCCCGCCACCGGCGCGAAGCCGCAGAGCCTGGCAGACCAGGAGATCAGGGCGGCCCTCCAGCGCTCGCTCGCCGCCAAGGGGATCGTCGAAGCGACGACGGGCAAGCCCGACTTCCTCGTGGCCTACCACACCATCATGCAGCAGGAGGCGGCACCAGACTACGGCTATGGGTACTACGGCGGCTGGGGCGGCGACGCGTACACCTACACCCAGGGGACGCTGGTGGTCGACTTCATCGATCCCCAGCAGCGCAAGGTCTTCTGGCGGGGCACCGCGTCGCAGGTCGTGAACGACCCCAACAACGTGGACCGCAAGAAGCTCGATGACGCGGTGAGCAAGCTGGTCAAGCAGTACCCGGCCAACGTCGCGCAGGCGCCGGGCAGCCCGCCGCCGATGTAGCCGGCAGCCATGAAGCGCGACCTCGTGGGCCTCGCGGCCACGCTGCTCCTCGTCGTGAGCGGATGCGGCGCCGCGGTCAAGGCGAGCATGGCGCCCGACGTCGACCTCGGCCGGTACCGGACGTTCGCGTGGTACACGCCCGTCTCCCCGCGGGGACCGGAGACCCCCGCGGATCAGGAGATCAAGGCCGCCATCCGGAGGTCCCTGGCGGCCAAGGGCATCGTGGAGGCGGCGGGGGGCAACCCCGACTTCCTCGTCACCTACCACATCGTCCTGCAGGAGGAGGAGGACACCGAGTGGGGCTTCGCGTACCCCCCGGGCGCCGGCCCCGAGACGTACATCGACATCGAGGGGACATTGGTGGTCGACTTCATCGATCCCCGGCAGGACCGGGTCATCTGGCGGGGCACCGCCTCGCAGGTGGTGAACACCCCCGACCGCGTGCACCGAATGAAGCTCGATGACGCGGTGAGCAAGATGCTCACGCGCTACCCGGGCAACGTCGCGCAGGCGCCCGGCAGCCCGCCGCCGATGTAGCCGCGTCAGCCGTGCTATGCTCCCCCGGGCAGCCGCCCGGGGGAACGCATGCGCTCGCTCACGCGGAACCAGGCTCTCACCCTCGCCTCGCCCTTCCCGTACGTGCTCGCGACCGTGGTGGACGGCGCCGGCCGGCCGAACGTCATCGGCCTCGGCTGGTGGACCTTCACGTCGTGGGAGCCGCTCAACCTCGCCATCGCCGTCGGGCACCACCGCTACTCCCACGAGTGCCTCGAGCACTGCAAGGAGTTCGTGGTGAGCTTCCCCGCCGCCGACCAGGCCAAGGGCGCCTGGATCTGCGGCACCCGGAGCGGGCGGCGCGGGGACAAGGTCGCCGCCGCGGGCCTCACGCTCGTGCCGTCGCGGCACGTGCGGCCGCCGACCATCGCCGGGGCGACCGTCGCCTTCGAGTGCGTGGTCGAGCACCAGGTCGACAGCGGCGACCACACGCTCTACCTCGGGCGCGTGCTCGCCATGCGCGGCGACCCCGAGCGCGCGAGCCACCTCTACTCGATCCACTACGAGAAGCTGGTCGCGCTCGACCACGAGGGGCACGCCGACTTCGCGCTCGAGTACGAGTAGGGTAGACTGTCCCTGACGCATGGCCGACGAGACCGAGACCAGCTTCCGCGGGGCCCTCGAGGAGCTGGCGTTCGCGTACGACCAGGTGCCGTTCTACCGCGAGCACCTCGATCGGGCCGGCGTCGCGCCGGGCGCGGTGCGCGCGCCCGCCGACCTGCTCCAGGTGCCCGCGACGACGAAGCGCGACTACCGGCGGCACTTCCCGGCCCGCGTGCTCGCCCGCGGCCGCCACCTGGGCGAGCCCGGGGTCTTCACGGTCTCGACCTCGGGCACCACCGACGAGCGGCTCATCACCGCGCACCACGCCGGGCTCGCGAACCGCCGGCTCTTCGGGACCATGCGCCTGAACGCGGCGGTGTGGCGCACCTTGCGCGCCGCGACCCCCCGGCGCTACGCGATGTACGCGCCGCCCCAGTGCACCGCGGTCGACTGCGCGAACCCCGACGCCGGCATGGAGGCGCGCCTGATGCCGAGCGGCCGCCTCGCGCTGCCGACGACCGCCGACTTCCTGCTCGCGCCCGGCGGCATGCTCGACCAGGCGGCGCGCGAGCTCGACGCGTTCCGGCCCGTCATGCTCGACGGCGACCCCTTCCGCATCAGCCACCTGGTGCGCCACCTGCGGCGGACCGGCGGCGCGCCGCTCGCCGTCGGCGTCGTGGCGCTGGGGTTCTGCCAGACCACCCCCGGCGACCGGCGCGTCATCCGCGCGGGCGTGACCGGCGCGACGGTGGTCGTCGAGACGGTGGGGATGTCGGAGTTCGGCAAGATCGCCGCGGAGTGCGAGCACGGCGGCCTGCACCTCAACACCGGCACGTTCTACCCCGAGCTCGTCGCCGGCGGCCGCCACGCGGCGCCCGGCGAGCTCGCCGAGCTCTACCTCACGACGATCGGCGATCGGCTCGCGCCCCACGTCCGCTACCGCACCGGGGACCTCTACACCCTCGTCGGCGGGGCGTGCCCGTGCGGCGCGCGCGCGCCCCTCGTCCGCTTCGAGGGCCGCAAGACCTCGGTGCTCGTCCTCGCCGACGGCCGGCTCCTCACGCCGCGGGAGGTCGCCGAGGCGCTGGCGGCGCTGCCGCTGCGGCTCTACCAGCTCGAGCAGCGGGAGCGGGAGCGGTTCGCCTTCTCGTACCTGCCCGAGGACGGGGCCGCCGTCGACGCCGCCGCGGTGCAGGCCGCGGTGCGGGCGCTCGTCGGCGCCGGCGTCCGGCTCGACGTCGCCGCGCGTGACGCCATCGCCTCGTCGCAGTCGGGCAAGTTCCTGACCTGCCGGTCGGCCGCGGGCGCGCCCCCGGCGTGGGCGTGAGCCCGCGATGACGGGCGCGCCGGGGCTCGACCTCGCCGCGGCGGTGCGCGCCGACTTCCCGCTGCTCGCGCGCGCCATCGACGGCCGGCCCTTGATCTACCTCGACAGCGCCGCGACCTCCCTGCGGCCGGCCCTGGTCGCCGCCGCGCTCGACGAACACTACCGGACGCGCGCGGGCAACGTGCACCGCGGCAAGCACCTCCTCGGCCAGGAGGTCTCGGGCGTCTACGAGGAGGGCCGCGCCCGGATCGCCGCCTTCATCGGCGCCCGCTCGGACGAGATCGTCTTCGTGCGCAACACCACCGAGGCGCTGAACCTGGTCGCGCACGGCCTCGGCCTCGGCGGCGGCGACCTGGTCCTCGTCGCGGCCGACAGCCACCACTCGAACCTGCTGCCGTGGCGGGCGGTCGCGCGCACGGCGATCGTGCGCGTCGACGGCGCCGGGCGCCTCGATCTGGACCACTACCGCGCGCTCCTGCGCGAGCGGCCCAGGGTCGTCGCCATCACCCACTGCTCGAACGTGACCGGCCTCTACGCCCCGGTCGAGGCGCTCGTCGCGGCGGCGCAGAACGTCGGGGCGCTGGTCGTCCTCGACGCCGCGCAGTCGGCGCCTCACCGCGCCCTGCGCGCGGCGAGCCTGGGCGTCGATTTCCTCGCCTTCTCCGGGCACAAGATGCTCGGGCCGACGGGCATCGGCGTGCTCTACGGCCGCGCCGAGCGGCTCGCCACGCTGGCGCCGCTGATGCTGGGCGGCGGCACCGTCGACTGGGTCACCGACACCGAGCTACGCCTGCGCCGCAGCCCGCTGCGCTTCGAGGCCGGCACGCCGAACATCGACGGGGTCGTGGGGCTCGTCGCGGCGGTCGACTACCTCGAGCGCCTGGGCCTCGATGCCGTCGAGCGGCACGAGCGGGAGATGGCCGCGGCGCTCGTCGCGGGCGCGCGCGAGCTACCGGCGCTGCAGGTGCTGGGTGCGACGGCGGGCGTGGACCGCGGCGGCCTCCTCAGCCTGGCGCTGCCGGGCCGGCGCGATCTGTCGGAGCTGGCGCGCATGCTCTGCGACTCCTACGGCATCGTCTGCCGCTCGGGGCACCTCTGCGCCCAGCCGCTCGTCGACCAGCTCACCGCGGGCGAGGTGCTGCGCGCCTCGACATACCTCTACACCACGCGCGCGGACGTGGCCGCCTTCTTCGCGGCGCTGCGCGAGCTGTGCGCGCTGACGGCCGCCTGAGCCGACAGATTCGGACGGAAAACAGGGAGACGAGGAGTCGGGGAGTCGGACCTTGGTTTTCGTTGGGCTGAACGCGCGAGAACGGCGCTCGAGCAGGTTTGCCGTGGGCTACCGCTGCCAACCCCAATCCAACTCCCCGTCTCCCCGCCTCCCTGTTGTCCCCTACCGCCCGGCGTGAGGGGCGCTCGCGGGCTGGGACGCCGGGCGTGACGACGGCTCGGGCTTGAGGGCCCGCAGCAGCACCGTGTCGAGCCGCGGCGCGCCCGCCTCGGGCAGCAGCGTGAAGTGGAGCGGGCCGCGCGGCGGCACGCCCTCGGGCAGCGCGACCGTGTAGACCCGCTCCGCGGGCTCGAGGTCGACGGCGCCGACGACGGCGGCGCCCAGGCGCACGCCGACGCGGCCGCGGGCGCCGGGCGCCGCGTACAGCCACAGGTCGAGCCGCTCGCCCGGGTGGCGCGCCGCGCTGAGCGCGACGGCGTGGGCCCCGGCCTGCCACCGGCGGAGGTCCGCGGCGTGCGCCCCACGGGCGCCGCCGAGCGCGCAGAGCGCCTGGAAGAGCGCCCGGGCGACCTGCGGCTCGGTCTCGCGGGCGAAGGCCTGCGCGAGCGCGGGCACGCCGCGAGGATCGCCGAGCCGCTCGAGCGCCGCGGCCAGCTCGGCCCGCACCTCGATGCGGGGCTCCTCGGTGAGCTCGCGAGCGAGGGGCGCCGCGGCCCGGCGGTCGCCGATGCGGCCGAGCGCCTGCACCGCCTCCTTGCGCAGCCGCACGATGCTGCGCGCCTCCAGCAGGTCGGGGACGGCGCGGGCGTCCTTCAGCGTGCCCAGCAGCACGGTGATGTCGCGCGCGAGCGCCGGGTCGATCTGGCCCACGCAGCGGCCGTCGGCGTTGCTGCCGTCGGCGACGACGCGGCACGAGGTGGCGACGGCGTGCGCGAGCAGCGGCACGCCCGTGGTGTCGCCGGCGTCGCCGAGGCCGATGGCCGCCCACAGCCGCGCCTCCTCGGGCGCGGCCGCGTCGGCGAGCACGGCGAGCGCCGCCGTCCGCGCCGGCGGCGAGTCGGGCGCGGCGCCCGCCGCGGCCCAGCGGCGCACCTCGGGGTCGGGGTCGGCGAGGACCCGGACGAGGGCCGCGCGGGCCGGCGGCACGCGCAGGGTCATCAGCAGCCGCGCGGCCGCGCGCCGGGTGGCGGGGTCGGGCTCACCGAGGAGCCGGGCGAGCTCGGGGACCGCGCCGGCGTCGCCGAGCCGGCCGCGCTCGAGAGCGCGGCGCCGGCGCTCCGACCCGGAGAGCTCCTCCGGGCGCTGCTCGTAGGCGAGGTGGCTGCCGATCCAGCCGTCGAGGTCGCCCCGCAGCCGCGCGACCAGGTCGGGGCGCGCGTCGACGAGGTTGCGCTTCTCGGCCGGATCGCTCGTGAGGTCGTACAGCTCGCAGAAGCCGCGGCCGAGGTCGCAGACGAGCTTGTGCGGCCAGCGCACGACCATCTTCTTCTGCTCGACCTCGCCGAACGCGGCGGGCAGCGCCTCCGGCGGGGCCGGCGGGTCCCCCATCCACGGCGTGAGATCCGTGCCGCGCATGCGCACCGGCAGCGGCAGGTCGAGCAGCCCGAGGATGGTGGACGGGACGTCGATGAGCTCCGCCTGGCCCGGCACGTGACGGGGCGCGACGCCGGCGGCGTTGACCACGAGCGGCACGCGGATCTGCTCGTCGTAGACCGTGGTCGCGTGGTAGTGGCCGCCGTGCTCGCCGAACTCCTCGCCGTGATCGGCGCTGACGATGATCACGGCGTTCGGCCGGTGCGCGCGGATCCAGCGCACGTAGCGGCCCACGTGCTCGTCGACGTAGGCGATCTCGCCGTCGTAGCGGTCCATCGCGCTCGTGCCGAAGACGTGGCCCGGGTGCGGGTCGTACGGCTCGTGCGGCTCGAAGAAGTGCGTCCAGACGAAGACGTGCGGCGGCTGCTCCCGGCCCAGGAAGTCGATGGCCTGGTCCACCCGGCGCGCCGCGTCGAGGTACTCGTACTTCACGTACTCGAAGTCGAAGCGGCTCTCCTCGTAGGCCGTGAACTTCTGGGCGTCGATGAAGAAGACCGACGGCGGGAAGAAGCCGGCCGTCTTGTAGCCGTAGCGGCGCAGGATGGTCGGCAGCGTCTCGTGCCGCTGCCGGTCGCCGAGCGCGGCGAGTGAGTAGAGGTACTTGCCCGTCATCAGCGTCGACAGCGAGAACGAGGTGTGCGGCACCTGCGCGTAGGCGCGGTCGAAGACGACGCCGGACTTCGCGAGGGCGTCGATGCTCGGCGTGGTCGGGCGCGGGTAGCCGTAGGCGCCGACGTGGTCGGCCCGCACCGCGTCGATCGTGATGAGGAAGACGTCGGCGCCCGGCAGCCGCGGCCCCTGCGGCAGCTTGACCGCGGCCACCGCCGGGGCGGCCGTGAGCGGCGCCGCCGGCCCGAGCGCCCGGCGCGGCCACAGCCGGACCCCGGCCGCCAGCGCCAGCGCCTTCTGCGTCGCCGCCGTGTGCTCGAGCGCGACGAAGCGCAGCCCCTGCGAGCGCGACAGGCCCGCGAGCGCGCTGACCGCCCCGGCGCTCGAGGCGAGCAGCAACGAGAGCGCGAGGGCCGGCTCGGCGAGGCGGCCGAGGCGCGAGCCCGTGCGCTGCCCGGCGAGGTAGAGCACGCCCAGGCCGAGCTGCACGAGGATCAGCGTGCCGGCGGCCAGCGCGGCGTGCAGGTGGGGATAGAGGCGCGGCAGGACGCGCTGGTCCGCGAGGTAGAGGCCCACCGCCAGGGCGAGCAGCCCGAGGCCGAGGACGCGGGCGCGCCACGGCGAGACCGCCCCGGCCCGCAGCCGTTCGCGCGCGGCCAGGATGAGGACGACGCCGCGGAAGATCGCGTAGAGGAGCGCGACGCCGATCAGCACCGCGATCCCGTCGTGAAACGGGATGGTGCGGGCGAAGCGGCCGCGGAAGATCTGGGCGCAGAAGAGGGCCACCCCGGGCGTGAGCACGGCGGCGTAGAGCCGCGCCGTCCAGCGGGCCTCGTTCGTGCGGCGGCGCCCGAGCGCCTCGGCCCCGCGCGCCAGGCCGAAGACCAGGGCCCCCTCGAGCGCGCCGATCACGCCGCCGAACCCGGTCAGCAGCATGGCGACGTAGAGCGCGAAGCGCGCGCCGCCGGCGGTCGGGCCGGTCCCCATCGCGAAGACGTACGCCAGCTCGACGAGGGCCACCACCAGGCCGGACAGCACCCCGGTCACGATGGCCCCGCACACGGTCCGCCGGAGCTGATTACGCCGCTCTCTCATGCGGGTTGATACTTAGCGCAGGGGCTGCCGGCGGGCAACGAGCGCGCGATCGGCGCTCTCACGGCCCGGCGCAGGCCGGGAACTGGCCCGCGCCCGCGGCGTCGCCGGCCTCGACGAACGGGATGCCCGTGTCCTCGAGCACGTGGCCGTACACGTCGGTCACGCGGAACGCGTACGGGCCGGGGCCCATGCCGCTCGCCGCGACGAAGTAGTTGTAGTCGAGGCGCGGGACGGCCTCGTAGGCGCCGCCGGCGGCGCGGTACTCGACGGTGGCGATGCGGTTGCGGCTGTCGCGGATCTGCACCGCGGTCCACCACTGGTTCGAGCCCTCCTTGAAGTGGTACACGATGGGGCCGGTGACGCCGCACGAGACGTACTGCCAGCTGATCGCGACGCGCCCGGCGCTCAGCGCCGCGATGCGCTCGAACGCCTGCGGGCTGAGATCGATGTTGCCCTGGGGGCACTCCGGGCACTGGTCGACGATCCGGATCGTGATGGTGTCGTTCGGGCCGGTGAGCCGCACGCACCCGCCGCACACGGCCGACGCCGCGTAGTCGACGTGGTTCATGGCGCCGAGCATGAGGTCGGCGGGGGTCGCCGGGAAGCTGCAGTTGCCAGTGCCGTCGGCGAAGGTGTAGTAGGTCGCCTCGCCGGTGTGCTGGTGATCGTCGGCCTGGCAGGCGAGCCCGCCGCCGTCGCCCGGGGCCGCGGCGGCGTCGCCGGCCGCGCCGTCGGTGGCGCCGGCGGCGTCCCCGGCCGGGGCGCCGTCGGCGGCAGGCGGCGCCCCGTCACCGGGGGGCGGCGCGCCCCCATCGCCGGTGCCGCGGCCGACCTCGCCGTTGCAGGCGCCGAGGGCGAGGACCAGCCCGATGACCACCCCGCGCGCGTGGGTCATGAAGCCGATTATACGCGCCCCCAGGGCCCGCTGGAGGCTTACCCTGCCTCCTCGCCGTAGAGCGCGGCCGGGTCCCAGCGCGACTCGAGCACCGCCTTGGCGGCGGCGTGCTCCGGCGCCTTGAGCTCCGGGTCGCGCAGGGCGAGCGCGAAGGCCTCGGTGCGGGCGAGGCGCAGCACCTCGCCGTGGCGCGCGAGGTCGCCGAAGCGCAGCCGCGGCATGCCCGCCTGGCGCGTGCCGGCGAGCTCGCCGGGGCCGCGGAGGGCCAGGTCGGCCTCGGCGATGCGGAAGCCGTCGCCGGTGTCGCACAGCACGCGCAGGCGGGCGATGGCCTCCTCGCCGGCCTCGGGCTCGCACACGAGCAGGCAGGCCGACTCGCCGCCGCCGCGCCCGATGCGGCCGCGGAGCTGATGGAGCTGCGCCAGGCCGAAGCGGTCGGCCGAGAGCACGACCATCATCGTCGCCCGCGGGATGTCCACGCCGACCTCGATGACGGTCGTCGCGACCAGGAGGTTGAAGTCGCCGGCGCGGAAGCGCCGCATCGCCTCGTCGCGCTCCGGCGCGGGGAGCCGGCCGTGGACGAGGCCCACGCGCGCGCCGGGCAGCTCCGCGGCGAGCCGCTCGGCCGTACCGACCGCGCCTTTGACGGTGACCTCGGTGTCGGGGTCGTCGGGCTCCTCGACGCGCGGGCACACCACGAAGGCCTGGCGGCCCGCGGCGAGCTCGGCCTGGAGCCGCGCGCGGGCCTCGCGGCGGCCGCGCGCGCCCAGGTGGAGCGTCGTCGCCGGCGGGCGGCGGCCCGGCGGCAGCTCGTCGAGCGTGGTCACGTCGAGGTCGCCGTAGATCGTGAGCGCGAGCGTGCGCGGGATGGGCGTCGCGGTCATGACGAGCAGGTGCGGCAATCCGGCGGCGCCCTCGCCCTTGCGCCGCAGCCGCGCGCGCTGGGCGACGCCGAAGCGGTGCTGCTCGTCGACGATCACGAGCCCGAGGCGGTCGAAGCCGACGCGCTCGGCGAGCAGCGCGTGGGTGCCGATGACGATGTCCAGGCGGCCCGCGGCGGTGAGCGCGAGCAGCGACTCGCGCGCGCCGCGCGGGGTCGAGGCGGTGAGGAGCGCCGTCCGCAGGCCGAGCGCGCGGGCCCACGGCGTGATGGTCGCGAGGTGCTGCTCGGCGAGGATCTCGGTCGGCGCCATCAGCGCCGTCTGCCAGCCGGCGCGCGCCATCTGCAGCGCGGCCGCGAAGGCGACGACCGTCTTGCCCGCGCCGACGTCGCCCTGGAGCAGGCGGTTCATCGGCTCGGCCACGCACAGCTCGGCCGCGATCTCGCGCGCGGCGCGCTCCTGGGCCGCCGTCGGGGCGAAGCCGAGGTGCGGCCGCACCTCGGCGAGCGGGTCGGCGATCGCGGGCAGCGCCGGCGCGGCGTCGGCGCGCCAGCGGGCGCGGCGCCGCGCGAGCCCGAGCTGCAGGAAGAAGAGCTCGTCGAAGACCAGCCGCCGGTGGGCCGCGGTCTGCCCGGCGTCGAGCGCGGCCACGTCCGCCGGCGGGAGGTCCGCCGGCACGAGGTGGAGCGTCCGCAGCGCCGCGGCCAGGGAGGGCAGCTCCAGCCGCCGCGTGAGCTCCGCGGGCAGGCCGTCGGGGCAGAGGTCGGCCGCCTCGACGCACGCCGCGCGGCACAGGCGCGCCACGATGCGCGGCGGCACCGCCTCGACCTCGGGGTAGCGCACCCGGATGCCACCGCCGGCGCCTTCGTCGGCGACGACGTCGGGGTGGGCCATCATCAGCTGGTCCTGGTACCGCTTGAGGGCGCCGGAGAGTACGACCTGGTCGCCGCTCGTGAACCGCTTCGCCAGGCCGGGGTTCACGCGGAACCAGCGCGCGACGAGGCGCACGCCCTCGTCCTCGACGGTGAGGTCGACGAACCGCCGCGGGAAGCTGCTCACGCGGCGCACCGTGCCCCGGGTGGTCACGCGGCTGCCGTCGGGCACGTCGGCGAGCTGCGCCAGCGGCACCACCGCGCGGCGGTCCTCGTACCCGAGCGGCAGCAGCCACAGCAGGTCCCCGACGCACTCGACCCCACGCCCCGCCGCGAACCGCGCCGCGAACGCCGGCCCGCACCCCGGCAGCGACGTGAGCGCCGCCGCGAGCCCGGCCGCGGGCGGCGCGGGGGGAATTGAACAGGGAGACGGGGAGACGGGGAGAGGATCAGGGTTCGGTCGCGCGGGCGCGGGCGACGGCAGGTCCATCGGGCTACGGGTCGGCGGCGTGGACGCGGGCGTCGACCGCCCCCGCGGGCCCTCGGCACATCCCAACCCAGGCGTTCCTCCCCGTCTCCCCGCCTCCCTGTTGCTTTGCCCGAGGAGGTCCGCCAGGCGCGCGCACAGGCGCAGGCCGCGCGCCACGATCACCCGGCGCTGGGCCTCGGGCGCGGCGTCGGCCTCGAGGCAGGCGTTCGCGAACTTGGTGAGCTCCGCGCGCACGGGGCCGTGGGCAGAGCCGAGCAGCGGCAGGATGCGGCCCGCGGCCGCCGCCGCCGCGACGCCCAGGCCTACGATTCGGCCGAGCGCGGCGAAGTCATCCCGGGCGGCGAACGCGAGCGGGCGCCGCAGCGCCTCGATTAGCGTCGTGGCCGGCGCGCGGCCGTCCTCA